>NZ_VFUW01000004.1:0-524538 GCF_006441385.1 Mesorhizobium sp. B2-4-18 | reverse complement strand
AACGATCGAGCCTGAAGAATGCGGCAACTACTTCGCGAATGCTGGATACGCTGCCATCAAAACATGAAAGACTCTAGCGGTTCTCTGGGGAAAGCGCGTTGTGCTTTCCCCAGTAGTTGCTAAACGTCGAGCGCCACCATCATCCCGCGCACCTCCGCCATTTCCAGCAGCAGATCCTGCAGGCTTTCGGTGGTCAGCGGCGCACCCGATATCGCCGGCAGTTCAGCGATACTCTCCCTCATCGAAATCACGGGAGCCCCGGTTTTTTCCGAAAGCAGCCGCGCGATGGCCGCGCGGACAAGCGCAATCTGGTCAGGCATGATTCCCCTTTCATGCTACGATAACGGCACCATTTTCTTCATGCTGTATGCCTTGCCGCAACTTATGCGAGCATTCATTCACCCTTGCAAGTCGTCTCGTTGATGTTCGTATGATCGACAGCCGCCCAACGGGGAGAGCGACGGCATCCCGCGTCGTCGTCTTCCATGGCGCGGAGCAGGGCAAGCGGCACTTCGTGCCGGCAGAGCCCGATCAAAATCCTGCCTTGCACCGTCACCGGCAATTCGGTGTATCTGTCGAAAATGGAATACGTGCCTGTCGGCTCATTCAAAATCTCGAAACGGTCCAATGCAAACCTCAACCTTCCCCGGAACGCAGTAACGCACGCGTCCATCGGAGGTTGCCTAAAAAATCGATTTTTTCGGGGAGGCGCGAAAGAGTTCCAATTGGCTCTTGCCGAAGCCGGCGGCCTCGCTCATCCATGGCGTAAAGACACTGGGGCCAATGATGACCGAGACCAGCCTTCACCTCGTCGAAGCGTCGATCGACCAATTGCGCCTAGCGCTCGACAAAGGCGCCGTCACCAGCGTCGAACTGGTCGCAGCCTATGTCAGGCGGATCGCGTATTTCGACCGGCACGGCATCGCGCTGAACGCCGTGCCGGTGCTCAACCCTGAAATGTTCGAGGATGCCGCCGCTTCCGACGAGCGGCGCCGGCAAGGAAAGACGCTTGGCCCGCTCGACGGCATCCCCTACACCGCCAAGGACAGCTACAAAGTCAAAGGCCTGACGGTGGCTGCCGGCTCGCCCGCCTTCGAGCATCTCGTCGCCAACGAGGACGCCTTCACCATCGCCCGGCTGCGCGCCGGCGGCGCGGTGCTGATCGGCCTCACCAACATGCCGCCCATGGCCAATGGCGGCATGCAGCGCGGCGTCTATGGCCGCGCCGAAAGCCCCTACAATGGCGACTATCTGACCGCCGCCTTCGCGTCGGGCTCCTCCAATGGCTCGGGCACCGCGACGGCGGCCAGCTTCTGCGCCTTCGGGCTTGGCGAAGAGACGTGGTCGTCCGGCCGTGCGCCGGCCACCAACAACGCGCTGGTCGCCTACACGCCCTCGCGCGGCGTCATTTCGGTGCGCGGCAACTGGCCCTTGGTGCCGACCATGGATGTCGTGGTGCCGCACACGCGCAGCGTGCCCGACATGCTGGAACTGCTCGACATCATCGTCGCCGACGATCCGGAAACGCGAGGCGATTTCTGGCGCGCCCAGCCTTGGGTGGCGCTGCCGAAAAGCTCCGCGATGCGGCCACGACGTTATACCGACCTGACGCTTGCGGGTTCGCTGAAGGGCAAGCGGCTCGGCGTACCCAGAATGTATATCGGCCGCGACACGGAAATAGATCGCCCGATCGAAACCCGCGCCTCGGTACTTGATCTCTGGGAACAGGGGGCCGCGGATCTGCGGCGGCTCGGCGCCGAAGTGGTCGAGGTCGACTTTCCCGTCGTCTCCAACTATGAGCGCGACCGCCCCGGCGCGCGGACCATGGTCGAGCGTGGGCTGGTGCCCGGGGACTTCGCCGACCGCGAAATCTGGGATCTCTGCATCTGGGGCTGGGACGATTTCCTGCGGGCCAACGCCGACCCTGCTCTGCCCGATCTCGCCTCGGTCGACGGCCCAAAAATCTTCCCGCAGCCACCGGGCACGCTGCCCGACCGCTATGAAGGCGGCTTCGATCTGGCGCAGTATGTCGAGCGGGCAAAGCTCGGCGTCGCGCCCTTGACCCACATTCCCACGATCGCAGATGGCATCAAGGGACTCGAAGCAACAAGACGCATCGACTTCGAGGACTGGCTGGACGCACAAGGCCTCGATGCCGTGGTCCTGCCGGCCGCCGCCGATGTCGGCCCGGCCGACGCCGACGTCAACGAGGCGTCAGCCGATCTGGCCTGGCGCAACGGCACCTGGGTCGCCAACGGCAATCTGGTCTGGCGCCATTTCGGCATCCCGACCGTCACCGTGCCGATGGGCACAATGGCCGATATCGGCATGCCGGTCGGCCTGACCTTCGCCGGCAAGGCCTATGACGATGAAAGGCTGCTTTGCATGGCCGGCGACTTCGAACGTTCCACGCAGCGCCGCACCCAGCCGCCGCGCACGCCTGAATTGCCTGATGATGTCTTTTCGGATCATCCCGGCCAAGCCGGCACAGGCAAGACGCCGGCGCCAACCATCAAGCTTGCGGCCGAGACGCGCGCTAACGGTGATCAGGATGAGATTGCCATCACGATCGAAATGGTTGGCGAGATACCTGAAACGGCCAGCATCAAGGTCCATGTCAACGGAGAGGCCGTTGAGATGCAGCGAACCGGCATGCGGTTCACCGGGCAGGCGCTCGTCCCTGCCGCCGAGCATCGGCGCCTGCACAGCGTCTGGCGCGGCTCCTACGGCTCCATCGTGACTGCTGTCTTGCGGCTTCAGGATGGGCGCACCGCCGGTGCATACGCGGTCACCGGCGGAATCGAGTGATGATGCGCCGTACGGGCCGCCTTACCATGCACAACGGGCCAAGCCACGGAACCCAGCCATGATCAAAGTCAAGCAACTCGCCCATGTCTGCATTTTCGCCAACGACCTGGAAGAAACACGGCGCTTCTACGAAAATGTCCTTGCCATGGACATCCAGTTCAATTTCCTGCGCGATGGCGCGGTTTTCGGTTTCTACCTCAATTGCGGCGGCCGCAGCCATGTCGAGGTCTTCCAGAAAGAGGGCGCGCGGTTCAGCGAGACGGATCAGATCAACCATTTCTGCCTGGAAGTCGAAGACATCGACGCCGCGAACGCGCACATCGCATCCATGGGCGTTGACGTCACCGCCAAGAAACACGCCTGCGACGACACGTACCAGGCCTGGCTGCGCGACCCCAACGGGGTGAAGATCGAACTCTTCGAATACACCGGCAAAAGCGCGCAATTCACCGGCGGCGACCGCGTCGCGGACTGGTAGGCTAGTCGCGCGCGGCCCACAGCAAACCGCGCTCCGTGATTAGCGCCATTTCCGGCACCGCGAACTCATCCGCCGTATGGCCAAGGGAACTGTAAAAAACCTTACCCGCGCCATAGCGGCGCTTCCAGACGACCGGCATGACCACGCCGTCGATCCCGGGAAAATGCGCGTCGGTAAAGGTGGTTGTCGCCAGCACCTCGTTGCCCGGGTCGACATGCATGTAATATTGCTCCGACCGGTAGGCGAAATCACTGACGCCTTTCGTGACCGGATCGTCCGGCCGGGCGATGACGACATGGTAGTCGATGATGTTGCCGGGATGCGCGACCCACTGGCCGCCGGTCATGAACTGGTAGTCGGGCTCCGCGCGAAAACTGTCGCCCATCGTGCCGTGAAAGCCGCCGAGCCCGCTCCCCAGGCGAACCGCCTGCGTCAGGTTGTTCAGCTCGGCCTTTTCGATCGTCGACATGGTGATGACAGGCACGATGAGATCGAATGAAGCAAGGTTCGGATCGGCGAACATCGCTGTCCCCTCGCCGAGCGTGACCGCGAAGCCGTTACGCTCCAGCATGTCGCGGATAACGTTGGCGCTGCGCTCTGGCGTGTGGCCTTCCCAGCCTCCCCAGGCAATCAGGGCTTTCCTGGACATGCGGCAACCTCCCTCGATCCATTAGACCGACGACCGCTCCCCGCACGGGTCAGCGCCAGCCGAGCGCCGGCGCGACATGGGTGAGGATCGCCTCGATGACATGGGCGTTGTAGTCGACGCCGAGCTGGTTGGGAACCGTGAGCAAAAGCGTGTCCGCCTCGGCGATCGCTTCGTCCTGCGCCAGCTCCTTGATCAGCACGTCCGGCTCGGCGGCGTAGCTGCGGCCGAAGATCGCCCTGGTATTTTCCTCGATAAAGCCGATCTGGTCGCGGCTCTCATTGCCGCGCCCGAAATAGGCGCGGTCGCGGTCGTCGACCAGCGCGAAGATGCTGCGGCTGACCGAGACGCGCGGTTCGCGTTCATGCCCGGCCGCCTTCCAGGCTTCGCGATAGATGCGGATCTGCTCGGCCTGCTGGACATGGAACGGCTTGCCGCTCTCGTCGAATTTCAGCGTCGAGCTCTGCAAATTCATGCCGAGCTTCGCCGCCCATTCAGAGGTGGCGTTGGTCGCCGCGCCCCACCAGATGCGCTCGCGCAGGCCCTGCGAATGCGGCTCGAGCCTGAGCAAGCCGGGCGGGTTGGGGAACATCGGCCGTGGATTGGGCTGGGCGAAGCCTTCGCCGCGCAGCGTATCGAGGAACACCTCGGCGTGATGCCGCGCCATGTCGGCGTCGCTTTTGCCTTCCTGCGGCACATAGCCGAAATAGCGCCAGCCATCGATCACCTGCTCGGGCGAGCCGCGGCTGATGCCGAGCTGCAGCCGGCCGCCGGCGATGATGTCGGCCGCACCCGCATCCTCGGCCATGTAGAGCGGATTCTCGTAGCGCATGTCGATGACGGCCGTGCCGATCTCGATGCGGCTGGTCTTGGCGCCGACGGCCGCCAGCAGCGGGAATGGCGAGGCGAGCTGGCGGGCGAAGTGATGCACGCGGAAATAGGCCCCGTCGGCGCCGAGCTGCTCGGCGGCGACGGCGAGATCGATCGATTGCAACAGCGCGTCGGATGCCGAACGCACCTGCGATTGCGAAGAGGGCGACCAGTACCCGAATGACAGGAAACCAATTTTTTTCATGGTCCTGAAGTATATGCGGGCGGCACATGCTTCAATGGCGAAAGAACAGGGTTACACACCGTCGCCCTCCGCAATAGCTTAAACGTGCAACACCAGAGGCGTCACCAGAGAGTCGGCCGCTGTGGAGGATGGATGCTCAGGGGAATCCGCATCGTCGAGATCGAGGCGCTGGGACCGGCGCCCTTCGCCGGCATGCTTTTCGCGGACCTCGGCGCCGATGTCATCGTCGTCCACCGCAGGGAGCCGTCCGTGCCGGGCGCGCCCCAGCGCTCGCTGCTCGATCGCGGCAAGCGCTCCATCGCGCTCGACCTGAAGAATATGGATGACGTGGCCGTGCTGACGCGCCTCATCGCCACCGCCGACGGGCTGATCGAGGGTTTCCGGCCCGGCGTCATGGAGCGTCTCGGGCTTGGCCCGGAGGCCTGCCTCGCGGCCAATCCGCGCCTGGTCTACGGCCGCATGACCGGCTGGGGCCAGCACGGTCCGCTGGCCGCCACCGCCGGCCACGACATGAACTATATCGGCCTGTCCGGCGCGCTCTGGTACGGCTCCTTGCCGGGGGAGCCGCCCATGGCGCCACCGACGCTCGTCGGCGACGTAGGCGGCGGGGCGCTCTATCTGGTGATAGGCATGCTGGCCGCCATGATGAACGTGCGCGCCGGCGGCCAGGGCATCGTCGTCGACGCGGCGATCGTCGACGGCTCGGCCCATATGATGAACCTGCTGATGTCGCTCGCACAATCCGGCGCGCTTGCCGCAGACCGCGGCCGGAGCCTTCTCGACGGACCGCATTGGTGCCGCGTCTACCGGACATCGGATGGCGGCTTTATCAGCGTCCAGTGCGTCGAGCCTAAATTCTATGCGCTCTTCCTCGACAGGCTTGGCTTGACCGCCGATCCGCAATTCGCCAACCAGTTCGATCGCGAACTCTGGCCGCAGCTGGGCGACCGGCTGGCGGCGATCTTCGCCACGCGACCTCGCGACGCATGGGTCAAGTTGTTCGCGGGCTCGGACGCCTGTGTCGGCCCAGTCTTCAGCCCCCATGAAGCGGCCCAGCATCCGCACATGGCCGCACGCGGCACATGGCTGACGGTGGACGGCATCCTGCAGGCGGCGGCCGCGCCGCGCTTTTCCGGATGGCAACAAAAGACACCGGCCAAGAGCCCCATGCGCGGCGAACATGACGCGGAAATCCGCGCAGGCTTGCCGAGTTGAGGCGAGGTCCATGACAGTTCGGTCGATCGTAAAATTCCCCAATTCCCTCCTTCGCGCCGTGGCCGAACCCGTGGAGCTGTTCGACGACGATCTGCAGGCCTTGGCCAGCGACCTCATCGACACCATGCGCGCGGCCCCTGGAATCGGTATCACCGCCCCGCACATCGGCATTCTGAAACGCCTGGTCGTCATCCAGCTCCCTTCCGCGGCAAAACCGGCGATCTATGTAAATCCGGCCGTCGTCCAGGCCTCGACCGAAATGATCCGTCATGAGGAAGGCAGCGTTTCGATGCCCGGTGTCACCGAGGACATCGAACGGCACGCCCGCATCCGCGTTCGCTATCAGGATCTGGATGGCGGTGAGCGGTTCGAGGACGCCGAGGGCCTGCTGGCGGTTTGCCATCAGCATGAGATCGATCAGCTCGACGGGCTGTTCTGGACGCACAGGCTGACCCGCCTCAAGCGCGACCGGCTGATCAAGCGCTATGGCAAGCTGATACGAGCCTCGTAGACGCCACGGGGCGGATCGCAATGTTACGCCGGGCGCGTGGCCGCGCCGGCGGACCGTGTCACGTTCGCAACGTGCTAACCTGATCGCGGACGAAACGTCCGCCGGTCATTTTCCGCAGTGGTGATCGTTGATCTTGTTTATCGCAAAACCGTCCGGACCAGTCCGGTGGTAGGAGCAGGCTCCAGCAGCCGTTGTGAACAACTGCTGGTCATAGTAGCGCGGGCCGCCGAAGAGGAAGTCGATGAGATCGTCATTGGCGGGAACGTAGCGCTCCTGTTCGTCCTGGTGATGACGGTGCTTGGCGCCCGCGAAAGCCAACGAGGACATGTCGAAGCCCATCGCGAGAGCAAGAGCGCAGATCGCCAATCGTTTCGTCGTCATCGCAAACACCCTTCTGTTCGGGATTCGATCATATATCGAAAATCGCCAGATGACGAAAAGTTCCTGAACAAGGGCCTTGCTCCGGCCGATGCGCGGCAGTCGGCGACGGGTCCGGACCGCGGGCGCCCTCACCTGAACATCGCCACGCCCTCACTCCGTCTGGATCCAGACGGATTTGGTCTCCAGAAACTCGTGCAGATGCTCGATGCCGCCCTCGCGGCCATGGCCGGACATCTTCATCCCGCCGAAAGGCACGGCCGGATCGATGGCGTGGTACATGTTGACCCAGACCGAGCCGGCCTTGATGCGGCGGGCTAGCTTGTGCGCGGTGCCGAGGTGGGTGGTGAAGACGCCGGCTGCAAGCCCGTAGGGCGTCGCGTTGGCGCGCGCGACGGCCTCGTCCAGCGTGTCGAACGGCATCGCCGAAATAACGGGTCCGAAAATCTCCTCCCGCGCGATGGTCATGGTGTCCGACACCGCGCCGAAAACGGTCGGCGCGATGAAGTTGCCGCCATCATAGAGTTCGCCTGTCAGCCGCGCCCCGCCGACGACCAGTTGGGCGCCTTCGTCGCTGCCGGCCTTGATGTAGCCTTCCACCTTGCCGGCCTGCCTGGCATTGATGAGCGGCCCGATTTCGGTCTCCGCCTCGATGCCATGGCCGATGCGCAGTTTTCCGGCGAACTCCGCCAGCCGGCGCACGAATTCGTCATGGATCTCGCGCGCCACGAACAGGCGCGAGCCGGCAATGCAGATCTGGCCCGAATGCACGAACACCGCCATCGCCGCGATTGGGACAGCCTTGTCGATGTCGGCGTCGCGGCAGACAATGATCGGTGACTTGCCGCCAAGCTCAAGCGAGACGCGCTTGAGGTTGGTGACAGCAGCCCGCGCGATCGCTTGACCTGTCAGCGTCGAGCCGGTGAAGACGATCTTGTTGACGTCGGGATGTTCGGCGAGCCGCGCGCCCGCTTCGGCCCCGGTACCGGTGACGATGTTGACGACGCCGTCGGGCACGCCGGCTTCCTGCATCAGCCCGGCGATCAGCAGCGGCGTCAGCGATGCCTCCTCGGACGGTTTCAGCACGATGGTACAGCCCGTGGCGAGCGCCGGCGCGATCTTCCAGATCGAGGCCGCGGTCGGCGCGTTCCAGGGAATGATCGCGCCAACGACGCCAACCGGCTCGCGCCTTGTGAAGGTGACGATTTCGCCCGGAATGGAATTGTCGATCGCCTCGCCATGCAGCGCCGTCGCCATGCCTGCATAGAAGCGCAGCATGCCGATGACGCGGCGCCGGTTGGCCAGCGTGCGCGTGATCGGCAGCCCCATGTCGAGCGTGTCGCAAACGCTGAGCTCTTCCCAATGTGTCTCGAACAGGTCGGCGATCCTGAGCAGCACGCATTGCCGCTCATAGGGCGAGAATTTCGACCATGGACCTTCGAAAGCCGCGCGCGCTGCCGCGACCGCCGCATCGACATCGGCGGCTCCGCCACGCGGCACCGTCGCCAGCACCTCGCCGGTCGCCGGGTTCAGCGCCTGCATCACCTCGCCGGACTGCGCGGCGACCCACTTGCCGCCGATGAACATCGGCCGGAATTCGCCATGGTAGAGCGACGTGGCCTTCGCCCTCGGGTCGAAATTCACCGTCATCCCTTCCTCCTCGCAAATTCCCGGGCGACTATTACTCCCGGCGCGGGCGACCTCAACAAGGAAAGCTGAAGGGCGTTCGGGTAATCGGACCGCCAGCGTCCGCGCCCATGTTCACCAGAAAGGCGCCACAACAGGTCCGTGCGGGTTTAAAGATGCCTAGTCCCCGCCGCCCGGCGTGCGTTCCGACAGGAATCGCGTTAGAGCGCCTGGCATCCCGTTGCGGATCTCGACGTCGTTCCGGCGCGCGATCGCGGCGCGCACAAGCTTGGCGCCGAGATAGCGGAACGGTTCCGGCGGCATCGTCTTGCGCCGATCGAGCCCCACCAGCCCACTGCTGCTCCAGCGATCCTTCCGTTCCAGAACAAGGCTGGCGAGGACGCGGCCGCCGATTGGGGTCTGGGCAATGCCGGTCCCGTTGTAGCCCATGCCAAAGACAATGTTAGGATGACCCTTCAAGTGATCGAAGACGGGGACATGCTCCGGCACGCAGTCGATCGGGCCCGCCCAATCATAGTCGATCGGCACTCCTCGCAGTTCGGGGTAGACGCGGGCCAGTTCGCGGATATTGTCCCGTCCGTGTTCGGGGCTGCGGTTGAAGCTTTGGCCGAAATTGCCCGCATAGGCGATGTTGCCGCTGCCGCGGCCGAAGACCACCCGGCCTTTCGGGGTGCGCTGGTAATAGAGGACCTGGCGCTGCGCGTCGCAGATGGAGGCTCCGTCTCGCCAGCCGATTCGGTCGAGCAAGTCAGGGATTTCCGCGGTCGCGACCACCTGGCTTGCGACCACGTAGAGATGCCGTCGCAGTTCGGGCAGCGCCGACAGCCAGGCATTGGCCGCCAGCACGACCTTCTCGGCCCGCACCGCGCCCTGCGCGGTCCGGACCACACAGGTCCTGCCGGGCACGATTTCGGTGACGGGACTGCGCTCATGGACGACCACGCCGCGAGCGATCGCCAGGTCGCGCAGGCCGGTCGCCAGCTTGGCTGGATGCACGGTTCCGGCATTCGCCTCGACGACGCCGGCATAGGAGGCGGAAGACCCGGTCCGCTGCTTGATCTCCTCGCCGGTCAGCTGCCGGAAGCGGTTGGCCCCGGCTGCCTCGGTCATCGCGACAGCGCGGTTCCAGGCTCCCTCCTGGGCCGTGGAACTGGCCGTCCACAGCCAGCCGTCGAGACGAAGATCCATATCGATCGTGCCGTCGCGCTGAAGTTTCTCCAGCTCTGCGATGGCATCGACGCTATCGGCGCAAAGCGCCCGCCCCTCCTCCTCGCCGACGACGGCGCTGATCTGATCGAGCTCGGCGAACCAGGAATGCACCTGTCCACCATTGCGCCCCGAAGCGCCGGAGCCGCACTGATCGGCCTCGAGCACCATGACGCGGGTTTCGGGAGCCAGGTCGCGGATCCGCAACGCCGTCCACAGCCCGGTGTAGCCGCCGCCGACGATTACCACGTCGGCCTGCTCGCCGCCGACCAAGGGTTGGGTCGCCGGGGCAGCGGCAATGTCCTGCAGCCAGAACGACCGATCGGCTGTCGCCGCGACCGCCGGCTGTCTCATCCGTAAAGTGGCCATGTCAGACCCTCGTCTCGCGATTGATCACGTCGGCATATTTCAGCGGCAGCCAGTCGGGGATAGGGCGCGGTTCCTGCGGGAAGCCGCCGAGATGCGTGCAGGTCCTGCTGGCGTCGAGAGAGGCTTTTCGCATGGCATCGTCGGCGTCGAGACCCGCGAAGCAGAACGCGGTGATGAAGGTGGCGATAAAGCTGTCTCCCGCACCGCACGTGTCCACGACGGCGGTCGGCGACGCCTCGACATGGCGAACGCCTTGGCTGTCGCCGAAATAGGCGCCGCGGCTGCCGCAGGTGAGCACGACCTGGCGCGCCCCGGCCGACCGCAGCGCGGCCATGAGGGGCTCGACCGGCACGCTCGGCTCGTCTGGACCGGACGCGAAGACCAGAGGCACGCCCTCCAGCGGCAAGGCCAGATGCGCGGTCGAGACGTCGAGACTGAACGGCACGCGCTCGCGAACCAGGCAGCGCACGAGATCCTCGTTGGCATTGGTGCCCAGATGCACCCAGTCGGCTTTCGAAATGACCTGCCAGTTGCGCGGCGCGGGCATGTAATTCTCGCCGACGCCGAAGGACTCGAACAGGAAAGTACGGTCGCCCGACTGGTCGCGCAGCAAGGTCACCGCCGTGTCGCCGGAGATCATCTCGACATCGTTGCGGGACAGCCCGGCGGTCTCGATCTCGCGGAGCGTTATCTCGCCTTCAGGATCATCGCCAACGGCGCCGAAATAGCGTGCGCTCCAGCCATTGCGGCGCCATTGAACGGCCACGTTGAGGGCGTTCCCGCCCACCGTCAGGAGGTCCTTGTTGAGATAGACGTCGAGGCAGTTGTCACCGACGGCGACCAGATTGGGCGGTGCTCCTCCGGTCATGCTGCTGTCGGCGCCCGCGTCATGTGGGGCTCGATCGCCTTGAGATTGCGTGTCCACGCCGCGACCGGGTCCAGAGCATAGGAGCCATTTCCGAACGGCTCGAAGGTCAGTTTCCCCCGATAGCCCGACGCGGCGAGGTCGTCGAGGTACTGGCCGATCGGAAGCTTGCCGTCGCCCCAGACAAGATGCCCCGCCGGCAGCCCGTCGACGATCTGCACATGCGCGAGGCGCGGCCCGAACAGCCTGACATAGTCGGCCACGGTATCGCCGGCAGTGGCCATGCCGACGGTGTCCAGGACCACGTCCATGGTGTCGGCGCCGATCTCATCGAGCATTTCGCGCAGGCCCGCCGCATTGGTGACGACGTTGGTTTCGACGCGTTGCAGCGGCTCGAGCAGGCAGCGCACGCCGAGCGAGGACGCATGGGCGGCGATCTCCGCGAGCGACTGGGCCGACCGTGCCCACGCCTCTTGCGGCGGGTCGTGTTCATATCCACGCCCGGACGTCAGGAACAAATATCGGGCGCCCAGTTCGGCGCATATGTCCGCCGCGCGGCAGAACCGCCTGACGCTGTCGCGGCGATATGCGCCGTCGCCCGACGCGATGTTGATCGGATAGATCACCTGCTCGGGCGTGAAGCACCAGACCGTCAGTCCGTTCTGCGCAAGTATCTCGCGAACCGATCGAACATGCGCGTCTGTCGCATGAAACAGGTCGAGATGCGGCGCGATGCCCCAAAGCTCGATCTCCTTGAAGCCGAAGCCGCGAAGGATCTCGGCAACGCGCTCGAATGCGTAATGCTGGAAGGCGAAGTTGGCCCCAATCAACTGGTCGACCTTGAATTGCGACATGGATGTCCTTCCCGGTGATTTATTTGCCGATGCCTTCGGAGAGGCCGCGGATGAAGTACCGCTGTGCGGCGAAGAAAAGCAGGACGATCGGCAGGGCCGAGATCGTCATCGCCGCGAAGACGACGCCGTAATTGGTGCCGTTCTTGGACATCAGCGAGGTGAGGCCGACGGGCAGCGTCTGCACCGCCGATCCATTGGTGAAGACCATCGCGAACAAATACTCGTTCCAGGCAAACAGCACGTGCAGGATGATGCAGGAGATGATGATCGGCTGGCACAGCGGCAGGATGATGCGCCAGAAGATCTGCCCCTCGCTGGCGCCGTCGATGCGGGCCGCCTCGTCGAGATCCTTCGGCAGCCCAAGCATGTAGGCGCGGATCAGGAAGGTGCTGAACGGAATCCGGAACGCCGTGTAGAGGATGATCAGCGCCCAGTAGGTGTTGTAGAGGCCGATGGCCTGCAGCATCCGCACCAGCGGGATCAGCGCCACGGTCGGACTGAGCATGAGGCCGCCAAGAACCAGACCGACGATAAGCGGCTTGCCGGGCATTGGCGTTCGCGTCAGCCCGTAGGCGGTCCAGGCGCTGATCAGCACCGTGCAGATCGCTGAAGCGACGGTCACCAGCAGGCTCGAGACCAGATAGTCGCGGACGCCCCGGTTCCAGGCCTGCACATAATTGCCCCAGGTCCACCGCGACGGCAGCGCGAACGGGTCGCCGAAGATCTGCCCATTATCCTTGAAGCCGTTGAGCGCCATCCAGACCAGCGGATAAAGCACGACGATGCCGAGACAGATCAGGAACGAGTACAGAAAGGCTTTCGCAAGAGCGCTCCCGAAGGCCGGGCGCGCGGTCCGCCCGCTGGCCGCCATCACCGTCACAGCTCGACCCTCCGGCGCCTGGTGTACCAAAGCTGGGCCGCTCCGGTGATCATGGTCACGGCGAAGATCACGGCGGCGATCGCGGCGCCGTAGCCGAAATTGTTCTGGATGAAGCCCTGCTGGTAAAGCCATGTGCCAAGCACCTGGCTGCGGTTGTTGGGGCCGCCGGCGGTCATGACCATGACCTCGTTGAACACCTGGAACGCGCCGGTGATGGTGACGATGATCATCAGGCCGGTCATCTCGCGGGTCAGCGGCAGCGTCACGCTCCACAGCCTGCGCAGCGGTCCGGCTCCGTCCATGACCGCGGCATCATAGAGATCGCGCGGAATCTTCTGGATCGCGATCGCGAACAGGAGCGTCGAATAGCCGAAGCCCTGCCACTGGCTCATCGCGATGATCGCGTAGATCGCCGTGTGCTCGCCGCCGAGCCAGGGCTGGATGAGTTGTTCCAGGCCAATGCGCCTGAGCCCGGCGTTCAAGAGCCCGATATCCGGCTGGTAGATGAAATAGAACAGCAGGCCGGTCACGGTGATCGAGATCGCGGACGGAATGAAATAAATCGCCCGCCAGAAGCGCCTTTGCCGCTCGCTGCCCAGCCCCTCGATCAGCGCCGCCAGCACGAAGGCGCCGCCGACCTGGAAGACGATGGAGATCAACGCGTAGAGCGTGTTGTTCCACAACGCCACCCAGACGACCGGGTCGTGCAGCAGCCGCTCATAGTTGGCGAGGCCGATATTCGTGGTCTCGCCGGTAAAAATATCCTCGTCGGTGGTGCTGACGATGAAGTTGTCGACGATCGGGTAATACACGAACCAGCCGACCAGGATCACGGCGACGGCGACCCACCGGAGCGAGCCCCAGTGGCGGAACCGGCGGCCGGCTTTCGCCGCCGGCTCGCCCTTGGCGTTGCTCAAGGCAGCGCCTTCCATTCTGGCCAGACCGGGATTCGCCATTGGCCTATTTCGATGCCGCGGCCGCCTGCTTGACCTGCTCCATGACCTGTTCCGGCGTCATCGAGCCGCCGGTGAGGGCCTGGAGGCTGGACAGCCAGGCGGAGGCCACGCGCGGCGGGTTCACCGTGTCCAGCCACGGCATCAGGTAGGAAGCGGAGGCGATCTCCTTGAGGCCGGCCACGACGGAAGGGTTCATGTTGGCTTCCGACGCCCCGCCGATGGTCGCGCTGGGCTGCCCGTAGGGCGGAGCCGAGAGCACCTGGCCATTCTGCTTGGACGTGACGAATTTCATGAAGTCGATCGCCAGCGGGATGTTGGTGGAGGCGGAACTGATCATGTAGCCTTCCGGCGCGCCTTCGATCGCTTTCGCGTCGCCCTTCGCGCCGTTCGGCACAGGCAGGGTGAAGAAGCCCAGATCGGATACTTTCAAAGCGGAATCCGCCGAAGCGCTCTGATCGAACTCGATGATTTCCTGGTAGTACATGGCCGATTTCGTGTTGCTGAAGGTCTGGATGGCCGACGAATAGGAGGTGCCGTTCACCGAGGCGCCGCCATCCGTGCAACTGTCGATGAGCTGCTTGTACTGGGTGAGCGCGGCGACATAGCCCGGGTCGCTATAGTCCGCCGTGCCGGGGTCGAAATCCTTCTCGAGTACCGCCTGCGGAACGTCGTAGGCGAGCAGCTGCCCCACATAGTGGATTGCCGGCCAGGCTTCCTTGTTGCCGAAAGAGATCGGCGTCATGCCCGATTTCCGGATCGTCTCGCAGGACGACAGGAGCTCCTCGAAGGTCTTGGGCGCGCTCAGGCCGAGTTTGGAGAACGCCTGCTTGTTGTAGCCCATGAATTTTGCGTCGAGATAGAGCGGAATACCGTAGTATTTGCCATTGTACATGAAGGCCTGAACGGCCGCCGGCGTCAGTGTCTTGCCCCACTCGGTATCGGGCCCGATGACCGGGGTCAGGTCGACGGCGCGATGGCCGCGCACGAAATTTCCGCCCCAGCTGCCGGTCCAGGAAAAGTAGATGTCCGGGAGCGAGTTCGACGCGACCAGCGTTTTGGTCTTGTCCTTGACGCTGTCGTCGCTTTCCTGGATGAGTTCGATCTTCACGCCGGGATGAAGCTTCTCATAGTCCTGGGCGACGCCGACAAAATACGGCGCGAGCTGCTGCGCGCCGAATTTCGTCAGGACCGACAGCGTTCCCTGGTAATCGACCTTAGCGTTCGGATCGGCCTGGACCGCCTCGGCGCCGATACCCTGTCCCATAGTCAGACCCAGTGCCGATGCCGCGGCAAGCGCGGCGATTGCCGCCTGTGTTGAATATTTCATGATCAGTTCCCTTCTTCGTTTTTATGAGGTGAGGTGATCAGTATTCGACGCGCTTGTAGTAGCGGCGCGTCGTCAGCGGGTGATTGCGCAACACTTCCAGATGCGCGCTCACCCGTTCCAGCAACGTCGCAAGCACGATCGGCGAGATCAGCTTGCGGACAGCAGGCGAGATACCGGGCAGTTCGACCGACGCGGCATCGAGAACGTGCACCTTGTCGGTGTATCGTTTGATGAAATTTTCGACGCGATCACCCAGCGGACGGCTGGCATCTTCCCCCTTGAAGAGGAATACGCTCACACCCGGTTCGACCAGCTCCAGCGTGCCGTGGAAGAAGTCGGCGGCATGGACCGGTCTGGTCCTGATCCACTGCATCTCTTCCAGAATGCACATGCCGTAATAGTAGGCTTGCGGCCAGACGGAGCCGGCGCCGGTGAAGATGTGATAGGTTTCGTTCTTGATCGTGTCGGCGAGTTTCGCCGCGCTGTCTTCATAGGCCGCCTTTGCCCCAACCAGCAGTTCCGGCAGTCTCTTGAGCTCGGCCACGGTGGCGTCGAAGTCCTCGTATTCGCCGCGCTCGGCCAGCAGTGCCAGCACGATCAGCAGCGACTGCAGATAGAAGGACTCCGAAGAGGTGTCGTCCTCCGCGAAGTTCGTGAAGGTGAAATCGGCTTCCCTGGCAAGCGGCGTGTCGGAATGGCCGGTGAGCGAGAGCGTGCGCACGCCTCTCTGCTTCAGGAAGGAAAGCAGCTGCACGCTTTCCCTGGTCGTGCCCGACAGCGAGGGAATGACGACGAGCGACTTCCGGTCCAGCCCGGCGGGCGGATCAAGCACGACTTGCGCCGGATATTCTCCCCGCACCGGGAAGCTCGTACGGCGCTCGGCCAGCTCGATCGCTGGAAGGGTCAGAAGCTGCACGCCACCGGTCCCCATGAAATAGAGCCGCTCGACGCCATCCGCGAGCAGCCGGTGCATGAGCGCCCTCGCCTCTCCGGCGAAGGAGACGGCTCCGCTCTGGATCTTGATGAAGCGGTCTTTGTCAAAATTGAGCATGCAGGTCTTCCTCGTATTTCGCTGCGGCAGGGCGTCCGCTCGTTGCAGGCACCGCCGGCGATCGCCGCGGCCACCATCGATCAGGCTGATTGTGAGATCGATCTCACATATTTAACGCACGCATTTCAGAGGTTGGCAAGCCCCCTCGCATGACCAATTCGCGGAAGAGCCTATTTGGATCGGGCGATCAGCGCCCGTGCAGTCGCGAGACCGAGCCGCGAACGATGAGACGGGTCGGGAAGCGCGTGTGGCGCGGGGCCAGCTTCTTGCCGGCCAGGCGGTCGAGCAGCATTTTGGCGGCAAGCGGCCCTATTTCGGCTGTCGGCTGCGCAATGACGGTGATCTGGGGATCGGTGAAGGTGGCGAGGTTGAAATCGTCGAACCCGACCAGCGAAACATCATGCGGGATGGACAGTCCCATCGAGCGCAGGCCGAGCAACGCGCCTTGGGTCATCAGGCTGTCCACGGTGAACAGGGCGGTCGGACGATCGCGGCGGCTGAACAGTCGAATGGTGGCTTCGACAGCATGTTCCACGGTCGAGCGTGACACGCTGACCAGCGACGGGTCGAGGGCAATGCCATGCGCCGCAAGCGAGTTCTGGTAACCGGCAAGGCGCTCCTGCGCGGTGAAGATGCGCGATTCGTCCCGCAACAGGCCGATGCGCTCATGGCCATTGGCAACCAGGTAGTCCACGGCCGCGCGCGCACCGCCTTCATTGTCGACGACGACGCTGTCGCAGTGCACTTCCTTGACGACACGGTCGATCAGCACGACCGGCGTGCCCTCACGGGCGAGCTGCACGATATGCTGGCTGTCCGTCGCCGAGGTCGGCGCGAGAATGAAGCCACGGATGCTGAGCGAACGCAGGCTTTCGAGCAGTTCCTTTTCCTGTTCGACATTCTCTTCGCTGCTGGCGATCAGAAGATTGTGGCGGTGCCTGCGCAGTTCCGCCTCGATATCATGGGCAATGCGCGCGAAGAACGGATTCTGGATGTCGCCGGGAATGAAGCCGACGATCGGCAGTTGCCCGCTGCGCAGGGCCTGCGCGACGAGGTTGGCGCGATAGCCCAGTCGCTCGGCGGCTTCCAGCACGCGCAAAGCCGTACCGTCGCCGACGTAACCGTAACTGTTGAGCGCCCGCGCCGCCGTGGCGCGCGAAACGTTGGCCGCGGCGGCCACGTCTTTCAGGGTGATCCCTTTCTGCGTCACGATCATTGTGCTCCCGGGACGGTAATATCCCGTTTGGCGAACCCGCGGGCGAACTTGCCCGTACGCTATTGGTAAATAACAACAATGGTGGGCCCGGAGGGACTCGAACCCCCAACCAAGCGGTTATGAGCCGCCGGCTCTAACCATTGAGCTACAGGCCCCACGCGGGCTGGATTAATGTTTTTCGCATCGCGGCACAAGGCTTTCCCGGCGGGCTTTCGCAGATCGCCCAAATCAACCCATAATCGCGCTCTACGCGCCCCCCTGCGACTTGATCGCAGACCAAGGAGATTTTCATGACCAGACATCTTTTGCCCCTCGCGCTCGCCGCTGCAATCGCTTTTCCGGCGATGGCTGGAGCCACCGATCTGCCGACCCCGCCCCGCATCATCGTGTCCGGCGAGGGCGAAGCAACCGTGGCCCCCGATCTGGCGGTGCTGACGCTCAGCGTCATGCGCGAAGCCAAGACGGCGCGTGCCGCACTCGACGCCAACAATGATGCCATGGCCGCGGTGATCGCCGCGATGAAGGCCGCCGGCATCAAGGATCGCGACCTGCAGACCGCGGGCATCCAGATCACCCCCCGCTACAACTATACCAACAAGCCGGACGGCAGCCAGGAGGCCGAACTCGTCGCCTATCAGGTGACCAACACGCTCTCGGTGCGCGTGCGCGACGTCGACAAGACAGGCGAGATCCTCGACAAGGCGGTGTCGCTCGGCGTCAACCAGGGCGGCGGCATCGCCTTCACCAATGACAATCCGGCGGCCACCGTCACAGAGGCCCGAAAGAAAGCTGTCGCCGACGCCATGGCCAAGGCCAGGACGCTGGCCGAGGCGGCCGGGGTCAGCCTGGGCCGGGTGCTCGAGATCACCGATCAGAACATCAGGCCGGCGCCGATGCCGATCAACGCCAAGGCATTCGACGCCGCGGCCGGCGCGGCGCCGGTACAGGCCGGCGAGAACGCCTACAATGTCCAGGTCACCGTTACCTTCGAACTGAAGTAGGCGGCGCTGGACGCCGTGGCTGAGCATTGCTTGGCCACGGACCTGCTCAAGAGAGACCGCCGCGGGCATTAAAAACCCCGCGGAATCGCTCCCGCGGGGGTTTCGGGCCACTTCTTTCCCTAGGGAAAGGGGCTCCAGACCTTCACAGAAGGTCCACGCCTGAGATTCTCAGCGGTTGATGACCGGGCAACCGCGCTCGTTGGCGAACACGATGACGACGCGGTCGCCGTACTGACGGCCCATCACCTTGACCACGCGGCGGTTGACATCGACGATGCGGGCACGGTGCAGCCCCATGCGCTCCGCCTTGTCGAGGGCGCGGTCCGGCGAGCAGCCACGGCGCCAGTCGTCGCGGCGCTCGTCCCGGCGGTGGCGATAGCCGTCGTCGCCGGCATAGACGCCGAAGCGCGGATCCTGGTTGTTGCCGAAGCCAAGATAGAGGCTGTCGGCATGGGCGGGGATGGCCGCCAGCGTGCCGAGGCCGACCAGAGCCGAAAGCGCTGCCGTCTTGATGGTGGTGTACATGGTTCTCTCTCCTTGTTGCGGGCTTGCGCCCTCCTCGTGAAACCGATGGCGGGAGAATGCACCGGCCTGTCTGAACTATTTACGAACTGCCCGTTCATCCGGGGTTCATGTGGCGCCACACGGCAAAGCGCCGACCTTTCAAATCTCTCGCCGGCCAAATCCCTTACCGGCCAAATCCTTGCCGGCCAAATCCTTGCCGGCATTCTACAATATCGCGTCAGGCGCCTTGCCCTCGCACGGTTTCCGACAGGCAAACTCCTGACGATCTACCTGCGCGCGTCAGGGCTCGTCGTCGAGCATAAAGTCAAAATAGTCTTCCGGCTCGGCCAGGTCGGTCTCGCTCGCCTTGACCCGGCCGCGCATGGAAATGCCGGCCTCGTGCACGGTCTCGGCACTGCCGGAAACCAACCGATGCCACCAGTAGAGGTCGCGGCCTTCCGCCACCAGCCGGTAGGCGCAGGTGCTGGGCAGCCAGCTGATGGTGCGCACATTCTGCGGCGTCAGGCCGACGCAGTCGGGAACGCGCGCCAGCCGGTTGGCATAGTCCGCACAGCGGCAGCTCTCGGCGTCGAACAGCCGGCAGCCGACGCTGGTCCAGTAGATTTCACCGGTGTCCTCGTCCTCGAGCTTGGACAGGCAGCACTTGCCGCAGCCGTCGCAGAGCGATTCCCACTCGGTGGGGCTCATCTCTTCCAGCGTCTTGGTCTTCCAGAACGGGGTTTCCATTTCCGGCATGTGGCCCCAGCCGCCGCCAAGGTCAAGCGCGGCGACAGCCGGAATGAGGCTGCAAAGGGGGCCGAATGACATGAAGTTGCCTTCAAAAGGTCGGCCAATAGCCCTGTACAGCCCCTAACGATGGGCAACTGGAACCAATTTCGTTAAAAGCGGTTTCGGCAAGGATGGGACCCCACAAGGAGAATTTCGATGAAACGCCAACCACGGATTCTGGCAGGCACAGCCCTTGGCCTGTTGATGGCATCCGCGCCGTTAGGCGCGTCCCCGCTTCAGGGGACAGCCGCGTTCGGCCCCATGCAACGCGGGGGGACACCGCTGATCATCCTGGCGCAGGACACCCCCACCGACCAGGGACAGGGCGACGAGGAACAGCCGCGCAAGAAGAAGCGCGAGCAGCAACAGCAGACCGAGACCGCTCCGGCCGCGCAGCAGCCCGCCCCCGCGGCTGAAGAGCAGCAGCCGCGCAGGAAGAAGCGCGACCAGCAGCAGCAGGCCGAGCAGGCGCCCGCCGGCGAGGCCGCGCCCGCAACCGACGAGCAGCAGCCGCGCAGGAAGAAGCGCGACCAGCAGCAGCAGACCGAACAGGCGCCCGCCGGCGAGGCCGCGCCCGCAACCGACGAGCAGCAGCCGCGCAGGAAGAAGCGCGACCAGCAGCAGACCGAGCAGGCGCCCGCCGGCGAGGCCGCGCCTGCCAACGACAACCAGCCGACCAAGCCTGGCAGGAAACACAAGCTGGACCAGCAGAAAGAGGCGCCGTCCGCCGTGCCGGAGACCGCTCCGACACCGAAGCAGGCTCCTGCCGGCGAAGCGACGCCGAAGGTTGAATCCCCTCCCGCCGGCGAGCAGGTTCCCGCCCAGAGCGAGCAATCCCAAGACAAGACGAAGAAGCACGGCAGGAAACCGGCTGGCGAACAGCCGGCGAATGGCGAGCAGCCCGCGACCGGCGAACAGCCGCAGACCGGTAGGCAGCCCACCACCGGCGAACAGCCGGCGACGGGAGAGCAGCCCGCCACCGGTGGGGCCGCTACCAATGGGAAGGCCGCGCCTGTCCAGGGCGAAAACCCGGTTCAGGGCGAAGCCCCCGCCGACAAGAATGCCGCCCCCATCCTCGACAGCCAGAAGGATGCAAGGCGCAAGGGTCGCGGCGAGAACGGCCAGGGCGGCGGGAACCCGGCCACCCAGCCCGCCAACCAGAATGGCGAACAGCAGAACGGCGGGCAGCAGAATGGTGGGCAGAATGCCCAGCAGGGCGGTGACCAGGGCCGGAAGCCGGTAGTGGCGCCGGTGGATCAGGGTCCGCCTCCAACCGACGACAGAGCCGCCCAGGAGGCGATCAAGACGGAAAAAATCGTCCCGGTGACGCAGGAGAAGGGCAAGCGGCTCGAGCGCGCGCCTGACGAGGACATCCGTGACCGCCGCCGGCCCAAGGGCGTCGACGTGCTCAAGGAAATCGGCGACCGGGTGATCGTCCAGTTCAACGACCAGACGTTCGTCCAGAGCAACGATCGCCCGCGCCTGACCCGCGGCGCCAAGGATGTCTACTACGAGGACCTGCCGCAAGGCCGCACGCGCGAGACGGTCGAGCGCGACAATGGCTTCCGGATCGTCACCATACGCAACCGCTACGGCGACATCCTGCAGCGGTCGCGCATCGCGCCCGACGGTCGCGAATACGTTCTGAGCTATGTCGACGAGCGCAGCTACCAGGACGAAGATGACTGGCGCGATCCCGGCGATGACCTGCCGCCGATGCGGCTGACCATCCCGCGCCGGGACTACATCCTCGATTCCGAGGATGTCGATAGCCCCGACGACTATTACACCTTCCTCGAACAGCCGCCGGTGGAGAAAGTGCAGCGTCTGTATTCTATCAACGAGGTCAAGCGTTCGGCCCGCGTGCGCGACATTGCACGGCGCATCGATCTCGACACGCTGAACTTCGAATTCGGCTCGTCCTCGATCTCCGACACCGAGGTGCAGAAGCTCCAGGGTGTCGCCGACGCCATGGAGAAGCTGTTGAAAAAGAACCCGGCCGAGACCTTCCTGATCGAGGGCCATACCGACGCCGTCGGCACGCCCGAGGCAAACCTTGCTCTGTCGGACCGTCGCGCCGAAGCGGTCGCCGAAGCGCTGACCAACGCCTTCGGCATCCCGCCCGAGAACCTGACGACACAGGGCTATGGCGAGGAGTATCTGAAGGTCGACACCTCGGCGCCCAACCGCGAGAACCGGCGCGTCGCCATCCGCCGCATCACCTCGCTCGTGGCGCCGGTGGCGAGCAACAACTGACCTGCTTTTCTAGCCACTTGCAGTGGTTTCTGGAATCAGGTCGGCAACAAGGTCCCATCCCGGTCAACCGGGATGGGATAGACCGCGGACGGCACGGCCCGGGTCAACAAGAATTGTACAGACCCCTAGAGCCGGGTCATTGAATCACCGGGCTTCGCACCCCAGATTCCTGACTGGGCGTTCCCTGCCCCGTCCCGACTCCAGCGGGACGCATTGAACCCCGCCGGCCCTCTCCGGCGGGGTTTTTTGCTTCAGGTCCACCTAGCAAACGGTGGCCTGCCGGCCGAAATACGCGCTCAACGGGACGAGGCGAATTGATGCCTACGGAAGAAACCGGCGATCAGAGGCTTGAGCGGCTTCGTCGGGCAATCGACGAGGGCGGCCAGTCAGGTGAACCGGAGCCGTTCGATGTCGAGTCCTTTTTTGAAAGCAAGCGGCGGCGGCAGGACCCCTTCAGTAGATGTTCCTGATCTTGCTGTCCGTCCTGGCAAACACCTCATCTGGCACAAAAAAGTCTCCGGCCAGCGGTCCGGTTGCGTCAGGCGCATAGACCGAGAAATCGCTGACGCCCTCGGCGCGCAGCACCTCTTCGTCGATATAGAAATTGCCTGATGCCTCGCGCGACGGCCGCATGAAGATCGCGTGCGCGGCATCGGCCATGATGTCGGGCGACCGGCTCATCGCCGCGACCGTCGCTCCGCCCAGAAGGTTGCGCACCGCGGCCGTGTCGATGGTCGAGATCGGCCACAGCGAATTGACCGCGATGCCATCCCTGGCGAATTCCGCGCTCATGCCCAGCGTGCACATCGACATGCCGAACTTGGCCATGGTGTAGGCGACATGGTTCTTGAACCATTTGGCCTTCATGTCGAGCGGCGGCGCCAGATTCAGGATGTGAGGGTTCTTCGCCAACTTCAGGTGTGGAATGCACATTTTGGACACGAGGAAGGTGCCGCGCGTGTTGATCTGATGCATCAGATCGTAGCGCTTCATGTCGGTTTCCAGCGTGCCGGTAAGCTGGATGGCGCTGGCATTGTTGACACAGATATCGATGCCGCCGAATTTCTCGACGGTTCTGCCGACCGCCTCGGCTACCTGCGCCTCCTCGCGGATGTCGCATAGCACCGGCAGTGCCTTGCCGCCGGCCTGCTCGATCTGTTCAGCGGCGCTGTAGATCGTTCCCGGCAGCTTCGGATGCGGCTCCGCCGTCTTGGCGGCGATCGTCACATTGGCGCCGTCGCGCGCGGCGCGCAGCGCGATCGCCAGCCCGATGCCACGTGACCCGCCGGAGATGAACAGCGTCTTTCCCTTGAGCGACATTTTTCCTCCGCCTGGATTGTCTTGTGTCGCGATCCTTGCGCGCGCCAGAGCGGGATACAAGAGCTTGTGGTGCGACGCGATGGTGACGTAGCGGAGGGTACCGTGCCTTGTCGGCTGCAAACGACGTGGCGCCGAAACCGATTTGGCGTATGATTCCATACCGGATGGCAGATCACCAAATGGCTTTGTTCATCAAGAATGTCGAAGTGGAGCGGTTGGCCCGAGAACTTGCCAAGAGCCGTGGTGTGCCGGTGACCGAAGCGATCCGGCAGAGCCTCGAAAACGAAACTGCTCGCGAAAACCTGACTTCTCAGCAAAACGAGTCTGACCTGATCGCGAGGCTGATGGAAATTTCAGAGCAAGCAGGCCGGATACCTCATCGGGACCACCCAATGACCGAAGACGAAGTACTCGGTTACGATGAACTCGAAATACCGAGCAGCTGACGGATACTTCGTCCGCACCGTCGCGCCGCCCCTCATTGCCCTGCCGGGCATTTCTCCCCGTATAGTGACGGGGAGAAAGACGCTCTCATCGCGGACTTCGCCAATCATCACCTTTGCAAAAGGAGCGCCGAGGTCGCGGCAACTCCCTTCTCCCCGTCACTATACGGGGAGAAGGTGCCGGTAGGCGGATGAGGGGCAGCGCCGACCTCTGAAGGGATAATCGTCAGACTTGCCCGACATCACTCCTAAACCAGAACCAGTCCCTGCCGCATCGCGATCGCGATGGCGTCCGTACGATTGGCGGCACCGAGCTTGATCAGGATCGCGGCGACATGGAACTTCGCTGTGTGGACGGAGATGTTGAGCCGCCGCGCGATCACCTTGTTGGGCGCCCCTTCGGCCAGCAGCGCCAGCACTTCCGCCTCGCGCGGCGACAGCGCTGGCCGGGCGGCGGCGCCATCGTCGACCGTTTCCTCGCCGAACAACCCGCTATGGCTTCCATCCCCATTGGCCGCGTCACCGCGGTCGAAATCCTCATGCCTATCGGGCATCGAACGCCCTTCGCCGGACACCCGGTAGCCGGCGGCGGCCAGCCTGACGGCAGCGGCGATCAAAGCTGCGTCCGCGGCCAACGGCAGCACCGCAAACACCTGGCCTTGCGGCCGGCCCGCGCGGTCCGAAAGCAGTACTTTTGGGGTCGTGCTGCCGCCGACGCCGGCTCGATCGACCGAAGCCGTGCCGTTGGCGACAGCGTCATCGACGATGGCGACATCGGCGACCCCGCCGCCGGCCACGACCGGCAGCAGATCGTCGGCCATGGCAAGCGAAGTCGACAAGCGCTCGGCACGCACGGCATCGCGCAGTGCGATCAGCACCACGAGCTGGCGTTCGCCGCGCGCCACGTCAGGCCTTGTCAGCGTGTCGCTTTCCATCCGTCCTCTCAGCTCAGCGGCTTTTCGCCGATCGTCAGCACGACGTCGCGCTGTTCGCCGCCGCGCACGACACCCAGCTTCACCGAAGCACCGGCGCTGTCGGGCCCGAGCCGACGGATCAGGTCTCGCGGACCATGCACGGCCTCGCCGTTCCACGCCACGATGATATCGCCGAGCGAGAGGCCAGCTGCCTTGGCCGGGCCATTGTCGTCGAGGCTCATCACCATTGCGCCACGCGCATCGCGGTCGCGCACCGGATGCAGGCCGGCGCCGAGGTAACCACGTGCGACATGCCCCTTTTCGCGAAGCGTCGCCACCGCGCGTTCGATCGTCTCATAGGGCATGACCAGCGCGCGGCCACGCGGGCCGAACAGAAGCATGCCGATCAGCGCGCCCTTGGCGTCCAGCACCGGGCCACCC
Source organism: Mesorhizobium sp. B2-4-18 (assembly GCF_006441385.1). Taxonomy (NCBI): domain Bacteria; kingdom Pseudomonadati; phylum Pseudomonadota; class Alphaproteobacteria; order Hyphomicrobiales; family Phyllobacteriaceae; genus Mesorhizobium; species Mesorhizobium sp. B2-4-18. The sequence goes on along the minus strand of NZ_VFUW01000004.1, from coordinate 499,388 downwards.
TCGAAGCGGCCGCCGGCACCGACAGCCAGGTTGATGCGCCGGTCGATGGTGCCGCCGCGCATCGAGCGCCAGGCCGGGCCGACTTCGCCGACCGAGCCCGACACGGCCAGCACCGCGCCCTGGCTGCTGCCGATGGCTATGGCGATATTGCCTGGCCGAACGGGGCTGGCTCTATCGAGGACAGGCGCGGTGGCCGCATCCGCGGGCTTCAGCAGGGCGACGCCCGTCGAAGGATCGCGGCCGACCAGTTCGGCCTTCGCCGTCTCGCCGGAGGCGAGCGTCAGTTCGATCTCCTCGCCGGCCTCGACGGCTTCCTCGGCGGTGACGAAATAGCCGTCGCCCCAGTGGAAGGCGCTCGCCGTGCGGTGATGATGCGTGGCGAAGCTTGCCGTTGTCGGCGTCGCCTTGGCGGCGATATCGGCGATGGCATCGGAAAATGCATTCAGATTGAAGTCGCTCATGATGATCTCCTGGGTTTTCTCATGCCCCAGATATCGCTCGGCAGTACGCCAGGAGGTACTCGCCTGACGGCTAGTTGCGGGTTCGACTGGCCATCTGGTCAGGTCGCGGCGGTTCCGGCCGCTCCGCACATATAGTCACGATCAAGCCTGAAAACACGGAGCCCCCATGGCCCTCGCCGCGCCAAAATTCCAACCGGACGAGACATTGCTCGACGCCTATTCGACGACGGTTGCCGACGCTGTCGACCGCATCGGCCCGGCTGTCTGCCGCATCGAGCGCATCGGGGGGCCGGGCGGCCATGGCTCGGGCTTCGTCATCGCGCCCGACGGGTTGGTCGTCACCAATTTCCATGTCGTGGGTGACGCCAGGACGGTACGCGTCTCGATGCCGGACGGCGCCTCCAGCGAAGGCCGCGTGCTCGGCCGCGACCCCGACACCGACATCGCCCTGGTGCGCGCTGACGGCAGCTTCGCCGACGTGGCGCCGCTGGGCGATTCCAAGCGGCTGCGGCGCGGCCAGATCGCGATTGCCATCGGCAATCCGCTGGGCTTCGAATGGACCGTCACCTCGGGCGTCGTCTCGGCGCTCGGCCGCTCGATGCGGGCTTCGACCGGCAGGCTGATCGACGACGTCATCCAGACCGACGCCGCGCTCAACCCCGGCAATTCCGGTGGTCCGCTGGTCTCGTCGGCCGGCGAGGTTATCGGCGTCAACACCGCCATGATCCATGGCGCGCAAGGCATCGCCTTCGCCGTCGCCTCCAACACCGCAAACTTTGTCATTTCCGAGATCATCCGCTTCGGCCGCGTGCGCCGCGCCTTCATTGGCGTCTCCGCCGACACGGTAAACCTGCCGCGGCGCGCGGCTCTCTTGTCGCAGGTCTCGACCAGCACGGCGGTACGGCTGCGCAGCGTCGAGAAGGACGGCCCGGCGGCCAGGGCGGGTCTCAGGGAAGGCGACATCATCGCCGCCATCGACGCCCGCCCGGTGACCGGTGTCGACGACCTCGTGCGCATGCTCGACGCCGAGCGCATCGACCGCGAGACGCTGTGCACCGTGGTGCGCCGCACCGGCGTCAGCCAGGTGACGGTGACCCCGGTGGCACGGGCGGGCTGAGGCTGCCGTTCAAGCCCCCGCGGCGCCTTGCGCATACTGCGCCAGGAACTCTTTGCTGGGCGGGATCGGCTTGATGACGTCGATCAGCACGCCGTTGGGATCCTTGGTGATGAAGTGGCGCTGGCCGAAAGGCTCGTCACGCAGCGTTCGCAGGATAGGCAGGCCGGCAGCAAGGATCCGGTCATGGATCGCATCGGGATCGCGGACCTCGAAATTGATCAGCAGCCCGGAAGTCCGCCCCCGCCCCTCCTCGGGGATCGTCTCGTGGTCGCCCTGAACGATGCCGAGATTGACGCGCTTGTTGTCCACCGACCGCAGATGCACGTACCAGTCGCTCTCAAACAACGGCCGGAAACCGAAATGCCTGACATAGAAGGCCGCCGTGCCGGCGACATCGCCGGTCATCAGCACCGGATAGTAGCTCGTCGTCTTCATCTTTCCTTCTCCCGTCAACTAACATACAGTCTGCATGTAAATTGAATTAACATACAGGCTGCATGTATGCAACAGGAATCCGCGCGTCGTTCCAACCGCGATCGCACAGAGACAACGCGCGCCGACCTGATCGCGGCGGCGCGCAAACTGTTCACGGAAAAATCCTATGCCGAGACCGGCACACCGGAGATCGTTGCCGGCGCTGGCGTGACGCGCGGCGCGCTCTACCACCATTTCGCCGACAAGCAGGCGCTTTTCGCCGCCGTGGTCGAACAGGAAGCCGCGGCGGTGGCGCGAGAGATTGACCGCGCCTCCCCGCCTTCGCTCAGCGCCCGCGACGCGCTGATTGCCGGTTCCGATGCCTATCTCACGGCCATGCGCGCGCCCGGCCGCACGAGGCTCTTGCTGCTCGACGGCCCCGCCGTGCTCGGCCGCACCGCCATGGACACGATCGACAACCGCCACGGCAACCGCTCGCTGCGCGAGGGTCTTGTCGCGGCGATGCGGACGCAGTCGATGAAAAGATTGCCGCCCGAAGCGCTGACCGCGCTGCTTGCCGCCGCCTTCGACCGCGCGGCGCTCGCCATCGAGGCCGGTGCGTCGGGCGAAGACTACCGTGCCGTGCTGACGGCGCTGATAGACGGACTGTCCCCTACATAGTTGGCGAGCCAGGCCCTGTCACATCCGCGAGCGGTGACCATAAAAACCGCCGCAGGACGCAACCCGAAACCGTCCAATCCCGTTGTGGCTGGCTCACCCACCTTGCGGGCTCACATTTGGGATGGACACATGAAAAGGACCTATGAAAAACCGACACTGCGCAAATGCGGAAAATTGACCGCCCATACGGCGCAGCTCGTGGTTTCCGGGGTGACGCAGATCGAATGATTTTCGGCTGAGTTCCAGGATTCAGCCGCCGGCGTTCGCATCACCGTCGGTGTCCGGCTCCTCTTCGGGCACCTCGCCCGGCTCGAACTCGTTGAAGCAGCCGAGCCCGCGCTTGAACCGGTCGATCAACCAGGCCGCCGCCGGCTTTGGACTGCGATCGTTGCGGTGCATGGCAAACAGGGGCGAACTCACTTCCTTGTAGGGTTCGAGGTCGAGTTCCACCAGGCGGCCGCTGGCCAGGTCGTCGGCGATCAGCCAGCGCGGCAGCCCGCCCCAGCCGAGCCCCTCGCGCATCAGTATGTGCTTGGTGCGCATGTCGGTCAGTCGCCACGTGCGGTGGGCGAAGACGCCGTAATCGCGTCCCTTGGTGCGCTCGGACTGGTCGATCACGACAAGCTGCGTATGCTCGCGCACATCCTCGAGCGCCACCGGCTTCGGCAGCAGGGCCAGCGGATGATTGGGCGCTGCCGCCGGCACCAGCGACATGAAGCCGATGCGCACGAGATGCACGTCGACATCGCCCAGCAGGCCGCCAATGCCGAGATCGGCCTGTCCGCTGACGACAAGATCGGGGATGAGACCGAGCGTGCCGATATACAGGCGCAGCATCACGGTCGGAAACCGCGCCTCGAATGCCTTGAGCACCCGCACCAGCACGGGGGAAGGCAATGATACGTCCACCGCCAGCGCCACCTCGGCCTCCAGCCCGTGATGGTGCCCGTCGACGCGCGAGCGCATGCGCTGCAGCACGCCAATCATGCGCCGCGCGTCTTCCAGCATCGCCCGGCCGATCTCGGTCAGTTGCGGCTCGCGCGTGCCCTCGCGCTCGAAAAGCTTCAGCCCGAGCTGCGCCTCGAGATTGGCGATACCGTAGCTGATGACGGATTGCGCGCGGTTGAGCTTGCGGCCGGCTGCCGAGAAACTGCCGGTATCGGCAACGGCGACAAGGATTTGGAGCTGGTCGAGGGTCGGGTTGGGCTGCATCGTTGTATCTACTTTATGGATGGATCGTATCGAAAATATACCAGTTTATCTGATTGGTCGATGCCCCATATATGGCGGGACAATTCATCCCACTGGAGAGACCCGCTATGTCCATTCTTCTCGTCACCTCGAGCCCGCGCGGCGCTGCCTCGCACTCGACCCGCATCGCCACCGAGTTCGCCCAGAAGCTTCTCGCCGCTGACCTGTCGAACACGCTGGTCGTGCGCGACCTCGTCGCCAACCCGCTGCCGCATATCGATGCCGACTATGCGACCGGCATCTACACGCCGGCCGATGCCCGCACCCCGCGCCAGGCCGAAGTGGTCGGCGTTTCCGATGTCGTGCTTGACGAGTTGTTCGCCGCCGACACGGTGATCCTGGCCACCGGCTTCATCAACTTCAACATCTCCTCGACGTTGAAGTCCTGGGTCGATCACGTCGCCCGCTCCGGCAAGAGCTTTGCCTATGGCGAGAACGGCCCCAAGGGTCTCGTCACCGGCAAGAAGGTCTACATCGTGCTGGCCTCCGGCGGCATCTATTCCGAAGGTGCGGCCGTGCAGTTCGATCACGCCGTCCCCTATCTGCGCAGCGTGCTCGGTTTCATCGGCATGACCGATGTCGACGTCATCCGCATCGAGGGCGTCTCCAAGGGACCTGACGCGGTGGATGCCGCGCTTGCCAAGGCTACGGCCACGGTCGATGCATTGGTTGCCGCCAGCCGTGATATCGCGGCTGCAGCGTAAGACTCTCGGTCCATGGTTTGTCAAAGGCAGGCGTTTGCGCCTGCTTTTTTCGTTCTAGCCGATCAGATGCCTCAACAGGCTGGCCGAAGCGACCCCGATCAGCACGGTTGGCAGCATGGAAAGGCGTGTCGCGGCGACCAAGGTGATGGCCAATGCCGCGAGATCGGCGGGATTGCGCGACACGAAGGCCGGCGCGATGACAGAGATCAGCACGCAGCCGGGTGCTGCCTCCATCACCGCCGTGGCGCGGGGACTGAGCACGCGGTTGCGCAGCACGACATAGCCGCCGATCCGCGTCAGATAGGTGACGCCGGCCATCAGCACGATGGTGAGAGGGGTCGCTGCGTCGATCATGCATCACCCGCCATCAGCCAGGCCGCGGCCAGCCCCGACACCGCGCCCGCCGCGACATACCAGGCGCCGGGAACGAAGAGATAGACCAGCGCCGCGACGGCCAGGCTGACAAGCCAGGGCCGTGCCGCCGCGACGCCCTTCCACATGCCGCGCATCAGCACCAGGAAGACGGCCGGAAACGCCATGTCGAAACCGTAGGTCTCGACATGGCCCAGCATCGGGCCGAGCAAGGCGCCCAGCGTGGTGAAGGCTACCCAGGTCAGATACATCGCCAGCGCGGCACCCATGTAATAGCGCGGGCTGAAGGCCGGTGCGACACCGGCGGCGGCGCGCTGTTTGGCGTCGGCCAGGCCCAGCGCCCAGCTTTCGTCGCATAGGAAGAACAGCGCCGGAAACACCTTGCGCCGCGGCAGGTCGCGCAGGAACGGCGCGAGCGCCGCTCCCATCAACAGATGGCGGCTGTTGACCAGGAAGGTGATGGCGACGATGAGCAGGATGTGCGGCGGCGACGTCCACAGCTGGACCGCCGCGAATTCCGAGCCGCCGGCGAAGTTCAGCCCCGTCATCATGGACAACTCGACCGTGCTCAGCCCTTTCTGCACGGCCTGGGCGCCAAGCACCAGCGCATAGGGGATGGTGCCGAGCAGCACCGGCGCGCAGGATGCCACGCCACGGCGAAACTCCGATCCCGAACCATTGCCGACCGTCTCGACTGCCTGTGAAATGCTCATACCCTGCCATTGGGCGGCCCCACAGCCGCCCTGCCCTGCGTTTGAAAATCCCGTGATGTCAGGGGCAAAACATACCTACAGCTCTCCGCAATTTGGTTGCGAAGATTGTTGTCTTTCGTCAGATTTTGGCATTCACTGTTGCGAAGCCGCAGGAAAATGGAATTCAACGCCATGAAGCTCGACGACATCGACAAACGCATCCTGCGGGCGTTGCAGCGAGACGGCCGCATGGCCAACAATGATCTGGCCAATGAGGTCGGCCTGTCGCCCTCGCCTTGCCTGCGGCGCGTCAAGCTCCTGGAGGAAGCCGGTATCATCGACCGCTATGTCGCCGTGATCAATCCGGCCAGCATCGGCAAGGGCCTCACCTTCTTCACCCGCATCTGGCTGAAGGCACAGGACGAGGACACGATCGAACATTTCGCCACCGAGGTCGCCAAGCTGCCGCAAGTGATGGAGTGCTATCTCATGCTCGGCGACTGCGACGCCATGGTGCGCGTCGTGGCCGCCGGCATCGATGACTACCGGCGCTTCCAGTCGGAGCATCTCAGCCGCATCAAGGGCGTGCAGAACGTCAAGACCGACGTACCGAGCCAGACGATCAAATACACATCGGAACTGCCGATCTAGGACAAGCCAGCGCAAATCCAAGGGTCTGTATCCGTCAAAGCCCTAACGTCCAGACTGGATAAAAAATGCAACCGGATTGTAGGATGGGCGCTGGTGCCGGCGTCCTTCGGACGCAAGGGCACGGCGAAGCTGGACCGTGCCACCACAAGACCGCGTTCCGGCATGGGAGAAAACCATGAACCATTCCTACCGTTGGGTCATCGTCGCGGCTGGCGCGCTGATGTCCTGTGTCGCCATCGGCACGATGTTTTCGCTGGCGATCTTTCTCGAACCTATGGCGCTCGATACCAATTGGTCGCGCGCGGGCATTTCGAGCGCCATGACACTCAATTTCCTGGTGATGGGCCTTGGCGGTTTCGCCTGGGGTGCCCTGTCCGACCGGTTCGGCGCCCGTATCGTCGTCACGATCGGCGCCGTGCTGCTCGGGCTGGCGTTGGTGCTGGCAAGCCGCGCCGGTTCGCTTCTCACCTTCCAGATCACCTATGGCGTGCTCGTCGGGCTCGCGGCCAGCGCCTTCTTCGCGCCGATGATCGCGCTGACGTCAGGCTGGTTCGACACCAATCGCGGACTGGCCGTATCGCTGGTCTCGGCCGGCATGGGCGTGGCGCCGATGACGATCTCGCCGCTCGCCCGCTGGCTGATCTCCGCCTACGAATGGCGTAGCGCCATGTTCGACATCGGCATCCTGGCCTGGGTGCTTCTGCTGCCCGCCGTGCTTCTGGTGCGCCAGCCGCCGAAGCCTGTCGCCTCGGGTGCCGCCGCATCACAAGCCGCCGAAGGCGCTGGCCTCACGGTCGGCCAGGCGCTGCGCTCGCCGCAATTCATCGTGCTGGGGCTGACCTTCTTCGCCTGCTGCGCGGCTCATTCCGGCCCGATCTTCCACATGGTCAGCTACGCCATGCTGTGCGGCGTCGCCCCGATGGCCGCTGTCTCGATCTACAGTGTCGAGGGTCTGGCAGGCCTCGGCGGCAGGCTGCTCTACGGCGTGCTGGCCGACCGGCTCGGGGTGAAGCCGGTGCTGATCGCCGGGCTGGCGATCCAGGCGATCGTCATTGCCGCCTATCTCTCGATCAGCCAGCTCGACCAGTTCTATATGCTGGCCGTCATCTTTGGCGCCACCTATGGCGGCGTCATGCCGCTCTACGCGGTGCTGGCGCGCGAATATTTCGGCCAGCGCATCCTCGGCACCGTATTCGGCGCCGCCACCATGCTCTCCAGCCTCGGCATGGCGCTAGGGCCGCTTGCCGGCGGCATGATCTTCGACGCCTATGCCAGCTACCATTGGCTGTTCATCGGCTCGGCGCTTATCGGCCTGGGTGCCGCGGGCATAGCGATCGCCTTCCCGCCGCTGCCACGCAGGGCGTTGCAGACGGCATAGGCATCGCCGCACTGCAATCGTCGCCAGAGGGCAGACGGGCTTGACGGGCCAATGGCCGGTCAAGCCATGCTACCTCGCGGTCACGCCGACTTGAGAACCGTGAACGGCCGCTTTTGAATGGCCCGCTTGGTCTGGAAATTCGCGGCCGGAGCGGGACGGCCGACGTGAAAGCCCTGGACCTTGTCTATGCCGAACTGGCGCATGAGGACCATCTGCTCTTCGGTCTCCACCCCTTCGACCAGAATCTTGTGGCCGCGATTTCTGACCAGCGCGATGATGTCCTGCAGCATCGCCATGCCCTTGGGGGTGCCGCAGTCGTGAAGAAACGAGCGGTCGATCTTGACCGTATCGAAGTCGATGAGACGAAGCCATGAAAGGCCGGCGAAGCCCGTCCCGAAATCATCGAGCCAGATCCTGATCCCGAGCAGCTTCAGGTCACTGATGCAGCGCAGGATGTCGGAATGCATCTCCATCTCCAGCCCCTCGGTGATCTCGAAGGCCAGCCTGTTTCCGGTTACGCCGGTCTCCCCCAGAATGGTCGCGACCGACGTCGCGAAGCCAGGCGTCTTGAGCTGGATCGGCGAGACGTTGACGCTGACGACGCGCACGTGATCCTGCGCCAGGAGTTCGGCGCACACCGTCCTTATTGCCCAGCGCCCGAGCTCAAGGATGGCGCCGGTTCGTTCCGCGACGGGAATGAACAGGCTCGGCGGAACCAGGGTGCCGTCAAGCATCTTGAGGCGCATCAGCGCCTCCACGGCCTCGAACCCGCCCGACGCGACGTCCTGGATGGGTTGGTAGACGAGCGAAACGAGGTCCTGGCCAATGGCGATCTTCAGCAATGCCGCCAGGTTCTCGCTCTCGTCGCTGCTCTGGGGATCGGTCGGATCGAACAGCCGGGCACAGTTTCGGCCGCTGGCCTTTGCAAGATAGAGCGCTCGATCGGCCTCGTGGATGATCTTCTCCAGCTTGGCGGCGGTCTGCTTCCTGGTGAACGCCGCGCCCACGCTCGCCGTCACGATCGAGATGCCATCCCGGCGCAACTCATGCGCGATCGCCAGGTTCTCGATCGTGCGGCAAATGGCTTCCGCCAGATCCGCGACCTCGCCCTTCTTGTCCATGCGGGCCAGGACGATGAATTCCTCGCCGCCATAGCGGCCGATGGAGCCATCATGTTGCTTGATCAGGTCGCTGAGCGCATCGGCGACCTGGATCAGGCAACGGTCGCCTTCCTGATGGCCATAGCAATCGTTGAACTTCTTGAAGAAGTCGACATCGATGAGGATCGCCGCGAAACCGTGGCCAAGCTTTTGCCAGTCGTTCCAATAGTCGCGCAGTTTTTCGTCGATGGCGCGCCGGTTCTCCAGCCCGGTCAGCGGATCCGTCCGCGACAGCCTGAGCAGGGCCTTGCCGCGCTCGGTCGCCTCCTTGTGCTGGATCTTGGCTTCCAGCGCGTTCAGGAAGACGTTGTAGCGTTCTTCGTTCAGCTTCCAGTTAACATAGGACGTGAATGTGAAGCACGAAACGTAGAAAGTGCCGAAGACCATCTTGTATATCAGCGTAGCGGGTAAAAAGTAGTTCACCACATACAAGATGCACAAAATTATCGTCGACGTTATGATCGAGACCTTGAAGCGGAATGTGAAGAAGAGATTGGCACTCATCATGAAAATAGTGCCAAAGACCATATAATAGGCGACGCTTTCCTTGTTCGCGCCCATGGACGCGGGGCAAAGCCAGCCGATATAGCCAAAGATGATGGCCGCGGCGCAGGTTACGTCAAGCCAGTCGGTGGCGGCTCCCCTGCGAAGCTGTGCTTCCAGGACCAACAGTGCAGTCAGTCCGACAGCGAAGCGGGCCGTGATTGTAAGGGCGGCCACGTCGGGTATCAGCAGCAGATCCGATACCGAAAACAAGACGTAGATGACGACGGCGATCCAGAGGCCTGGCCTGGCTTCCTTCCTTCGCTTCGCCTGGGCTTCCGTGCGGTAAAGGGTTCGAAGTTCGGCCGCCCCCAGCTCCTGGCGCGGCGGTTCCGCATCCACCGCATCGGCCACTGCGGATGACGCGCGTTCGTTCACGACAAATCCCGACTGAAGGACATTTCGCGTTCCGAACTCTTTTCCAGCTTCTGCCCCCAACGCAGACCGACTCCTTGGCGCGACACGACTTGCCGCGCGATCAAATGCAATGACGCAGGACAAGTTTCCGTTAACTCGAACCCGGAATCCCGCCCTCAAAAACCCCAAAGAATTGATATGGTTAGCGGGAAATTAATCATATCGATAGAATGCAACGGAGCCGCCGTTGGCAAATCGAGTATTCTACGCAATAAGTTAACTGACTGTTAACTATGGAGCCTTGGTGTGCAAACTGTCTTTGACGGCCAGAGTCTGATTACTGCTGAAGCGATCGCCGGTGGTCTCCGTCGAGGAAAGCCCGAGCATCATGGCGAAGCGTTCGAAACCGCTCGCGCGGAGCTGGCGCTCATCCTCCACGCCACACAGCAACAGGTCGAGCAGCAAAAATTTCCCGCCGAGATCGTTCGCCGCCTGCTGTCGCTTCTCAATGCGCTGCGCGCCAAGGTCCATCCCGACGTTTGGCAGGCGTTGATACCGGTGGCGCAGAACCACCCGATCCAGAAGTACTTTCTGGAGGATCCGCTGACGCATTGGTCCTTCACCAAGCCCAGGGGTTATTCCGGCGACGCGCAGTTGCTCGACTACATCTATTGCGACCCGCATGTTGCCGAGAGCGTCGCAAGCGCCTCGGAGGTCGGCAAGGCGCTTTACAGCCACACCCAGAACGTTCCGTCATGCGTCGCCGCACGCGAGCGCCGCGATCTGCTGACCCGCTATGTCGATGAAACCGCGGCCAGGAACGGACCCGAAACGGAAGTCCTGGCGATCGCTGCCGGCCATCTGCGCGAGGCGAACCGTTCGGCCGCATTGGCCGAGGGCGGCCTCAAGCGCTGGGTCGCGCTCGACCAGGATCCCCAGAGCGTCGGACTGATCGCGCGCGACTTCCAGGGCACCGCGGTCGAGGCCATCGACGGCTCGGTGCGCACTGTGCTCACCAGAGGCCACAAGCTCGGCAAGTTCGACCTCATCTATGCCTCCGGCCTTTACGACTACCTCCAGCACAACGTCGCCGTGAAACTCACCAAGACCTGCCTGCAGATGCTGAAGCCGAACGGGACCTTCCTGTTCGCCAACTACGCCGAGGGCACTCCTGACGCCGGCTACCGGGAAACGTTCATGGACTGGGTGCTGCTGCTGCGGTCGGAGGTCGACATGTGGAACATCATCAACGCCAGCGTCGACCGCAACGCAGTCGACGCGCAGGTCTACTTCGGCGAGAACCGCAACGTGCTTTACGGCGTCATCCACAAGCGTGGATAATACCCGTCTGGATGCAAACCGGCTGACGTAAGACCTCGAGCGCTTCGACCGCGATGCTCGAGGGTTCGGTCCTCTTACGCGCACCCCAGGCTCGCTTCGGGAACGGCATGCCCTAGCCGAAAATCCGCTCGCCCTGTTCGTCGACGAGCTGGATGCCTTTCTTGATCGAGATGTCGACGGCGTCGTCCAGCCCGGCGAAACGGTCGGCGCGGATGAATTTGTGCTCCTTCACAACGCCGTCGACCTCCTTGGAGACGACGCCGCAGGTCTGGTACTGGCCATCAGCCTTGTAGGGCGTGGCGCTGATCGTGAAGCCCTTGTGCTCGACCTGCTTGGCGGGCGCGGCATTTCCAGGCTCGGCCGCTTCGCCGCCACCGCCGCCGCCGAAAAGACGCTTCAAAAAAGACATCGCTCAAATCTCCCTGTCGCCGGCGATCGCGGTTCGCGTGCGATTCACGACGTTGTTCCTCCAGCATGCGCGAATGTGCCGCCGCGTTCCAGTCCCCTGATGAAGACGGAGACCAGGAGCTCGATCTGCTGGCCGATCTCATCGGCCTGGCGGCGGTCGGACCTGGCCGCATAGCCGCTGGTGACGATGCCATGTACGCTTGACCAGAGGGTTCGCGCGGCGATCCGGCGCGTGTCCTCGTCGAGATCGAAGCCGCCATCGGCAAGCACGCTGGCGATGATCTCGAACAGCCGGTCGAGCCGCGCTTCGTAGACGTCGGGCTCGGTCAGCACCGGGCGCCGCCTGTTGAAGGCAAGCAGCGCCGGCCAGCTGCCGGGATGCGCCTCGACGAAGCGAACATAGGCGCCTGCCAGTGCCATCAGCCGTTGGCGCACGTCGGTGATACCACGCCTGGCAAGCTCGGCCATCGCCGCGGCGCCCGCGCCCCCCAGCCGGTCGAGCAGGCGCATGTTGACGGCGCGGTGCACCCCGTCCAGATCGGAAAACAGGTTGTAGACCGAGCCGACCGAGATGCCCGCCTGTTCGGCAATGGTCCTGGCCTTCAGATTGTCCCTGCCGCCCTCGTTGAGCAGCACTTCGGCAATGGCCAGCACCCGCTCGCCCGTCTCTTCCTTGTCGAGTGCCATGCTTTCCTTCTGAATGAGCGCGCCTAGCAAATGACCTGCTGTTTTCGACCCGACGCTGCTTCGTTTACCACATCCAGGGTATCGTGAACAGTGTTCAAAAGGTCTTGAACGAGGTTCATTCCTGCTATTGGCTACTGGCCATGGGCATCCTGCTGCTCACCGGCAGCCTCGTGAACCTGGTCAAGTACCGCACCGACGAGCGCATCTCCGCCGAGACGGCCAAGATCGAGAAGGCGCGCACGAGAAGCTGATCAGTGAATATGTCGGCAAGGAATGATGCCGACCTGCCCTGACGAGAAAAGCCCGGATCTCCCCGGGCTTTTTGTTGAGCTTTCGCGCTTCAGGAGACGCGCCGCATCGTGGGCTCAGCGATGTGTCAGCGCTTCCAGCGCTTCGGCGGCGGCTTCCAGAATGGCGATCGCCTCGGCCTGCTTTTCGGCCGGGGCATCGACGATCTCGCCGAGTGCCGCGCGCAGCCGGTGGCGGATGGCGCGGAATTCGTCGCGCGTTTCGGAGCGCTCGCCACGTCCACCCCGGCCGCCGCGACGGTCCTCGCCGTCGTCGTTCCAGCCGAACCAGTCGCGCGCCTTGGCCATCTTGCGGCCGAACCGCTCGAGATGATCGAGCACGCCGTCGATCATCTCGCGATTGTCGGCCAGATGCGCCTGCCCGGCCTCGGTGATCGAGAACACCTTCTTGTTGCCTTCGCTCGACGACACGGCATAGCCAGCCTCTTCCAGGAAGGTCAGCGTCGGGTAGACCACGCCCGGGCTCGGGGTGTAGATGCCGCTGGTGCGCTCTTCCAGCGCCTTGATGATGTCGTAGCCGTGACGCGGCGCCTCGGCCAGCAGCGACAGCGTGATCAGCTTGAGGTCGCCGTCGGCCAGCATGCGCCCGGCGCGAAAGAAGTCCCCCGGGCCGCCGCGACCGCCGCCGCCCCTGCCCCCGAACGGGCCGAAGCCGCCGCCCCCCCTGCCACCGAACTTGCCGGCCATATGCATGAACATGCGCTCGCCGAAATGATGACGGTCGGAATGATTGTGCCCAAAATTGTGCTTGTGCATTGATTGCTCCTTGAGTTCTATCTCACGATATATCTTAATTAGGCACACCCCACCGATGAGTCAAGATATATCTTACGATGCATCTTATCCAGCGGTGACGTCCACGCGTCAGGCGCGGCAGGAATGGATGGTGTGTGAGTGGGCTACCAGCGGCCCTTGCGCCGATTCCAGCCGTAGAGCAGATCGGCGAAGCGATCGTAGGCAATGCGGGTCGGCGGCAGCATGAGCCGATTGCCGAACAGGCGCGCCAGCCATCCCTCGCCAGGCGTTGTCAGCCAGACCGCGATGGCCACGTCTGCACCGACCAGCAGCCTGCCCTGGGCGTCGGTCGCATGCAGCCGGCGGCGGATGTCCTCCAGCGAGACGCCATGCGACGACAGCGCATCCGGCTCCAGGTTGATGTCGCGGAATTCGATCCGACCGGCCTTGACCGCCTCGACCAGCCGCCGCTTCTGCCGGCCGATGCCGGCATCGCAGACGGGGCAGCGCGTGTTGTACCAGACGGTCAGCACGGGCCTGGACATGTGTCAGCCGTGATCGTGCCGGTGGTGCAGATCGGGATAATGCGGATGCTTGTGGCGCAGCGGCGCATGCCGGTGCAAGTGCGAATGCGGCTCCGTCACCGGCCCGTCGTGATGATGCTGGTGGTGCTCGTCATGCACATGGCTGTGCTCATGCTCCAGCGCCTCGTGCTCATGCTCGTGATCGTGGCGTTCCGACAGATGCAACCAGAGCCCGACGCCCATCAGCAACCCTGCAATCGCCAGCTTCAGCGTCACGGCATCGCCGAGCATGACGATGGCCAGCAAGGCACCGATGAACGGCGCCAGCGAATAATAGGCTCCGGTGCGCGCCGTTCCGAGATGGCGCAACGCAAGGATGAACATCACCAGGCTGACGCCGATGCCGAAGAAACCGACAGCCGCCGCCGAGGCGACAATCGGCGCGGCGGGAAGCGAGGCGCCGCCGATCAATGCCAGGCCGACATTGACGGTACCGGCCACGAGCCCCTTCAGCATGGCGATCACCACCGGGTCTGTGGCCGATATCCGGCGCGTGAAATTGTTGTCCAGTCCCCATGCCAGGCACGCCCCCGCGACCAGCAACGCGCCAAGGTTGAAAGTGACGCCATTACCTTGCCACGAAAGCAAAACAGCGCCAGTGAGAATGGCGAAGGCACCGAAAAGCAGGTGCCGGTCGACATTTTCGCGATAGACGAGCCAGGCGATCGCCATCGTTGCCAGCCCTTCGAGGTTGAGCAGCAATGCAGAACTGGATGCCGTGTTGAGGATGAGGCCGAACATCAGCAGGACCGGTCCAACAATGCCGCCCATGCCGATGGCCAGTGCAAGCCATGGAATATCCCCGGCGGCCAGTCGCGCCTCGCCGGCATTGGCTTGCCTGCCGCGCAACAGGCGATAGAGGGCAAGGCCAAGGCCCGCGCCGAGATATAGCAGGCCCGCAAGCATGAACGGATGGACGCTGTCGAGCAGCAGCTTGGACAGGGGCGGCGTCGCGCCGAACAAGACGGCTGAGCCGAGGGCAAGCGGTACGCCGGGCCAAAGATGCGAATGGGAATGGGTCATGGCTCACCCTATCATGGTGGCGCGCATGTCATCGACCACACCGCCAGGCACGGTTTGCGAGATCGCCCAACGGAAGTCCGCGCCTCAGTTCCGATGCATGACGGCCCGACGCGTCTGTTGTCGCGAAACAGCGCCCACTCTTCACAGAGGCGCCCGTTGGGCAGGTGGCAAAACCGTTGCCGGCCTTGTCCTTCTTGATTGTCAGGCGTCCGCCAATCGCTGCGCAATGGACCGATGCGGGATTGGCCGTGCCGACCTGTTTGCGCAAGGCGGATACCGTCATCCAAGCGACGAGATGATCTCGCGGTAAGCGAGCTCCGGGAAAGCCTTCATCGTCTGCGACCTGATATTGCCGCCCGCGGCCAGCATCAGCGCGAAACGCGCCAGCACCGCATCGTCGGGCGCCTCGACCACCGCCACCATGTCGAATTCGCCCATGGTCAGGTAGAACGACTTGAACGATCCTCCCATCTCGCCCAGTTGCTTCCTGGCGGCGTCGAGGCGCTTGGGCGAGTCGCGCACGTTCTTGGCGCCGTGCTCGGTCCAGTTCATCAGCATGATGTAGGTCGTCATGGTAGGCCTCTCTCCGGGGCCACGGAGCACGGCACTCAGGCCATGGGCTTGTCGACACGGCCTCGGCCGGGGCTGGCTTCCGGGGTTGTCGCCCGAAAATGCATCCGACGCCGGAGTATCCTCCCGCTGCCGACGTCCTGCAAGCGCTACTGCGCGGGAACCCAATGCCGAGTGAGCGCGACCTCCCGCCAGCCGACACAACAAAGGCGCGGGCAGGCATCAACCGCAAATCAGCCGGCGGCGTTCAGGTAAAGCCGGTTTAAAAACCCGCCGGATTGCGGCAATCTCCGTCGTGGCCCCCAGGCCGGCAATACCCCATCCGGGGCCAATCCAGCCGCAGGAGAGCTTCATGCGCGAGACATCAGAGCTGCCGCCGGAACAGATCGAAATTCCCGCCGCCTGGATCGGCGAGGACATGGCGAAGCATCCTGAAAAATGGCTGGTCGACCTGGAGCCAGAGGACGTCGCGGAGTTGGAAGCTGCCGCAACCGGCTTTCTCGCCGGCTCGCACGATATCGGCAGTCTGACCAAGGCTGATTTCCCCTTGCCCCGGCTTGCCGGCCACCTTGCCGCGCTTCGCGAAAAACTGATTGCCGGAATTGGCTTCGAGGTGCTGCGCGGTCTCCCGGTCGAGAGATATTCCGCCGAGATGACGGCAACGATCTTCCGCGGGGTTGGCGCCCACCTGGGAAGCGCTCGGTCCCAGAATGCCCAGGGCCACATACTCGGCCATGTCCGCGACATCGGGGCCGACCCCAGGGATTCCAGGACACGCATCTACCAGACGTCGGAACGCCAGACATTTCACACCGATTCCGCCGATGTCGTCGGCCTGCTCTGCCTGCGCGATGCCAGGCAGGGCGGCGAGTCCCTGCTGGTGAGCACGGTGACGATCTACAACGAGATGCGCAAGAGACGGCCCGATCTGGTTCCCCTGCTGTTCGATCCGATTGCCACCGACCGGCGTGGCGAGATCCCGGAAGGCGAAAAGCCCTACTTCGAAATCCCGGTGCTCAACTGGCATGCCGGACTGCTGACCGGCATCTATCAGCGTCAGTATATCGACAGCGCGCAACGCTTTCCCGATGCCATGCGCCTCACTCCAGCCCATGTCGAGGCGCTGGATCTTTTCGACAGCCTTGCCAATGATGTCAGGCTGAACCTGTCGATGCGGCTCCGGCCTGGCGACATGCAGTTCGTCTACAATCATTCGCTGCTTCACGACCGCATGGGCTTTCGCGATTGGCCGGATCCCGACAAGCGGCGCCATATGCTGCGCCTGTGGCTGTCGGTCCCCGGCGACCGTCCGCTGCCGGACTGCTTCCGGCAGCGCTATGGCTCGATAGAGATCGGCAACCGGGGCGGCATCACCGTCAAGGGCGCGCGGCTGAACGTGCCGTTGCTTTGACGCCCGAAACGAAAAAGGGCGCCGATCGGCGCCCTTAACTGTTCGCGACAAAAATGAACTCAGCTATCGAGGAAGCTGCGCAGCTTGCGCGAGCGGCTCGGGTGCTTGAGCTTGCGCAGCGCCTTGGCTTCGATCTGGCGGATACGCTCGCGGGTGACCGAGAACTGCTGGCCGACCTCTTCCAGCGTGTGGTCGGTGTTCATGCCGATGCCGAAGCGCATGCGCAACACGCGCTCCTCGCGCGGGGTGAGCGAAGCCAGAACGCGCGTGGTGGTCTCGCGCAGATTGGCCTGGATCGCCGCGTCGATCGGCAGGATCGCCATCTTGTCCTCGATGAAATCGCCCAGATGCGAATCCTCCTCGTCGCCCACAGGCGTTTCGAGCGAGATCGGCTCCTTGGCGATCTTCAAGACCTTGCGCACTTTTTCGAGCGGCATGGCGAGCTTCTCGGCCAGTTCCTCCGGCGTCGGCTCGCGGCCGATCTCGTGCAACATCTGGCGCGAGGTGCGCACGATCTTGTTGATCGTCTCGATCATGTGCACCGGAATGCGGATGGTGCGCGCCTGGTCGGCGATCGAACGCGTGATCGCCTGCCTGATCCACCATGTCGCGTAGGTCGAGAACTTGTAGCCGCGGCGGTACTCGAATTTGTCGACGGCCTTCATCAGGCCGATATTGCCTTCCTGGATCAGGTCGAGGAACTGCAGGCCACGATTGGTGTATTTCTTGGCGATGGAGATGACGAGGCGCAGATTGGCCTCGACCATTTCCTTCTTGGCGATCGCGGCTTCGCGCTCGCCCTTCTGCACCTGGTTGACGATCTTTCGGAATTCCAGGATCGAAATGGCCGTTTCCGTGGCCAGATTCTGGATCTCGGCGCGCAAATCCTTGATCGCGTCCTTCTCGTTCTTGGTGAATTCCTTCCAGCCGCGCGAGGTCAGGTTGGCGATCGAGCGCGTCCAGTTGGGGTCGAGTTCGGAGCCCTGATATTCCTTCAGGAATTCCTCGCGGCGCACGCCATAGCTTTCGGCCAGGCGCAACAGCTTGCCCTCGTTCTGCACCAGCCGCTTGTTGATGTCGTAGAGCTGCTCGACCAGCGCCTCGATACGCGCCGTGTTGAGCGACAGCGACTTCACCGCCTTGATCAGCTGGTCCTTCAGCTCCTTCAGCCGGCGGTCCTGGCTGGGCGACAGCGTGCCGGCGGCGGCCAGACGGTTCTCGACCTGCTGGTCCTGCAGCTTCCTGAGCTTCTTGTAAGTGTCGGCGATGACGTCGAGCGTCTCCATCACCTGAGGGCGGAGTTCCGCTTCCATCGCCGCCAGCGACAGGCTCGCCTCGTCCTCGTCTTCCTCGTCATCATCGCCGATGCCGCGCGTGTCGGCGCCGACATTGGTGATGTCGTCTTCGTCATCGCGTCCGCGACGCGACTTTTCCTCGACCTTGGGTGCTTCCTCGACGCGTTCGACCACCGGCGCCTGCTTGGCTTCGGGGCCGGCATAGGTGGCTTCGAGGTCGATGATCTCGCGCAGCAGGATCTTGGATTCGTTGAGCTCGTCGCGCCAGATGATGATGGCCTGGAAGGTCAGCGGGCTTTCGCACAGGCCCGCAATCATCGTCTCGCGGCCGGCCTCGATGCGCTTGGCGATGGCGATTTCGCCTTCGCGCGACAGAAGCTCGACCGAGCCCATCTCGCGCAAATACATGCGCACCGGATCGTCGGTGCGGTCGGTCGGCTCTTTCTTGGTGGTGGTGGCGGCGACCGCGGTGCCGGTCTGCTCGGCCAGCTCGTTGGCGTCTTCCTCGGCATCGGCGGCGGTGTCGCCGGCCTCGGCCTCTTCGCCCTGTTCGTCATCCTCGACGACGTTGATGCCCATGTCGGACAGCATCGCCATCGTGTCCTCGATCTGCTCGGAGGTCACTTCCTCGGAAGGCAGCACCGAATTCAGCTCGTCCATGGTGACATAGCCGCGCTTCTTGGCGGCCTTGATCATCTTCTTGACAGCATCATCGGAAAGGTCGAGCAGAGGCCCATCGGTGGCGCCTTCGCGTTCGGTCTCGACCTCTTCCTTTTCCTTTGTCGCCATAGTCTTTATCTTCTCCTAGCGGCCGGCCATCGGGGCCGCGTAAGCTGTCGGACCAGTCAAATCGGATACGCCCGTTTTTCTAAACGCGCCTTACCCGGCCCACAAACTGCATCCACTCTTTTGTTTGGTGCATGCCGTTGCCCCAAAACCGGGTTTCACTCTTGGGCGGCATACATTAAGTCCAGATTAACCCTGATATCTGTGGCAGGCGGGCCGCCTGTCCAGTGACCAAGTACCTTGCATCGCTTGTTTCCCGTCGACGCGGGTGCGGGTTAACGTTTCGAATCGTCCTGATTCCGTCATTCTGTCCGAAGGTCAAGCGCCTCTGGCATGATTCGCATGAAAAAAGCGAATCAATTACCCGACTTAGCGCACCGCGCCCCCAAGGGAAGCGCGGCCGCGCCTTCATTCCTGCACTCAGCTGCACTTAGGCCCGCCCAGCCCTGCCCGACGAAACGCCAAATCCTTCGATCAGCGCTTCCGTCGCTTGTACATCCTGAAACTGCGCCTGAATTTCGATCAGATGGCGGAAATTTTCGTCCGAAGGGTCCGCCTCGAGCGCCGCTTCCGCCTGTTTCAGTTCCTTATGTAAGGTGCGCGCGCTGCGCTGCAAGTGCAACGCCTGGTTCAGGGCGTCGCGGGCATCCTCGAGCGCCGCCGTCTCCAGCGCCGGCCATTGCCGCGCCCGCTTGATCAGGCCGACGGCGCGCTCCCAGATCTCGGCGCAGCCGGCGCGCTCGATCGTCGCCACCACGGCGTGGCGGTCGTTGGCCATGTCATGCGCCATCGCGTCGAGGATGGCGGCATGCAGCCGGGTCAGATCGGAATTGGCGAGATCGAGGAACTCGACATGAGCGAAGTTCTCGTCGATCAGCGCCGGATGGTTGATCAAGGCGACGATGATCGTCGCCTCGCGCACCGACATCCCTTCGCTGCCGCGCTTGACCAGCGCCGACTGGCCGAGGCTTTCGGTGATCGCCATGCGGCCGCCGCCAGGCTTGGCGAATTGGCCACCGGGTGCGGCTGCCTTGCCCTGCCCCGGTTTCCAGTCCTGGCGGCCTTGGCGCGCATTGCGCTGGGAGCCGAAGAAGCTCTGCACCCGTTCGCGCATTTCCTGCTGGTAGTGGTAGCGCGTGCTTTCGTCGCGGATGCGGCTGCTGAGTTCCCGCAGCGTCTGTCCCAATTCCGCCCGCCGCTCCGGCGTGTCGAAGACGCCGCCCGCCGTCTCCCGCATCCACAGGAGGTCGACCAGCGGCCGCGCATCGGCCAGCACGGCGCGGAAGGCATCCGGCCCCTCGGCCTTGACCAGGTCGTCGGGATCCTTGCCTTCCGGCAGCAGCGCGAAGCGCGCCGAGCGTCCGGCCTGTACCGACGGAAGCGCCATGTCGGCGGCCCGCCACGCCGCCTTCAGCCCGGCCTTGTCGCCGTCGAAGCACAGCATCGGCTCCGGCGCCATGCGCCACAACAATTCGAGCTGGTTTTCGGTAAGCGCGGTACCGAGCGGCGCCACGACATTCTCAAAGCCGGCCTGCGCCAGCGCGATCACGTCCATGTAGCCCTCGACGGCGATGACCGTACCGCCTTTCGCCAATGCCTTGCGGGCGCGGGCGAAATTGTAGAGCACATTGCCCTTGTGGAAGAGCTCGGTGTCGGGCGAGTTCATGTATTTGGCGAGCGCATCGGGCGCCAGCGCGCGACCGCCGAAGGCGATGATCTTGCCGCGCGAATCCGGGATCGGGAACATGATGCGGTCGCGGAACCAGTCATAGGAGACCGGGATATCGTCGCCATGGCGCACCAGCCCGCAGGCCTCGATATCGGCCTTCGGCACGCCCTTGGCCGCCAGATGTTCCTTCAGCGCATTGCGGCTGTCGGGCGCGAAGCCGAGCCGGAACGACTGCTGCGTCGCGGGCGTCAGCCCACGGTCGCGCAGATAGGCGCGGGCTTTGGCGCCTTCAGGCCCTTGCAGGCGCTCCTGGAAGAAGACGGTCGCCATTTCCATGACGTCGGTCAGGCTGGCGCGTTCCTTCTCGCGCCGTTCTTCCTGCGCATCGCGAACCGGCATCGGCACGCCGGCCATGTCGGCGATCTTCTCGACGGCCTCGGGAAAGCTCAATCCCTCGAGTTCGGTGAGGAACTTGAAATGGTCGCCCGAGACCGAGCAGCCGAAACAGTGGTAACGCCCCTTCTTGTCCTCGCAGTGGAAAGACGGGCTCTTTTCGCCATGAAACGGGCAGCACGCCCAATAATCGCCACGCGAGGCATTGGTCTTTTTGCGATCCCACGCGACGCGCTGGCCGATAACCGATGAAATCGGCACGCGGTCGCGGATCTCGTCGAGAAAGGCGGGTGGAAAGCGCATTGAGGGAACTCGTTTCCCCACCATATAATCATGCCCGCGATCTCAGACGACCCCTAATGCGGACGATGCCCGGTTTCCACAGGCCAGATAGAAAGGCGGCCATTGCGGACCGCCTTTCTTTTTCAGTCCGGCACCAGTCGGAACTTACTGCGCGGCAAGCGCGCCGAAGATGACGCCGGAGAGGATGCCGACCAGCACATAGTCGTTGCCGACGCGGATCCATTCCTGGCCGCGGCCGGGATGGTGCAGGCCATAGCGGCCATAGTCGCGGATCGGCCGGTGCTGCCTCCAGCCGGAATATTTCTGGCCATTGCGCCAGTTGCTCCGCTTCACCACGACCTTCTTCTTGAAGACACGTTTTTTCATATCCCGGTGGTCGCCGGGCCTCTGCCAGTCGACCTTGGTGTAGTTCGACTGCGGCGCGACCGGAGCATTCATCGGCGCTGCCTGGCCGGTGAGTGAGGTGGCGGCCAGCATCGAGAAAGCCAGAGCGGAAAGCACAATGCGTTTCATGGGAAGTCTCCTTGGTTGTCGATGCCAGAGGAATAGCGGCCAGGGGATGAACCGAAACTGAACGTCAGCATTACAATTGTGTAATGAATCTCGCTGCTTAGTTCGAATATTTGAACATAAGCGCAAGGAGCGGCGCCAACACCCTCCCAGGTCCGCCAGATCCACGGCTCAAGCCCGTGCAACCATTTGGGGGCCCGTCCATTTTCCGACACCGGCTGTCGCCTCGCGGCGAGCCCTTGAAATCGACAAATTTTTATTACCCGGCTAAAATATTCCGACTATATTCCAAGGCTGCCATGACCATGATTCGTACCCTCGCTTTAACCACCGGTCGCCATGCTGCCCGCCGCACGCGCCATGCCGGCATGCAGGCGCCGCGATGAGCGGCTCCGTCGTCCTTCTGCACCTGGCCGGCGCGGTGGCGCTGATGCTGTTTGCCACCCGCCTGGTCAAGACCGGCGTCGAGCGGGCCTATGGCGACGTGCTGCGTCATCGCCTGCGCGCCACCATGCGCAATCCGATCATGGCGGTGCTGGCCGGCACCGGCCTTGCGATCGCGCTGCAAAGCTCCACCGCCGTCACCTTGCTGGTCGGCTCCTTCGCCGGTTCAGGCATCGTCTCGGGCGCCGCCGGTCAGTTGGCCGTGCGTGGCGCCGAGATCGGCTCGGCTCTGGTGGTCAAGCTTCTGACCTTCGACCTCACGCTGTTGGTGCCGCTCTGCCTGATTGCCGGCACGGTGATGTTCATGGCCACGGAGCGGCGCGACTGGCGCCAGACCGGCCGCATCCTGGTCGGCATCGGTCTCCTGATCCTGTCCCTCGAAATGATCGGCCAGGCGTCCGAGCCGCTGCGCAACAGCCAGCTGCTGCCGGTCATCCTCAATTACTTCTCCACCGATTCCATCACCGCTTACCTGCTGGCGGCAATGATCACCTGGCTGTTCCAGTCGAGCATCGCGGCGGTGCTGTTGATGGCGACGCTGGCCGGCCGTGGGCTGATCAGCCCTGAACTCGGCCTTGTCCTCATCCTCGGCGTCAATCTCGGTTCGTCGCTGATCGCGCCGATGCTGACACGCTCGGCCAGTCCCGAAGTGCGCGTCGTGCCGGTCGGCAACCTTTTGATGCGCGGGCTGGGTTCGCTGGTCATGCTGATCCTGTTCATGATCTTCCGGCCGCATGTTGCCTTCCTCGGCCCGACGGCGGCCGATCAGATCGTCAACGCTCATATCCTGTTCAACGTGGTCATCCTGCTCGCCGGCCTGCCGCTGGCCGGTCTGGTCTACCGAGCCTCCGAAAGGATCGTGGCGCTCGGCGCCAAACCGGCGCCGGCCGCTGCGCTCGACGTCGTCGAACTGTCGGCGCTCAACGAAAGCGCGATCGATGTGCCGAGCCAGGCCCTGGCCAACGCCACACGCGAGGTGGTGCGTGTCTGCGAGACGGTCGAGATCATGCTCAAGCGCATCATCGAACTCTACGAGGACGCCGACTCGGACAAGATCAAGGCGCTGGCGGCCCTCGACGACCGTGTCGACCGCAGGCACGCGGCCATAAAGCTCTACCTCGCCAAGGTCACCAGGAATCCGATGACCGAAGACGAGGCGCTGCGCTGCCAGGAGCTGATCGGCGCCTGCGTCAAGCTCGAGCAGGTCGGCGACATCATCGTGCGCAACATGCTGGTGCATGTGAAGAAGAAATTCGACCGCGGGCTGGAATTCACCGACGAAGGCTGGAGCGAATTGTGCGCCTTCCATGGCTCGGTGTTGGCCAATGCCCGGCTCGCCTTCAACGTCCTTGTCTCGCGCGATCCCGAAACCGCGCGCCAGCTCGTGCTGGAAAAGGACCGGCTGCGCGACCGCGAGAAGGAAACCAGCGCCAGCCATTTTATGCGCCTGCGCGAAGGCACCGCCAAAAGCGTCGAAACCAGCTCGATCCACCTCGACACCATCCGCGACCTGAAGCAGATCAACTCGCTGCTGGCCTCGATGGCCTACCCGGTTCTGGAAGAGCGCGGCCTGCTCACGGGATCGCGGCTGAAGGCGAGCTGACTGGCGGAAGCTTCCTGCAATCGCACCGATTTGGAACACGCTTCCATCATTCGGGAAGAGCGCCAAATTTAGCCTTTGCTTATCCAGCCATCCGTCGGCTAAGCATCCGTTTCCACCGGGAGGAAATCGATGGATACCCATTCGCGCAGTTTCGCCAAGGCGCTTTCCTGGCGCGTGACCGGCACCATCGATACGATGATCATCTCGCTGGTGGTGACCGGAAGCATCAAGCTTGCGGCCGCCATCGGGGTGACGGAGGTCTTCACCAAGTCGCTGCTCTATTATTTTCATGAGCGGGCATGGCTGAAGATTCCTTACGGACGCAAGTCCGTCACCTGATGGGCTTGCGATCGATGGGTCCCGTCAAGAAAACCTAAACCGGCGATAAAAATTTCTGGATTGCCTGCTACGGCCATCCATGGTTTGAGCCCTGCATTCGGGGGTTCCTTTTCATGTCGCTGCCGCTCATCGCCCTGTTCATCGCCGCCTTCGCTTTCGGCACCACCGAATTCGTCATCGCCGGCGTGCTGCCGCAGGTGGCGCAGGGGCTAGGCGTTTCGGTTCCTTCCGCCGGCTATCTCGTCTCCGGTTATGCCTGCGGCATCGCCATCGGCGGGCCGCTGCTGGCGCTTGCCACCAAGAGCCTATCGCGCAAGACCTTGCTGCTTGGCCTCGCCGTCGTCTTCACCCTCGGCCAGGCGGCCTGCGCGCTGGCACCCGACTTCGCCTCGATGCTGTTGCTGCGCATTGCCGTGGCTGTCGCGCATGGCGCCTATTTCGGCGTCGCCATGGTGGTCGCCGTCGGCCTTGTGCGCGAGGATCAGCGCGGCATGGCGGTCGCCGTCATCCTGTCGGGTCTCACCGTCTCCAACGTCATCGGCGTGCCGGCCGGCACCGCCATCGGCAACATCTGGGGCTGGCGCGCGACCTTCTGGGTGATGTGCGCGCTGGGCGTGGCGGCAACGCTCGCCATGGCGGCCTTGCTGCCGCGCACCACCGGATATCAGGCCAGGTCGGCGAGCCTTGCCAGCGAGGTCCGCGTCCTGGCGCGCCAGCAGGTCTGGACTTCGCTGATCCTGATGCTGATGCTGATGCTCGGCCAGTTCTGCCTGTTCACCTACATCACCCCAACGCTGCTGGAGGTCACCGGGCTCGATGAAAACCTGGTGCCCTGGGTGCTGCTGCTCAACGGCGTCGGCGCCACGCTTGGCGTCTTCCTGGGCGGCAAACTGTCCGACTGGAAACTGATGCCGTCGCTGATCACCATGCTTGCCCTGCAGGCGGTGACGCTGGCCATTATCTATGCCGTCAGCCCCTATCCCGTGCCGATGGTCGTCGCGATCATCGTCTGGGGCGGCCTCAACTTCGCCATCGGCACGCCGATCCAGACCCGGATCCTGGCTTGGACGGCGGACGCCTCGAACCTCGCCGCCTCGCTCATCCCGTCCGGCTTCAATATCGGCATCGCGCTGGCCGCATCGCTGGGCGCCGCCATGCTCAATGCCGGCTACGGCTATCGCAGCCTGTCGCTTGTTGGCGCCTCTGCGATGCTGGTCGCCGTCATCGTGGCTGTCATCTCCCATCTCTGGGAACGGCGCAGCGACATCGGCCCGCCAGTACCGGCGGCCGCCGAATAACATGGCAAGGACTGTCGCCGATTTCGGCCTGACCTGCGGCAACTTGCCGGCGGGCCCGCACAACGCGATCACCGATGTGCCTGGCGTGCGCGTCGGTCACCGCACGCTGCGCGACGGCGACATCAACACCGGCGTGACCGCGATCCTGCCGCATGGCGGAAACCTGTTCCGCAGCAAGGTGACGGCGGCAAGCCATGTCATCAATGGCTTTGGCAAGACCGTCGGGCTGATGCAGGTCAAGGAACTCGGCACCATCGAGACGCCTATTCTCTTGACCAACACGCTCTCGGTCGGCACCTGCGCCACGGCGCTGATCCGTGACGCCATCCGCCAGAACCCCGATATCGGCCGCACCACCGGAACGGTCAATCCGGTGGTCGGTGAATGCAATGACGGTCCGTTGAACGACATCCAGGCCATGGCAATATCAGAGCAGCATGCCCTTGCCGCGCTGGCGGATGCCCGAGAAGGCGCGTTCGAACAGGGCAATATCGGCGCCGGAACGGGAATGAGCTGCTTCGGCTTCAAGGGCGGCGTCGGCTCGGCCTCCAGGAAAATCGCGCTCGCCGGCGGACATCATCTTGGCGTTCTCGTCCTGTCGAATTTCGGCAGGGCCGGCGACCTCGTCCTGCCCGATGGGCGCCGGCCCGACCCCAGGCGGCAGGCCGAGGCCGAACGCGGCTCGATCATCGTCGTTCTGGCGACCGATGTGCCGCTCGAACACCGCCAGCTCGAGCGCCTGGCGCGCCGTGCGGGCGCCGGCATCGCCAGGCTCGGTTCCTTCTGGGGCAATGGCAGCGGGGACATCGCCATCGCCTTCAGCACCGGCAACCCGGTCGACCACGATGAAAACCGCGATCTGGTGCCGCTGCTCGCGCTCAACGAAGCACGCATCGACATCCTGTTCCGGGCGGCGGCGGAAGCGACGCAGGAGGCGGTGCTGAACTCCATGCTGTCCGCCGAGGCATTCACCGGCAGGGCCGGCACCCATCGCGCATCGCTCGCCGACTGGCTGCGCGACCAGCCCGAAAGGCGATAGGCGCGGAAAACGCCATCAGATGGCCGCCGGCGTGGAGTTTCCAAACGGTCTCTTACAAATCGATCCGAAACCGCAGGCTCTCCACGTCTTTGGCGGAGCGCCAGAACCTTACAATGCGGATGCACATGCGCCGCTTCACGCGCCTGACCAACGGCTTCTCAAAGAAAGGTTGAAGCTCACGCCAACGCGGTTGCACTTCACTTTATGTACTACAATTTTGTTCGCATCCATGCTTCTCTGCGCATGGCCCCTGCGATGCTGGCGTCACTGACAAGCTTTGGGAGATCGCGGACATCGTTGCGCTGATCGAGGCGAAGGAAGCCGAGGAGCCAGTGGTGCGCGGTCCTATAAAAAGCGGGCTTAGGCCTGTACCGGACCAGCGCATTGGGGAGCAGCATTATGCAACAGATGGTGGGCCCAAATGGGTTTTTCACAAACCTGTTTGGATTCAGTACCATCATACCTATAATCCTATTTCTTATCTTTATTGGTCGAATAGTTCTCAAAGACTGGCCTCTCATAGATCGGCAAGGAGGGTATCTTAGTTACTTCTTCATTCACCGGAAAAGAGATGCAAAAATCTTGATCGCCCTGTGGGTTGTTGGCTTATGTAGCCTTCTCACAACTGCGTTCCTCTCAACGCTTTAGCCCGAGAGGCACGCGACGCCGACCAACTCGGCAAATTCAAACTGACCCACTACCGTTCGTAGATATGGAGGCTCCCGCCGCAAGCCTTGACCCAGCATGTCCGTTTATGGATGGTTGCGCGTCGGCCTGGTCTTTTCGCGCCTACTTGCCGGTGCGCTAAACAAGATGTGTTTCGCCTGACGGCGCGCCGCGCTTTATGATCGCCTCGGGTGATTCCGTGGGGATCACAAACGGCTTCGACAGGAGAATGGGTCCGGTGCGGTTGAGATCTGTCCCGTTGGGTGTCGTTACGTTCCTCGGTCTCCTCGTCGTCGTCATGGCCTTGATGGCATCGGCCCGGTCCTTTGCCGCGCCATCGGCCATTCCGGCCTGGCTGCAGGCCCATGTCGGAGATGGCGATGGCCAGATTTCACAAGTGGTGCTGGAGCGGGCGCGCGCGCTTTACCTGAAAAAAGTCGCCCAGGGCGTCGTCCGGAACCCCTGCTACTTCGCCATGGACGCCACCCGTCCCGGCGATTTGGGCAATGGCGTGCTCGGGCGCCGCTACTATGTCGTATGCGAGGCCAGCCAGTCGTTTCGCGCAATTTCGTCGGGTCACGGCGGCGGCCGCAACCTGAAAGGCACGGTGGATTTCTCCAATGGCAGGCGCTGCGCCAGGAATTTCGGCAATGCCATGGATTCGGAACTGACCGCCGGCGGTCCCTACATGACCCGCGAGGCGAAAACCTCGTTCAAGGGCTATTATCGCATCGGCGCCAAACAGGACGTGGCCTTCCAGCGCACCTTCATCCAGTTCGACGGCGAAGGCGAAGCCGCCAACGCAAGGCAGCGCGTGATCGGCGGCCACGCGGCGCAGGTGCTGCGCGGCATGTGCCTGCGCAAGAGCCCGAGCAGTTCCTATGCCGACCATGACGGCTTCGTGCCGTTCGGCAGGCTGGTGGACTATGCCGGCGGCCGCAGCAATGGCTGCACCAGCTGGTTGCCGGCCGATGCCAGGCAGCTCATCTCGATGGTGAAGGACAACCCCACCACGCTCTATATCTATCCGGAATCGCGCGACATCGCCGCCGTGGCAAACGGCCATTCCGCTTCCGGCACCTACTGGAACGCATCCTGCCTGAAGGAGATCGGTACGCCGAAATTCTGGCCGCGAAAAACCCTTGAGCCGGTCATTGCCCAGTACAAGAAGGACCATCCGGCGGCGCCGCCGCAGCCACTGCCGATGTGCAAGGAGCCGTGAGATGGACCCACGGCACCCTGCTCCGGCTCAGTGCAGGAAATCGAGCACGGCCTGCATGAACTCGGTGGGGTATTCCACGTTCGACAGGTGAACCGCGGGCAGCACGACAAGCTTGGCCCCGGGCACGGCTGCCGCGATCAGTTCGCTGTGGCTGGCCGCCGTCACCGTGTCATGCTGGCCGGCGATTACCAATGTCGGCCGGTTGATCAGGGCCACCGTGCGGCGAAGGTCGGCGTCGCGAACCGCGGCGAACAGACCCGCCAGGCCCAGACGGTCGATCTCAAGCAACATGGCGCGGAATTTCTCGATGACGGGCTCGTTGGCCGCCACCATGCCGGCCGGGAACCAGTTGTTGAGGAACACTTCGGCGGTTTCCGACATGTCCGGCGCCTGTCGCACGACGGCGATCCGCTCGTCGAAATAACTTGCCGGCGAGAGGTGAGATGAAGTGTTGCTCAGGATCAGCCGGTCGATCCGCTCGGGCGCGTGGATGCCGAGCCACTGCCCAACGAAACCGCCCAGCGACAGGCCGAGGAAATGCACCCGGCCAAGGCCGAGCGCATCGATGAGTTCGATCACGTCGCGGCCAAGCCGGTCGAGCGAATAGGCGCCGACCGGCACGCTCGATCCGCCATGGCCGCGAAAATCGTAGCGCAGAACGCGGAAATGCCTGGACAGTTCGCCGATCTGGCCATCCCACATGTGCAGCGTCGTGGCGATGGAGTTGGACAGCACCAGCACCGGTTGCCCAGCGTCACCGTCGAGCTGGTAGGCAATGCGCGTGCCGTCACCGACAGTCACGAAATTCAGCTCACTCATGATTAAAATCCTTTTGGAACGTTGAATGAGGCAAAGCGTAGCTGTGGCTGGGATTTGGTGATATTACAAAGATAGGACAATCTCTGTAATCAAAGCTGACATGGCCGAATTCACCTTGCACGACCTCCAGTGCTTCGACTCGGTGATCCGCAGCGGCGGCTTTCAGCCGGCCGCGGCCCTGCTCCATCGCTCGCATCCGGCGGTGTTCGCCGCTGTCGCCAGGCTCGAACGACAGCTTGATCTCGTCCTCCTGGATCGCGGCGGCTATCGCGTACGGGCGACGGAAGCGGGGCTGTCGTTCCATCGACGGGCGCAATCGCTGCTGCGCGAACTGGAAGGCCTGAGCATCCACGCCGCCCAGCTGTCGATGGGTGAGGAAAGCGATATCCACGTCGTGATCGGCGACCTCTGCCCGCGCCCGCACGTACTGGGCATGCTCGGACGGTTCTTCGCCCAGTGCCCCGGCACGCGGCTGCATCTCCATTTCGAAGCCGTCGGCGGCCCGTGGGAACGCCTTTTTGACGACAAAGCCGATCTCATCCTGCACTGGATCGACAAGGGCGACGTACGGGTGGAATGGATCGATATCAGCAAGGTGTCGTTCATTCCCGTCGTGGCGCCGGGCTTTCTGCCGGAGCGCGTCGAACAACCGGTCACACTGGAGAAGATGCAGGCATTCACCCAGTGCGTGATGCGCGACACCGCCCTGCATTCGCCACGACAGGATTACTTCGTAGCCGAGGGGGCGCCGCAATGCCTGGTCCCCGATCAGGCCATGAAGAAGGAACTCATCCTGCAAGGGCTCGGCTGGGGCCACCTGCCTCACTTCCTGATCGCGGAAGAGCTGCGCGACGGCCAGCTGTTGTCCATAGCCGGCAGTCATCTGCCGGGCCGCACCGACGAATTGGTGGTGGCGCGCCGCCGCGACCGGCCGCACGGCCCGATCGCCAATCGCTTGTGGGTCCATATCCAGCGGGAAGCACCCGCATTGCGCCGCGCGTTGGAGCCTCGGGTCTAACAGCAAGCCGCGGCTTGGCGTCGAGTGGCCGTGTTGGAAGACGACGATGCGAGGGTAAAAAGCCCTACTGCAACAACCCCTTGACGATGCCGCTCGCCTTGCCGAAATCCATCTGGCCGGCATATTTCTGCTTCAGCGCCGCGATCACCTTGCCCATGTCCTTCTGGCTGGCCGCACCGGTCGCCGCGATCGCCTCGCGCGCCGCCGCCGTAACCGCCGCCTCGTCGAGCTGCGTCGGCAGGAAGCCGCGGATGATCTCCATCTCGCCGCGTTCCTGGGCGGCCAGTTCCGGGCGCTTGCCGTCCTCGAATGCCTTGGCCGATTCCTCGCGCTGCTTCACCATCTTGGCCAGGATCTGCAGGATCTCCTCATCGCTGGCGGGTTCCTTGCCGGCACCGCGATTGGCGATGTCGCGGTCGTGGATGGCGGCCTGGATCAGCCGCAATGTCGGCAGCCGGTGCTTGTCCTGCGCCTTCATCGCGGTCTTCAGGGATTCGGCGATTTTCGCGCGCATTGCTCTCTCTCCTTCGGTCGGCGCGGACAATAGCGCCGGGGACAGGCCAACGCAAACCCTGATATGCCAGGGCAAGCCTATGATATTCCTCAATGAAATAAATCGCGGCCGCGTTTCGCATGATCATTGACCGCCCTGCCCCCTTCCCCTATGTACTGGGCCTTGCATGAACTGAAGCTTGGGTGCGTGGAGGCCGCGAATTCGCCGCTTCGCGCCGTTTGCCGCGCCAACGCCCGCCGGGCTATGGAAGCGCGCGGCTTGATAGGAGTGCCGCCATGGCCGAGATGACGCCCGCCTGGGCCACTGAAAAGCCGACCGCCCTTCTGGTGCTGGCCGACGGCACCGTCATCGAGGGTCGCGGCCTCGGCGCCACCGGCTCGGCGGTCGCCGAGGTCTGCTTCAACACGGCACTTACCGGCTACCAGGAAATCCTCACCGACCCGTCCTATGCCGGCCAGATCGTCACCTTCACCTTCCCGCATATCGGCAATATCGGCACCAATGGCGAGGACATCGAAGACCTCAATCCGGCCGCTCGTGCCGGCGCCGTCGGTGCCGTGTTCAAGGCCGATGTCACCAACCCGTCCAATTACCGCGCCGCCGGCCATCTCGACCAGTGGCTGAAGAAGCGGGGCATCGTCGCGCTCTCGGGCATCGATACCCGCGCGCTCACCGCGCTGATCCGCGAAAAGGGCATGCCCAATGCCGTCATCGCGCACGCGCCCGACGGCGTCTTCGACCTCGACGACCTGAAGCGGCGTGCCGCCGCATGGTCGGGCCTGATCGGGCTCGATCTCGCCAAGGAGGTCACGTCGGGCCAGTCTTCTGTCTGGCGCGAGACGCCTTGGGTGTGGAACGAAGGCTTTGGCGAACAGGCCGAGCCTTCGCTGCACGTCGTCGCCATCGACTACGGCGTCAAGCGCAACATATTGCGCCTGCTCGCCGGTCTGGGCGCCAAGGTGACGGTGGTTCCGGCCAGCACCGGTTCGGAAGAAATCCTAGCCATGCGGCCCGACGGCATTTTCCTCTCCAACGGCCCCGGCGACCCGGAAGCCACCGGCGACTATGCCGTGCCGGTCATCCAGGACCTGCTCAAGACCGACATTCCGGTGTTCGGCATCTGCCTCGGCCACCAGATGCTGGCGCTGGCGCTGGGCGGCAGAACCGCCAAGATGCATCAGGGCCATCACGGCGCCAACCATCCGGTCAAGGATCACACCACCGGCAAGGTCGAAATCGTTTCGATGAACCACGGCTTTGCCGTCGATGCCGACTCGCTGCCCGCGGGTGTCGAGGAAACCCATGTCTCGCTGTTCGACGGCTCGAATTGCGGCGTCGCGTTGACCGGCCGCCCGGTGTTCTCGGTCCAGCATCACCCCGAGGCTTCGCCCGGCCCGCAGGATTCGCACTACCTGTTCCGCCGCTTCGTCAACCTCATCCGCGAAAAGCGCGGCGAGGAATTGCTGGCGGAAAGGGCCTGAGAGGCGTCGTGCCGCCCCTCACTTGCCTCCGGCTTATAGCTGGGCTGCATCTTCCACGACATCGTTCGTGACGTTTGCGACCGTCGCCGGCCTAGCCACCTTGGTGACGAAGACGATGACCGCCAGCACCAGGAAGCATGCACCGACCAGATAGGGCGCGCCGCCGAAGGTTACGGGCGCGCTGGGGCCGGTGAACCAGGAAAAGATCGCGGTATAGAGCAGCGGCGTGACGATCGAGGTGATCGAGAAGATCGAGGTCATCGCGCCTTGCAATTCGCCTTGTGCCGAAGGGGGAACCTTGGCTGCGGCGAGGCTTCTCAGCGGCGGATCGGCCAGCGCTTCCAGGCAGCCGACGACGATCACCGCGTAGACCATCCAGCCTTGCGAGGCGAAGGCATAGCCGAAGGCGCTGGCCGCGGTGAACGTCAGGCCGATGACCGCCGTCCTCCACTCGCCGAGCCTGGGGATGACGCGCGGCAGCACCGTGCCCATGATGATGGCGCCGCACAGGCCGAAAGCGCCGAGCGAGAAGCCGATCTGCTGCTCGCTCCAGCCGTAGCGGTAGTTGGAGACGAACGACCACACCGCCGGATACATCATGTGGCCGAGCGTCATCAGGAAGAAGACCAGCCCAATCCAGCCGATGCCCTGATATTGGCGCATCTGCAGAAGCGTGCCGACCGGGTTGGCGCGTTTCCACTCGAAGCGGCGGCGGTGCTTTTCATCGAGCGTTTCGGGCAGGAAGAACATTGCGATGAGGAAGTTCACGAAGGCGAGCCCGGCGGCGAAAAAGAACGGCACGCGCGGCCCGAACGTACCGAGCAATCCGCCCAGCACCGGCCCGATGACGAAGCCGACGCCGAAGGCGATGCCGAGCAGGCCGAAATTCTTCGCCCGGTTCTCGTCGTTCGAAATATCGGCGATGAAGGCCGACGTCGTCGAATAGCTGGCGCCCGAAATGCCGGCTAGGACGCGGCCGATGAAAAGCATCGGATAGGACCAGGCGATGGCGCATATCAAATTGTCGATGGAGAAGGTCAGCACCGAGGCGAGCAGGATCGGCCGTCGCCCGAACCGGTCGCTCAGGCCGCCCATGATGGGCGCGAAGAAGAACTGCATGGCCGCATAGACGAAGAACAGCCAGCCGCCCTCGATCGCCGCTTCGCTGATGCCGACGCCGGTCAATTCCCTGAGAAAGGCCGGCAGCACCGGCATGATCATGCCGAAGCCGATGATATCGAGCAGCAGCGTGGTGAAAACCAGCGCAAGGCCCCGCTTGGCGGTTTTGGGATCGATCATGATGGGTCAAGCTCCTCTGGCCGCCTGGGGCCGCGGGCGGACGCACCTTATAGGCGAGCCCGCGGAAAGGAACAGTGCGGGAACAGGCAGGAAGCTTTGATCCTGACAGCCCCTGACGGCGCGTTGGCCGCCAGGTCCATGTCCGAAAACGGCTGCTTAGAGCGGGCCGCTCATCGTGTTGCAGTCCGAAAGCTTGCCGCTCTTGTATCCGCGTGTCAGCCAGGTCTGCCGCTGCTGCGAGGTGCCGTGGTTGAAGCTTTCCGGCACGACATAGCCCTGCATCTTCTTCTGCAGCGTATCGTCGCCAATCTGCTTGGCCGCGTTCAGCGCGCTTTCGAAGTCGCCCTGCTCCAATATGCCCTTCTGCCCGGTGTAATGCGCCCACACGCCGGCGAAGCAGTCGGCCTGCAGCTCGATGCGCACCGACAGCTGGTTGGCATCGGCTTCGCTCATGCCTTGCCGCATCTGGTTGAACTTCCCCATGATGCCGGTGAGGTTCTGCACGTGGTGGCCGACCTCATGCGCGATGACATAGGCGCGGGCGAACTCGCCGGAAGCGCCGAACTGCTGGTCGAGCTGCTGGAAGAAGGTCATGTCGAGATAGACCTTGTGGTCGCCCGGACAATAGAACGGTCCCGCCGCCGCCGAGGCAAAGCCGCAGGCGGAGCGGACCTGGCCGGAAAACAGCACCAGCTTCGGGTCCTCATAGGTCAGGCCTTGCGACTTGAAGATGCCGGTCCAGGTGTCTTCCGTCTCGGCGAGCACGGTCGCCACGAACTGCTTCATCTCGTCATTGGCTGGCGTTGCGGCGCTGTCCTGGCCGCCGCTGTTGTCCGATATCTGGCCACCGCCGCCTGGCAGCAGGCCACCGTCGCCACCGCCCAGGATCGTTGAGGGATCAAAGCCGAAATACCATCCTGCCAGCACCACCAGGATGACGAGGAATATGCTACCGCCGCCACCGGCGCGGCCACCGATCGGAATGCGGAACTGGCCGCCACCACCACCGATCCCGCCGCCGCCGCCATCGCTGCGGTCGTCCTCGATATTGTCACTCTGACGACGGCCTCTCCAGAGCATGGCAACTCCTCGTGCTGCAAACTTCCCCATTGCTCCGGCAGGGCCGGCTCAATCCAACAAACAAGTATCGCAATGGTTGCTCCAAGTCACAGCATTTTTGTGGCCAGGCAGCGCCGCATGGCCGCTCCACCGCACTGGCCGGGAGCGCCGCAAGGCCTGTCGCATCGCCGGCATTGGAAGGGGGTTCCAGGCTTGAGGACGATCAGGTGTTTCCTGTCGATGCCGGTGGCGTTGCCGTGCCTCGGGCTTGCGAATGCCGGCGCGGTGACGCTCGATCCCAGCGTCGCCGTCACCGATCCGGCCACGTTGCAGGCGCTGGAGCGCGGCGGCCTGTCGATCAGCCATTTGCTCGGTCCCACGCTCGGCCTCACCCGCGACGCCGACAATAGCAGCCAGTTTTCGGTGCCGGCGCTGGCCAGCGTGCGCGACACGGTCAAGCGCGAGATATCAGACGAGCCGAAGACCAGCGAAGGAAATTGGGCCGGTCCGGCGGTTCTATCAAACGCTGAACCGCCCTAGCCGGCTTCCAGGCTCCGCCAGAACTGGAGGACCGTTGCGGCGATCGCCTCCGGCGCGTCTTCCTGGACGAGATGCTTGGCGCCGGCGACTGTCTGAAACGTCGCACCGGGAATGCGCCGCGCCAGCTCCCGGCCGTCCTTTATCGGGATCCAATCGTCATTTTCGCCCCACAGGATGGTGACCGGACAGCGAATCTCGCCATATCGCCACTCCACTTCCTCCGTGTACTTGTCGTCCACCTGCGCGACTTGCCTCCAGAACGCCTTCTGGCCCTCGTCGCCAAGCCATGGACGCAGATAGGCCTGCATCTCGTCTGTGCGCAACGAATTGTCCGTCGCGCCATCGATGTAGGCCCGCAAGATCGCTTCGTGGACATATGCGGGCAGCCCGGCAAAAACCTTCTCGTTCTGCCTGGCTGCCTGGACCAGCGGCGAACCTTGCGGGCTGATCGCCACTGGATCGATCAGCACCATCGAGCGGAACTCCAACCGTTGAGCAGATGACCGCGCAGAGCGGTCGATCCGCCGAAATCATGCGCGACCACGTCGGGCCGTTCCAGCTTCCAGTGGGCATAGAGCGCCGCGAACAGCTCTTTCTGCATGCCACGCGACACATCGCCGTCCGGCTTGTCCGACCAGCCATAGCCAAGCATGTCGAAATAGTGGACGCGTCGCTGCTTCGCCAGCCATGGCGCGATGCGGCGCCACTCGACCGAGTAGAATGGCGTGCCGTGGAGAACGACGGCGGGCGGTCCTTCCCCCATGACGCCCCAGGCGATCGAATGTCCCTGAAAAACAAAGCGTTCAGGCGGGCGCCACTCGATGGTCATCCGCATCGGTCCAGAGCTGCTGCCGCCTACTCTTTCTGCTTGGTACCGGCGCTCTTGCCATCGGAGCTTTTCGAGCGTTCCTCGAAACGATCGGCGCCTTTCTTCAGCGGATGTCCCGTTTCGGCCTCGGTCTTGCGCTCGTCCCTGGCGGCCGCCTGTTCCAATCCTGTGGCTGCCTGCTTGCCTTTTGCGGTCGGTGCCTGCTCGATGCCCATTGCTTCCTCCCTGGCGCGCGATAGGCGCGCAATGAGAGGGGAACGCGCATAAGCGCCGGCAGTTCCAGCGGCTAACATGGTCGAAAACGCGGCAATGAAGCGCTTCAGCGCGCCGTCATCGCCTTGCGGAACGCTTCCAGCGTCTCGGCGCTGACATGGTGTTCGATGCCCTCGGCATCGATGCGCGCCGTCTCGGCGCTGACGCCGAGCGAGCGCAGAAAGGCCTCGACCGTCTGGTGGCGGATGCGGCTTTCCTCTGCGACCTTGCGGCCGGCATCGGTCAGGAACACGCCGCGATAGGGCTTTCGCGACACCAGCCCGTCGGCGCATAGCCGCGTCAGCATCTTGGCCACCGTCGGTTGGGCGACGCCGAGGCGCGCGGCGATGTCGACCTGGCGCGCCTCGTTGCCGTCCTCGATCAGGTCGGCGATCAGTTCGACATAATCCTCGACCAGCGCGCTGCGGCGCGCTTCGCGCGTCTGCCGGAACCCTTCCGAATGGACATCGGCATCGAGCAACGGCTCACGCGGGACCGGTCTGTTCTTCAGCGCCAATGCGCGCTCCTCCTCGGGAGTTTGCCGTCCCTGCTTTTATAGCACGGGCTCTGATTCTTCAGGCCGTTTATTTGCATTCCGAGAGAGGCGCAACCGGCGTCTCCGGGGGCGTCATCCTCGCACGCACAGCGCGACATGCTAAAAAGCACCGACAATGAAATATAGCCTATTGCATAATGTTGAGCCATGGCATACCTTGAGGGCATCCTCCGGAAGTCGCGGAAAGCCTTTTCATGTCAGAAGCAGACGTCACAACCTCCCGGTCCGCATGGCGGTTCGCCAGACGGGATGAAGACGATCAGCCCAGCCTGCGCGAGGTCAACTCCTCCATCGCGGTGCCGACATCAGGCGTCTGGTTCCGCCGCTTGTTCGCCTTCATGGGTCCCGGCTACATGGTCTCGGTCGGCTACATGGACCCGGGCAACTGGGCGACCGACCTCGCCGGCGGCGCGCAGTTCGGCTACACGCTTTTGTTCATCATCATGCTGTCCAACCTGATGGCGATCCTGCTGCAGGCGCTGGCCGCGCGCCTTGGCATCGCCACCGGCCGCGACCTCGCCCAGGCCTGCCGCGCCTACTATCCGCGCCCCGTCAATCTCGTGCTGTGGATCGCCTGCGAACTCGCCATCATCGCCTGCGACCTCGCCGAGGTGATCGGCACCGCGATCGCGCTGCAGCTTTTGTTCGGCATCCCGCTGATCGGCGGCGCCATGCTCACCGCGCTCGACGC
The DNA here is from genome assembly GCF_006441385.1 of Mesorhizobium sp. B2-4-18. Lineage (NCBI taxonomy): Bacteria > Pseudomonadati > Pseudomonadota > Alphaproteobacteria > Hyphomicrobiales > Phyllobacteriaceae > Mesorhizobium > Mesorhizobium sp. B2-4-18. Next base: position 461,915 of record NZ_VFUW01000004.1, on the reverse strand, counting down.
TTTCCTGGTTCTGCTCCTGATGAACAAGGGGTTCCGCTATCTCGAAGCCTTCGTCGTCGCGCTTTTGGTCATCATCTTCAGCTGCTTTGCCATCCAGATCTTCGTTGCCGCTCCGCCGGCCGGCACGATCCTGCATTCGATGTTCGTGCCGTCCTCCGAAATCGTCACCGATCCAGCGATGCTCTACATCGCCATCGGCATCATCGGCGCAACGGTGATGCCGCACAATCTCTACCTGCATTCCTCGATCGTGCAGACCCGCGCCTATGAGCGCACGGAGGCCGGAAAACGAGATGCCATCAAATGGGCGACGACGGACTCCACCATCGCCCTGATGCTGGCGCTGTTCGTCAACGCCGCCATCCTGATCGTCGCGGCCGTCGCCTTCCACGAAACCGGCCACCAGGATGTCGCCGAGATCGACCAGGCTTTCAAGCTGCTGTCGCCGCTGCTTGGCCTCGGCATCGCCTCGATCCTGTTTGCCGTGGCACTGCTGGCGTCGGGCTTGAATTCGACGGTGACGGCGACGCTCGCCGGCCAGATCATCATGGAAGGTTTTCTGCGCCTGCGCATCCCGAACTGGGCGCGGCGCCTGCTGACCCGCGGCCTCGCCATCATACCGGTGGTGGTCGTCACCGCGCTCTATGGCGAGAAGGGCACTGGCCAGTTGCTGGTCTTCAGCCAGGTGGTGTTGTCCATGCAGCTGCCTTTCGCGGTCGTCCCGCTGGTGCAGTTCGTGTCCGACAAGAAGAAGATGGGCAATCTCGCCATCCCGCGCGGCGTCGCCGCACTGGCCTGGGTGGTCGCGGCAATCATCCTGGTGCTCAATTTCAAGCTGCTCTACGACACCATGTTCGGGGTTGGCTGAAGTTCCGTTTAATCACGGGACAAACCGCCGGATCGCGCTATTTTCCCGATGCCATGAGCGACCTCGAAGATATCCGGACATTCTACGCGCGGCTGATGGCGGTCAACGCCGCCTCATCGGACCCGCGCCTGGAAGAGGTGTTCGCCAGCGTACCGCGCGAGGCCTTCCTCGGCCCCGGCCCATGGACGGTCATCACCGGCAACGGCACGGTCACCACGCCAAGCGCCGATCCGGCCCACATCTGCCAGAACGTCCTGGTAGCGCTCGATACCGACAAGGGCATCAACAATGGCGAGCCCTTCCTGCACGCCATGTGGATCGGAAAACTCGCACCAAAGCCTGGTGAGGCCATCACGCATATCGGCGCCGGCAGCGGTTACTACACGGCTTTGCTGGCCAAACTGGTTTCGCCATGCGGCACCATCACCGCCTTCGAGATCGACGAAAACCTGGCCGGGTTGGCGCGCAAGAATCTCGAAACCTACGGCAATGCGACCATTGTCCATGGCGATGCCGTGACGTCGCCGCTGCCGCCATCCGACATCATCTATGTCAATGCCGGTGTCGTTGCCCCTCCCGCCGGATGGCTGAAAGCGTTGCGCCCCGGCGGCCGCATGATCTTCCCCTGGCGTCCCGCCGAGCGCGTCCCGCTGGCGATGCTGGTGACCCGCACCGAAAAGGGCTTTGCCTGCGATCCGTTCATGCGTGCCTGGTTCATCCCATGCTTCGGCGCCTCGCTCGCGGATCTTGCGGCGAAGATCCCGACACGCGAGCAGGCCACGCGCAGCCGCTCGATCTGGCTGGTCGAGGACAGGCAGCCGGACCGCACCGCCACGGCGATCTTCGAGCATGTCTGGTTCTCGTCGAAAGCCGTTCGCGTCCGCGGCTGATCTATCGAGGGCGGACCAAATCTCGCGGCCTTTGTCGGGACGGGCGCGGTTGCTCCGTCCTTGGGTTGAAGTCCGGCCGCGATGGCGTGGACACAAGCAAGGGAGAACACAATGAGAAAGATCATCGCCGCGACCTTCGTCAGCCTCGATGGCGTCATGCAGGCGCCGGGCGGGCCGGAAGAGGATCCGGTCGGCGGCTTCGAATTCGGCGGCTGGACGTTCCACTATTTTGACGAGGTGGGAGGCGCGGCAATGGAGGAATTGTTCTCCAAACCCTTCGCCCTGCTGCTCGGCCGCAGAACCTACGACATCTTCGCCGCGTACTGGCCCTACCAGAAAGATCCGATCGCGGATGCGTTCAACCCCGCGACCAAGTACGTGGCGACGCATCGGCCGGATACTTTGACCTGGCAGAACACGCACGCGCTTGGGCCCGATATCATCACGGCTTTGCGTCGCCTCAAGCAGGAAGATGGACCTGACCTGCTCATCCAGGGATCTGGCGATCTCATTCAGACCCTGCTCGCCAACGGGCTGATCGACGAGATCCGGCTGATGATCTTCCCGCTGTTGCTGGGCAAGGGCAAGCGGCTGTTCGGCGAGGCCGCGATGCCGGCCGCTTTCAAGCTTGTCAAATCGCAGACTTCGACCACCGGCGTCATCATCGCGACCTATGAGCGCGCGGGCGAAATCAAGGTCGGCTCCTTTGTCACGGGCGAGCCATCCCCGGCCGAACTCGAGCGGCGCAAGAACTGGAAGTAAATTCGGGCATCAAGCAGCCTGCGATCGCCGCGCCAGCCCATCGCGTATATGCCGTGCGAATTCCTGCGCCGCCGTGCTCACGCCATGCCTCGGCAGGTGCAGGTTGATGGCAAAATTCGGCAGCGGCGGCAGGCCGGTGTCGAACGGCAATATGTCGAGATCGGCTGGCACGGTGGCAGCGAGCCATGTGGTGACGGCGAGGTCGGAACGCACCGTCGCGGTCGTCGCGTCGATGTTGCCGTTTTCGAACACGCTGCGCCATTCCAGCCCATGCTCGTTGAGTGCCGCCAGCACCACCGGCCGGAAGGCGCAGGTGTCGGCAACGATCGAGACGGGCAATGGCCGCTTGGCGCGAGCCACCCCACCCCTTGCGCCAACCCAGACCAGCCGGTCGATTGCCAAGCATTCGCCCGACGTCGGGCCTACCGGCTCCTCGATTACCGCAAGGTCGATGGTTCCGGCCGCGAGTGCCGCCGCCAGTTCCGGCGAGGACGCGCAGACCAGCGATATCTCGACCTGCGGATAGGCCTCGGCATAGGCTTTCAGGACGGGGGCCAGCAAGGTGCCGACAAGGTCGTAGGGAACGCCGAGACGCACCTGTCCGGCGACAGCGCTCCCCACCATCTCGGTCCAGATCTCGTCATTGAGGCTGAGCAGCCGCCTTGCCTTGTCGAACAGCCGCTCGCCGGAATGGGTCAGGCGCAGACCGCGCCGGTCGCGCTCGAACAGCCCACAGCCGAGCGTTTCTTCCAGCCGCTTGACCTGCTGGCTGACCGCGCCCTGCGTCAGGTGCAGCGCGTTGGCCGCCGCCGTCATGCTGGCCTTGTCGGCGACAGTGACGAAGGTGCGCATGAGACTGGTATCGAGATTTCGGATCATGAGCGGCATTATAAATGCTAATGATCATCATCGCAAACATTGCATTTACTGATGCCACGCTCAGTCTACCATGAAGCCTCCGACAAAGGACGCTCCATGCTCCAGCCGATCCTGCCGCTCATCCTGTTTGCCTTCGTGGCCACCGCCACGCCGGGCATCGCCACAACATTGTCGACCGCTTCGGGTGCGCAGTTCGGCTTTCGCCGCTCGGTTCCCTTGATGATCGGCAGTGCCGCCGGCCTCGCGACCGTGACGGGGGCGGCGGCCGCCGGACTTGCCGGGCTGCTGCTTGCCATGCCGTCGCTGCAGCTTGCCATGAAGATCGCCGGCTCGCTCTACCTCGTCTGGCTGGCAATCAAGATCGGCCGCGCCGGCCCACCCAACCTCGATGTCGCCATGGCCAAACCCAACAGTTTCCTGGGCGGCGCCGGAATCCAGTGGATGAACCCCAAGGGCTGGGCGATGGGCCTGGGCGCCGCGGCCTCCTTCGCCGCGCTTGCCGACGGTCCGGGACAACTCGCTTTGCTGCTCGGCTCGACCTTCGGCCTCACCGCCGCCATCTCGCTGTCCGTCTGGTGCGTGGCGGGCATGGTGCTGGCGCGGCTGCTCAAGACCGAGTGGCAATGGCGCGCGCTCAACATCGTGCTCGCGCTGGTGCTCGCCGCTTCGATCATCCCGATGTGGCGGACGGCCTGACGGCCGGCCGCCACGTCAGCCTAAGCCGCGTAGCGCGGGGCCGGCTTGTCGGCATGCAGGCTGCCATAGAAGGCCTGGCGGGCGCCTAGGAATGTGTCCAGCTTTCCCGTGTCGGCAAGCGCCGGCACGGTGACGGCCTCGCCCCTGGCCAGGCCGACAAGGGCGGCGTCGACCATGTCGTCGGCGGTCATGACGATCTCCTTCGGCAGCTGGTCGATATCACCGCCGGAAAGCTCCCAGAAATCGGTCCGGGTCGCGCCCGGCAGCACCACCTGCACCGTCACTCCGGTGCCCGCGACCTCGCGATGCAGGGCTTCGGTGAAGTTGACGACATAGGCCTTGGTGCCGCTGTAGATGCCGCCGAACGAGGTGTCGAAGGCCAGGACCGAGGCGATGTTGACGATTCCGCCCCGGTTGCGCGCCAGGAGCCCAGGCAGCACGGCACGCGTCAGCCGGGTCAGCGCCACGACATTGACCTTGATCATGCGCTCGGCCGCGTCGGCGTCGGCGGTTGCCACCACTGCCTGACCGCCAAGGCCGGCATTGTTGACCAGCAGCGTCACGGTTTCGTCGGCTGATATCGACTGCTCGACACGGCGCACATCGCCGTCGTCGGACAGATCGGCGCTGATCACGCTCACGTTGTGGCCGTGGTCATGGCGCAACTTCTCGGCCAGCGCCTGCAGCCGGTCGGCACGGCGCGCCACCAGCACCAGGTCGTAGCCCTGCCCCGCCAGTCGATCCGCATAGACGGCGCCGATCCCCGATGAAGCGCCGGTGACGACCGCCGTGCCCTTGTCATTCTTGCTCATTGTCACGTTCCTTGTGTTCGCTGGCTCGGCCCCGGTGGATAAATATCGGCCGGCAAGGCTGCTATCCGAATTAGTGGTATATGCCACTTTCCGCGAAATAGGTATACGCCACCATCTTGTCAACGGCGGCGGCGAAAACTATTTCTGCGGCAGGCTGGCGCACCTGCCAGACAATTCCAGCAAGTGCCCAGCGGTTTTGCGTCCGGAATTGCGTGACAAGAGAGAGCATTGGACGCGATGCGTTTCGCCGGAGATGCTCCACAAGGAGCGACCATGAGTGAAGCTGACGGATTTAGCCGTTGCAACAATGCCACCTTGCGGCGCACCGCACGCAGGCTCGGCCGGTTCTACGACGACGCGCTGGCGCCTTCCGGCCTGAAGGGCACGCAGTTCGGCCTGCTGTTCCAGATCAGTGTCGGCAGCGAGCCGGCGATGGGAGCCATTGCCGAGGCGCTGATCATGGATCTGTCGGCGCTCGGCCACACGCTGAAGCCCCTGGTCCGCGACGGCTATGTCGAAACCTTCCCCGACAAGGACGATCGCCGCGTCAAGCGCGTACGGCTGACGTCATCAGGACAGGCCAAGCTCGACGAGGCGATCAAGCTATGGAGCGTCGCCCAGCGGCAATTCGAGGCCATGATCGGCGCGGAGCAGGCCGCGAAACTGCGGGCCACGCTCGATGAAGTGGCTGCGTTGAAGCTGGAATTGCCCGCGGCCACTCCTTCCAGCTGAAGAAGCGGCCGCGAAAAAACAAGGATGCAAGCCTCGGAGCCGGCCTTATTCCGCCGGCATGGTGACGGCCCGGGCAAACACCCGCCCCGCCAGCACAATGCCGAGCCCGACGATCGGAAACACCGCCGCGACCAGACCGAGATCGGCGGGCGCGCCGTAGCGCAGCACGCCACCACCGACCACCGCGCCCACCGCCACGCCGAGATAGAGCGCCGAACCATTGAGCGACAGCACGATCGGGGCGGCGTCCGGCGCCAGCTTGATGATGCGGCTGGCCTGCGCCGGCGGGAACGCCCAGCCGACGATGCCCCACGGCACCATCATCGCCATCAGCGCCGGTCCGGCAATGTGCTGCGGCAGGAAGGTCGGGATGACCGACAGCATGATCAGCATGGCGGCACTCAACGCCAGCGACCAGCCGACGGTGCGCGTGGCGCCGAAACGGTCGGCCGCCTGGCCGCCGGCAATGTTGCCGATGACGGCGCCGACGCCGAAGGCGAGCAGCATGCCGGGCAGCGCGATCTCGCTCAGCCCGCCGCCCTCGATGGCAAGCGGCGCGACATAGGCAAAGACGGTGAAGGCACCGACCAGCGCCAGCAATGTCGTCACCAGGATCGGCATCACGCCGGGACGCATGGCGGCCGCCAGCCGGCGCTTCAGCGGCAGCCTGGTGCCGATGATGCCGCGCGGCAGGCGGTACCACAGGATGGCGCCGGACAGCGCGCCAAGGCCGGCAATGGCATAGAAGGTGCCGCGCCAGCCGGCGATGGCCGCGACAAGCGCGCCAAGCGGTGCACCGACAGCGACGGCCACCGTGGTGCCGCCGACGACGACGGCGATGGCACGGGCGCGGTGATGATCGTCCACCAGCGCCACCGCCGTGCCTTGCGCGGTCGCCGCGAACAGGCCCGACGACAGCGCCATGATGATGCGTGCGACGAGCAGCACTTCGAAGGATGAGCTCAGGGCGGCGACGACATTGCCGACGACGAAGAACACCAGTGTCCACAGGATCACGCGGCGCCGGTCCCATTCGCCGGTCAGCGTCGCCAGGATCGGCGTGCCCACGGCATAGGCGAGCGCGAAAGCGGTGATCAGCGAGCCGGCGAGCGGCACCGAGATGCCGGCATCCCTGGCGATATCGGGCAGGAGGCTGGAGATGACGAAGCCTTCGGTCGAGATCGCAAACGATCCGAGCGCAAGCCAGAAAATTCTCTTGTCCATGGGAAAGCGTCCTTAGTTCAAAAGTTATTGAACAATTGGACATAAAAGGGCATCATGTCAATGAAGCCAGGCAAAAATAGCATAACCATGCTGACAGCCCTGTGTCAGGACGGCCATGAAGTGGAGAAACAGTGTGTATGGACCGGGCAGGATCGACGCGTTGAAATCGGCCCGAACTGTGCTTAGGTTCCAGCCATGACCTTGCCACACCCCAATACGGACCAGATCAGCCTGCCCATTGTGCTCGGCGTGCTCGGCGACCCGACGCGGCTTGCGATCGTGCGCTATCTCGCCAGCAAGGAAGGCGTGCCGCTGAACTGCAGCCGCTTCCTCGATCTCGGCTCCAAGACCAATCTGAGCTACCACCTCGCCAAGCTGCGTGAGGCCGGTGTCACCCGCGCCGAAGTGGTCGGCACCAACCGCATGATCACGCTGCGCCGCGCCGATCTCGACGCCCGCTTCCCCGGCCTGCTCGACAGCGTCATCGCCGCGGCCGCGGACGACGCCGCCCTGCCGGCCGTCGGCGGCCACGACATCGAAGTGTCGGCCTGACACATTTCCTTTCCCTCGCTAAGCGGGAGGAAATCATGTCCCTGTCAGGGTCGCCCTTTCGACCAGTCCTTCGCCAGCCTGTGGAGCCCCCTCGAAAATGCGCTTAGCCCGCGACGGCATCATCACCTTGGGCGGCGCCGGCCAGCCGGATCGCTTCGAGACGATCGCCGTCGAGTACGACCACGAGGCGGCGGGCCAGTCCGCCGTTATGATTAGCCTCAATTTCCGGCTTACATGGCGGCGCGTCGTCCCTTATAGAATCGGCCTAACGTGCGGCAAGATGGCCGCGGCATGGAATTTCGAGTATCGGCGCACGGCCAGATGATGAGGCGCACAGTTACGCTCCGAACAGGTTTGCATGCGCTGGTTGCGGTTCCGCTGCTGATGGCGGCGTGGCCGGCTGTTGTCCCGGCCCATGCGGAAGAAGGTCCCTTTATCTCCGTTGTCACCGGGCTCGCCCCCGACGACCTGCTCAATGTGCGCGCCAAGCCGTCGGCGATCGGCAAGACCGAGGCCCGCCTGGCGGCCGGTGCGAGCGTACGGAACCTCGGCTGCAACGACATTGACGGTCATCCCTGGTGCAAGATCGAGTCTGACAATCCCAAAGCCACCGGCTGGGCTCCCGCGCGCTACCTCGTTCCCGTCAATCCGGCGACCGTGCCCGACGAGGCCGCGGATACGCCCGCCATGGCCACCGACGCCGCCGCGACGCCCGATGCACCCGACCTGACCGCTCGGCTGGGTGATGCGAACCAACCAGCCAGCCCCGAAGCCCCGCCGAAATCCGCGGCGGAGATCGCCATGCAGGATGCCTATGGCCTGGCGCTGGCTGCGGCTGAAAACGGACCCGCGGCCGAAGAGCCAACCGGGGCCACGGCCGGCGATGCCGGCCTGCAAATTCCCTGCGCCCGCTACGTTGGACAGCCCATGGCGCCTTGCGCGGCGAGCGTGACGCGCAAGGGCACGGACAAGGCCGACGTGACCGTGACCTGGCCCGATGGCGGCAGCCGCGTCATCTCCTTCGCTGCCGGCCTGCCGGCAAGCTCGGACGCCGGCAGCGAGTTCCGCTTCACCCGGGAAGGCAAACTCAACATGATCCGCATCGGCGTGTCGGAGCGGTTCGAGATCACGGACACGGTGGTGCTGGGGGATTAGAGTTCGGCGACTTTTGCCGTGGCTGCCTGATTGCTGGGGTTTGCGCCGCCCTCATTGCCCTGCCGGGCATTTCTCTCCGTATAATGACGGGGAGAAAGATGCTGGCCGCAACCTTGCGCTCTTCTTGCAACAGCGGTGATTGGCGACACCGGCGACGGCAGCACCCCTCTCCCCGTCGCTATACGGGGAGAGGATGCCGGCAGGCAGGTGAGGGGCAGCGCCAACGCACTGCAAGATACCCATTCAAACCCAACGCGCGCGCCCAGCCTGTGCAGCCCCGCCCAATCCCGCATTTTCGGGGTTACATCGGGCAAAACTCTTCCCTATAAGGCCCTCCTAGCCTGATACCAGAATCGCGAGCACAACCGGCCGGGTCTTCCCGTCCCGGTTTTTTGTGCAAGCCCGCTGCCGAACGGAATTCATAGACATGCCCAGACGCACCGACATCAAGTCGATCCTGATCATCGGGGCCGGCCCCATCGTCATCGGCCAGGCCTGCGAATTCGACTATTCCGGCACCCAGGCCTGCAAGGCGCTGAAGGAAGAGGGCTTTCGCGTCATCCTGGTCAATTCCAACCCGGCCACCATCATGACCGACCCGGAACTGGCCGACGCCACCTATATCGAGCCGATCACCCCCGAAGTGGTCGCCAAGATCATCGCCAAGGAGCGGCCCGACGCGCTGCTGCCGACCATGGGCGGCCAGACCGCGCTCAACACCGCTTTGTCGCTGCGCCGCATGGGCGTGCTCGAGCGCTACAATGTCGAGATGATCGGCGCCGACGCCCATGCCATCGACAAGGCCGAGGACCGCGCGCTGTTTCGCGAGGCGATGAAGACGATCGGGTTGGAAACACCGAAGTCGATGCTGGCCAACGCCACCGACGTCAAGAACGCCGACCGCAAGACGCATGAGGCCGAGCGCGCCGCGCTGAAGGCCGAGAAGCCCGACAATCTCGACGCCGAACTCGATGCGCTGGAAACCCGCTGGAACCTCGGCGAAGGCGACCGCAAGCAGCGCTACATCAGCCACGGCATGGCGATCGCCGCCCAGGCCCTCGACCATGTCGGTCTGCCGGCCATCATCCGCCCGTCCTTCACCATGGGCGGCACCGGCGGTGGCATCGCCTACAACAGGGCCGAATTCTACGACATCGTCCAGTCCGGCCTCGACGCCTCGCCGACCACCGAAGTGCTGATCGAGGAGAGCGTGCTCGGCTGGAAGGAGTATGAGATGGAGGTCGTCCGCGACAGAGCGGACAATTGCATCATCGTCTGCTCGATCGAGAACATCGACCCGATGGGCGTGCACACGGGCGACAGCATCACCGTCGCCCCGGCGCTGACCTTGACCGACAAGGAATACCAGATGATGCGCAACGCCTCGATCGCGGTGCTGCGCGAGATCGGCGTCGAGACCGGCGGCTCCAACGTGCAGTTCGCCGTCAACCCGGCCGATGGCCGTCTCGTCGTCATCGAGATGAACCCGCGCGTCTCGCGCTCGTCCGCGCTCGCCTCCAAGGCGACTGGCTTCCCGATCGCCAAGATCGCCGCCAAGCTTGCCGTCGGCTACACGCTGGACGAGTTGGAGAACGACATCACCGGCGGCGCCACGCCCGCCTCGTTCGAGCCGAGCATCGACTATGTCGTGACCAAGATCCCGCGCTTTGCGTTTGAAAAGTTCCCCGGCGCCGAGCCGGTGCTGACCACGGCCATGAAGTCGGTCGGCGAAGTCATGGCCATCGGCCGCACCTTCCAGGAGTCTTTGCAGAAGGCGCTGCGCGGTCTCGAAACCGGCCTCACCGGCCTGGACGAGATCGAGATCCCCGGCCTCGGCGCGACCAACAGTGCCGATGACCGCAACGCCATCCGCGCCGCCTTGGGCACGCCGACGCCCGACCGGCTGCGCATGGTGGCGCAGGCGATCCGCATGGGCACCTCGCTGGAAGACGTGCACGCCATGTGCAAGATCGACCCCTGGTTCCTCGAACAGATCGCCGGCATCGTCGCCATGGAAGCCCGCATCCGCGAGCACGGCATTCCCGGCGACGCCGTCAATCTGCGTATGCTGAAGGCGATGGGCTTCTCCGACGCCCGCCTCGCGTCGCTGACGAAGACCGACGCTGAAGTCGTTCAGAAGATTCGTGAAAAGCTCGACGTTCATCCGGTTTACAAGCGCATCGACACCTGCGCCGCCGAGTTCGCCTCGCCCACCGCCTACATGTACTCGACCTACGAAGTGCCCTTCGCCGGCGCGCTCGCCAACGAGGCGCAGGTCTCGGCGCGCAAGAAGGTCGTCATCCTCGGCGGCGGCCCGAACCGTATCGGCCAGGGCATCGAGTTCGACTATTGCTGCTGCCACGCCGCCTTCGCGCTGCGGGACGCCGGCTATGAAGCGATCATGATCAACTGCAACCCCGAGACGGTCTCGACCGACTACGACACCTCGGACCGGCTCTATTTCGAGCCGCTGACGGCGGAGGACGTGCTGGAGATCCTGCGCGCCGAGCAGGCCTCGGGCGAGCTGGTCGGCGTCATCGTCCAGTTCGGCGGCCAGACGCCGCTGAAGCTGGCCGACGCGCTGGAGAAGGCAGGCATTCCGATCCTCGGCACCTCGCCCGACATGATCGATCTCGCCGAAGACCGCGACCGCTTCCAGAAGCTGCTGCACAAGCTGAACCTCAGCCAGCCGAAGAACGGCATCGCCTATTCGGTCGAGCAGGCCCGCCTCGTCGCCGGCGAGCTCGGCTTCCCGCTGGTGGTGCGCCCCTCCTATGTGCTCGGCGGCCGCGCCATGCAGATCATCCATGACGAGGGCATGCTGCAGTCCTATTTGCTCGACACCGTGCCCGGCCTGGTGCCTGAGGACATCAAGCAGAAATACCCCAACGACAAGACCGGCCAGATCAACACGCTGCTGGGCAAGAACCCGCTGCTGTTCGACACCTATCTCTCCGGCGCCATCGAGGTCGATGTCGACTGCCTCTGCGACGGCAAGGCGACCTTCGTGTCGGGCATTCTCGAACATATCGAGGAAGCCGGCATCCATTCGGGCGACAGTGCCTGCTCGCTGCCGGTTCACTCGCTGCCCTCGGACCTCGTCGACGAGCTGGAGCGGCAGACGGCGGCGCTCGCCCGCGCGCTCAATGTCGGCGGACTGATGAACGTGCAATACGCGATCAAGGACGGCACGGTCTATGTGCTGGAGGTCAACCCGCGCGCGTCGCGCACCGTGCCCTTCGTCGCCAAGACCATCGGCCGCCCGATCGCGAAAATCGCCGCCCGCATCATGGCCGGCGAGACGCTGGAAGACGCCTTCGCCCATTACGGCGCCATGCCCGACCCCAGGAACCCCGGCCATATCGCGGTCAAGGAAGCCGTCTTCCCCTTCGCCCGCTTCCCCGGCGTCGACATATTGCTCGGCCCGGAAATGCGTTCCACCGGCGAGGTCATGGGCCTCGACCGCGATTTCGCGCTCGCCTTCGCCAAGAGCCAGCTCGGCGCCGGCGTCGACCTGCCGCGCTCCGGCACGCTGTTCGTCTCGGTGCGCGACGAGGACAAGAAAGGCATCCTGCCGGCGGTCAAGCGCCTCGCCGGCCTCGGCTTCAAGGTGCTGGCCACCTCGGGCACGCAACGCTTCCTCGCCGAAAACGGCGTCGACGCCCAGAAAATCAACAAGGTCCTGGAAGGCCGCCCTCACATCGAGGACGCCATCCGCAACCGCCAGGTCCAGATCGTCTTCAACACGACCGATGGCCAGAAGGCGGTGTCGGACTCGAAGTCGCTGCGGCGGGCGACGCTGATGCAGAAGGTGCCGTATTACACGACGCTGTCAGGCGCCGCGGCTGTGGCAGAGGCGATCGCGGCGCTGAAGGCCGGGAGCCTGGAGGTCAGGCCGCTGCAGGAGTATTTTGCTTAGGGGCACATCCACGTTCATTAGAATAACGGAATAATTATCTTGTATATAACTATGGCGTAGGATAGCACGACCAACAATATACCAATTATTATGTAAGACTCATACCATCGAAACGCATCCATGACTCCAATTGGCTTTCGTGCCTTACCAAATACAACTGCCTCTATCTCTGCCTCATCAGATCGATAATTCAGCCAAGCAAATAGTCCAGCAACCAGCGTCATGACACAAATCGCCGATACCGCTGCGGCGCACCAGAAAAGGCCCCAAGTGCCAAGCTTAGCAATATCGCTACTCAGACTATGGTCAGAGACACTTCGCACCACCTGAAATTGTGCGGCAAATATGACCGCCAAAACCGCTTGATAAAAGGCTCCGATTAGAAATGTGGTCTTGTTGAGCTCTTTCTTTTGATCCAGGACATATTTATACCGCTCTAAGAGATACGGATTTTCCCTCATGGTGTAACCTATCCTCAGTAGCCAAATGCTTCGATCGATGAGTCTCTGCGGTCCCACGCGAATGGATCAAATATAGTCGAGTTAGTGTCCCGCAATGCGAGAACGAACGACTGCGAATCCTTCATATAATTCTTCAGCCACTCGAACCCGGCCTGACTAATAGCCCTATCAAGCAGATCCTCGCTAAAGACATCCCAGGTCCAGCGGAAGCTCCGCAGCAATTCTATAACCAAAAGATTCGCGGCCAATGAACGAAGATCCGCTAAGTCACCTGATGTACCCATTGAAAACAGCAAATTGGCTAGAGGAACCCCTGGTACCAAATACCTCTCCCGATTTGATACAAAGCTGCCCGCTACACCCAGTCCCCGCGCCTGAACTGACGGGCCGGGTACATTGAGTCTATCACCACTCGCAGCCCTAGTCGTGCGTAGCCGTTCACGAGCCTCCCGCAGCATATGCCAGAACTTTATTTCCCGCTGAGCGATCTGATCAAAAACCGTAACAGTTGAAAGCCAATTTGGATTGCCTTCCCGCTTCACCCACCGAAGCTCCAGTTGTCTAGCTTCCTGAGAAGCCACAATTTCAGAAATTTCAAAAGAGGCTTTAATATTTTCCTCAACATAAGCAGATGAATTAAGATTACACACAGTTATTCCAGAGTGATGGACGCCACTTTTATTGCCAAGCGTAGCCAAGATCTTCGATGTAGTCACGTTCAACGGAGCTTCCTTAACAAAATACTCTATAGATTTGTATAGAGGGGATTCGACCGTCCAAAACTCTCTCGATCCAGAGAGATCAGTCATCGTAATATTTGATCTACCGCTAGAATCCTCAACAAGCACAAGCGGGACCTTCGACATTGATTCAGAAAGGAGCGCCGGCTTAGAAGCAGGAACTATTTGCCCAATCAAAGGAGTCGCGATGTAAGGTGCGACTCCAACGGCTCGCGAAAGGGAGTGACTGTCACTCGCAGAAAGTCGCTTAATCTCATCAGAGATATGGCGGGCATACATCTCGTAAATGGTCTGCAACATCTGCCTTTGCTCGGCCGTTTCTTCAAATGCCGAGCGTGCAACGTTCGTGCGGGGCGCCCCTTTCCCGACGGAGTTTGCTACCGCAAGGATAATCGGAGCCCTAAATCCTGGCGTGCTGTGCTCGACCGCCACACCTTCGATGCAAGTAGCGATTGGAGCAGGAACTTCATCGTCATCAACAGGCCCCCTCTCGCGTGGCACATCGACGAAACTCCAATCCTGAAATAATTCGTCCTTAGCGACCGCAAATGCCAGCGTAACACCCGCCTCAGTAAATTCCTTTACTTCCACTTCTCGTTTGTATCGAGGGCGTTGACGAGACGAAGAATCCAAGTACGACTGGATCGCCTCCTTTGGGGATTGATAGCCGATAACAACAGGGTCGTCATCATTGATTTTTACCCTCACTATACACCGCGGAAACATCAACCACGATTTTGCCACTCGCAACACTTCCCCAATACGTGCTGTAGGTCGCAGAATTATCTTCACAGCAGTGCCATGAGGATACATAGGTAACTGATCCCGATTGGAAACCTTATCAAGTAATTTTATTAGATACTTTCCATGGACAGACCTGAGTGCAATTCTTCTTGCCTTCTCCTCGTCATCGCTACATGTCGTAATCTCGACATCGTCGGAAACCATAAAAGCCGAAAGTACTCCAATACCAAAGCGACTTATGGAGTGAAAATCTGGGAACTTCTCTTTGAATTTTGCATCTTGATAACGAGAAGACCCAACCTTCAGCAGATGGCTCTCTATTACCTCCTGCGACATGCCAGTCCCGTTATCCAATACCGTCAAAGAGCGCTCTGCGTCGCTCCAAACAATTTCCACAACTCCGCGCTTTTCGGATTCGACTTCGTCAATGTTCGCCTGAAGCCGAACTGCATCTAATGCATTTTGGGTAAGTTCCCTTAGAACAACTGTGGTATCGTTGTATAGCGTGTGTCCAGTTAGGAGATCGAGTATTTTATGTTGATCAAGCTCAAACTCGAACGAATCAGTCAGGAATCCTTCTGTATCAATGCTGTCCGTATTTATGTGACGCCACGGAAAAATGTATGGACTAACAACATCTCGGCTCGATTTTTGAATCGCTGCATAGGATTGATTAAGCTCCTTTTCGGCGTAGAATAAATAGCTTGTGAGTCCAAAGAAGCCATCGGGCTCTTTAAAAGTTGCATGCACTTCTATGGTATCGGATTGCACTGACTTACTCACATGCCCTTCCCGGTCCCTACCGAGCGCGGCACGTACAGTGCGCACAGCCCCCTGTTTTTGCCATTCGACCTGACTAATCGGGTCATTAGGGTTTATTAGTTGATATAGTACCCCCGGGGCTCGTTGCCTGGTAATTTGGAGTAAATCGACTGTACGCAGGATGACAGCACAATATTGGAGATTAACCGTCTCATCGGCACTACCATACGGCTGAGATATTTTAAAAACAGATGTGTCATCTATATTTGCGAGAGTATGACTTTCGCAGATAAGAGCCAGGTCACGCCTTACCGTGTAATCCAGAGGTTTAATCAAATCCTCAATGATCTTACGAATAGTCGAAGACGAATTGTCATCGTCCATAATTGTGCCATCAAGCCAGGCGCGAACCCTTTTTCCATGGCTGTATCGAACAAACTCTTGATAGCGTAGGCGATCAGCATCTTCTTGTTTCATCTGCTCAAGTCGAGCAACAAATTCCTTATGCTTCTCTGAGGGCAAAACCGGGTTGGCCAGAAAGGTCTTATAGTCGGGATTTTTCGCCCGATTTTTATATTCATCTTGACTAATCAAAAGGCCGAGATCGTGAAAATAAACCGACAGCACGATCATAAACCAATCGGCCGGCGTCATGTGAGACTTTGTTTCGTCCGGGATCACCCACTCGACAGTTTTCAGCATATCGACAACATGAGAAAAACTGTGGTCTGTATATTGATGAAAGAAACCAAGGGATTTCCATTCTGAAAGTATCTTCTGAATGGTAGACCTAATTTGATGTATATTTACTGGAAACGCTGGAAGTTTAGTTGCTTCTAGCGCGTGCAATTCCGCTTCCGTGAACGAGATTTCGGTCATTGTCTTCCCCCTAAGAACTTGATG
This sequence comes from Mesorhizobium sp. B2-4-18, assembly GCF_006441385.1. NCBI lineage: Bacteria > Pseudomonadati > Pseudomonadota > Alphaproteobacteria > Hyphomicrobiales > Phyllobacteriaceae > Mesorhizobium > Mesorhizobium sp. B2-4-18. The sequence continues at coordinate 445,816 of NZ_VFUW01000004.1, read as the reverse complement.
ACATGTACAATGATTTTGGCTTCTAAGGAAGACGTGAGGGAGCTTCATGCAGATCAATCCATGACCATAGGTCCGGTTCCCTCAAGCCACAGCCACACACTCGATCTCGATATCAAACTCCATCGGCCAGGACGCCACCGGCACAAAACTCCGCGCCGGCGGGTTCATGCTGAAATACCGCGCATAAACCCGGTTGATGGCGTTGTAGAAGCCGGAATTGACGGCATAGATGCGCACCATCACGACGTCATCCAGCGAGGTGCCGGCCGCTTCCAGGCAGTGTTTCAGCGCCTTGAGCGACGCCTCGGTCTGCGTTTCGATGTCGCCGCGCACCATCTCGCCGGTCACCATGTCCACCGGCGGCGTCGCCGAGATGAACACGAAGCCATTGGCCTTCACCGCCGTCGAGCAGGGCAGGCCGAGTGCGCGCACCTTGTCCGACATCACAGGCACTTCGATGACTTGTTTCTTCATGGTGATGCTCCCTGGGTTGGCAAGGAGCTTATCCCGGCACTGGCGGAACGCCAGTGGCAAACCCTCGGTTCAGAGCCGGAGCCCTATCCCTGCCCCGGATACGGCATGCCGTCCTTGTGCAGGAAGCGCCCGTCCGAACTCGGGCTCATCATGTCGATGTCGGAGCAGGTGATGACATCGTCCGGAGAGCGCGAGCCGACTTCCAGGTAGCGCGCCGTGACCGACGCGCGGTTGATCATGTGATGGCCGTTGCCGCTGTTCTTGGCGAAGGCAGCACTGTCACCGGCCTTGAGCAGCGTCTCGCCGCCATCCTCGACCAGCACCAGTTCGCCTTCCAGCACATGGACGAACTCGTCCTCGTGGCTGTGCCAGTGACGCTGGCTCGACCAGCCGCCGGGTGGCAATGTCATCAGGTTGACGCCGAAATCGGTAAGCCCGCCGGCATCGCCGAGGCGCCGGCGCGTACGGTCGGCGCAAGGGGCGTCGAAGGGTGCGGGGTAGCCCGAGCCCTTGCGCTCGGGCACGGATGCGAGATCGATCTTGGGCATGGGATGCTCCCGAGGTGAGGCGGCAGTGTAGCGCATGGCGGGTGGAGGCACAGGGCCAAGTTGCGCGTTTTGCCTGGGCGTATGCGACGTAGCGCCCTACGGCGCCCCCCTCTGTCCTGCCGGACAATCTCCCCCCAAGGGGGGAGATTGGCTGTTGTCGCTGCTTTCGCCAATTTTCAACAGCGCCAGGAAGAGAGCCGGCGCCGAAGCCGCCAATCTCCCCACTTGAGGGGGAGATGTCCGGCAGGACAGAGGGGGGCGCCGTAGAGCGCGGATCTCGAACCGTTCTCGCCCTAGCCACCGCCCAGCCCTAATGCGCCGCGCCGAGCTCCTTCACGTGCTTCTCGTGCATCTTCAGCGTCGGCAGCGTCTTCTTGGCGAATTCCTTCAGCGCGGGGTCGTCGCCCGATTTCGCATAGGTGCTGAACAGCGCGACCGCCTGCTTGTGGGCCTCAGTCTGCATCATGACGTATTTCTCATCGAACGCCTTGCCGCTGGCGGCTTTCAGCTGGTCCAGCATCTGCTGGTCCTTGGGCTGCAGCGCGGGTCCGGCGGGCTTGATCGAGGCGGTGGTCTGCCCCTTGCTCAGCGCCTGCTTGAAGTCCTCGCCGGCCTTGGTGTGGTCCTTGATCATCTGGCCGGCGAAGGCCTTGACGTCCGCCGAGGCGGATTTCTGTTCGGCGAGCTGGCTCGACTGGATCTCGAATTCATTGGCGCTGGGCACGGTGCCGACAAAGGTCGGGGTGTCGACCTTGCTGTCGGGCAACATGGGCGCGACCGCGTTCGAGTTGGTGCCGTTCGTCTGGGCAAGGGCGGCGGGCGCGACGGCGGTCAGCGCGACGGCGGCCATGGTCAGGAGCATTTTCATCTGGCGTCTCCGATCGGAATGGTTCCCTCGAGGAGTCCAACGCCGCAGATGCGGCGAGGTTGCCAGCCGTGTCCCTTCCCGTCGCGCCGTAGAAGGGAAAGCAGCCTTGCGACCGCGGCAGGATCTACGGACGACGAGGCCCCAGCAGAAAGGCTGTCATCGTCGCGCTCACGCACGCCACCGCCAACAAGGGGACGAAGCCCGAAGAGCCGGGGCTTCGGTGCATTGGACCAAGGCTTTCCGGAGCCGGAGCATTTTGAACCAACCCGTCCAGGTCGGACCTGCTCCCCCGTCGAACGGAATAGGCGCGCGTCAACTCCGCACCGAGCAGAAAGATTTCCGATGAATAATAGACCCAGAGCAGTATGACGAGCAGCCCTCCGGCCGCACCATAGGACGACGCGATCGCACTCGTGCCGATATACCAGCCGATAAGCGACTTTCCCAACGTGAACAGAGCGGCGGTCACCACGGCACCGATCCCGACATCCCGCCATTGCAAGGCACGGTCCGGCAGCACTTTGTAGATCGCGGCAAACATCACGGAGATCAGGGAAAAGGAAATCAGGGTGTTGATGGCGCTCAGAACAAATTGGCCGAACGGCAGATAAGCGCTGATCACGCTGCCCAGAGCCGAGATCGCCGCGCTCGCCGCCAGGGATACCAGCAACATGAAGCCGAGGGCGGCGACCAGGCCCAGACTTGCCGCACGCGCGCGCAAGAGACGCGACAGCGAATCTCCTTTCGCTTCAACCTTCCATATTGCATTCAGGGCCTGCTGCATCTCGCCAAACACCGCGGAGGCGGTGACGAGCAGAGTGGCCACGCCGATCAGGGCTGCCAGGGTCCCCGATGATTTGCTGGATGCCCCTTCGAGCGCCGTCTGAAGCAGCGCCGCGCTTTCCCGGCCCATCAGCCCCGATATCTGAGCAGACAAGGCCAACTGTGCCGCGTCATGACCAAAAGCGATGCCGGCTATCGCGACGACGATTATCAGGACCGGGGCTAGCGACGTGGCGGCATAAAACGCCATTGCCGCGCCATGGCTAAGGGCATTGTCGTTGACAAAGCCAACCACGCTTTCTCGCACCAAGTCCCATACGTCTTTAACTGCAGGGCGCACGTCTAATCCGTGAAGCGGGTCGCAAACCGTCTCCTATCAATGCAGCGGATCTTCCGATGTTCCGGCCGACTTGAGCGAGAGTTCCAGCAGCCACGTGAAGCGCGGATCAAGAACACGGGTCAAACACAAGGCATCCCCCGACGAGCCCGCCTGCCTCATCGAACAGGCCGACGGCGACCATGTGCTGAAGAGCCACTCGGAACTGAAGCGTGCGGACCGAGCGACTTCAGTGGCAGCACGCCTCGCTATATTGCAGCTGCTCGCCGAAATTCGGCCGGCCCTCCGGCGTGAAATCCATCAGGTTCCACAGGATCTCACAGGTGCCGATGGCGCGCGGGTCCTGGCCGGGCTCGGTCGGCGCGAAGCCGAGTTCCGACGACCAGAAATGCCTGATGCCGTCAGCGTCGCGGTGGAACACCGACAGCAGCGGGATCTGCGCGCCGTCCGCATCCTCGGCATTGTAGTCGCGCTTGAAGCTGTTGTTGGCCGACGACACCAGCCGCATGTTGCGCCAGCCGCGATCGCGGCCGAGCGTGACGAGGTTTTCCAGCGCCGTCCTGGCCACCACGGCGAAGTTGAAGCCGGCCGCTTCGAGATGGCCGACCGCGCCGTCGAACTGGTCGAGCAGGGCGGTGCAGGACGGGCATGGCTGGTCGGGCCGGGCGAGCTTCGCGGTACCGCCGCCGGCCGCGACGTCGCGCGTCTCCCGCGGATGGCGCGGGAACATCATGTTGTAGAGGATCAGCGTGTTCTTGCCGGCCGCGAACAGCTCCGACAGTTTTATCCTGGCGGGCTTGCCGGCTTCATCGAGGCCGTCGAATACATAATCCTGCGGCACCAGCCCGCCCGGCGGCAGCGCGCGGCGCGCCTCGGCCACGGCTTCCATGGCCCGGCGCAGCTCGATTTCCTTCTTCAGCAGCTTTTCGCGCGCGGTGCGGTATCTGGCGGATTCGTTGGGAAAGGTGATCATGATCGGCTCCTTGGTTCCGCGCGCCGGCGTCCCGGCGCGGTTGCTCTGCGATCCAAGGACGTTTGGCCGGAACCGGTCCCGACATTTCGCATCGGGCAGGCCCGGCCTTGCCACATCCCCGTTATCGGCTACAGCTGCGAGTGGAGAGAAGAATGCACGAAGCCGACGAGATCGACCTGCGCTGCCCGCAAGTGGTGGCCGACAATGCCGCCAAGGGCCTGCGGCTGCGCAAGCAGTTCGGCCGTGGCGGCACCGAGATCGGTGTCGCGCGGGCGACTGAGCTGAAGAACCGCGAGAAGCTGGCGCCTTCCACCATCCGCCGCATGGTCAGCTACTTTGCCCGCCACGAGGTCGACAAGCGCGGCAAGAATTACGGCAATGAGGAAAACCCTTCGGCCGGCACCATCGCCTGGCTCTTATGGGGTGGCGACGAGGGCCGCGCCTGGGCGCTGGAGATCAAGCAGAAAATCGGCAACGCGCCCGATATCTGAGGATGCCCTGCCCTCCGCTATGGCTTCGGGCGTTCGTCGCTTCAATCGACAAATCGTTGTCGATTGATCGGCTTCGCCGACCACTCCTCACCCCTTGACCCCGCCGGCTGTGAGGCCGGAGACGATCTTGCGCTGGAAGATCAGCACCAGCACCACCAGCGGCACCGTGACGATCACCGAGGCGGCCATGATATTGCCCCAGGGTATCTCGAACTGCGAATTGCCCGAAAGCAGCGCGATCGCCACCGGCACGGTCCGCCGCGCGTCGTTGGAGGTGAAGGTCAGCGCAAACAGGAACTCGTTCCAGGCACCGATGAAGGCCAGCAGCCCGGTGGTCGCCAGCGCCGGCCACATCAGCGGCAGGAAGATGCGCGTGATGATGATCCACGGCGTCGCGCCATCGAGGATCGCCGCCTCCTCGACCTCCACCGGCAGGTCGCGCACGAAAGCGGTGAGCACCCAGACGGTGAACGGCAGCGTGAAGATCATGTAGGAGAAGATCAGCGCGAGGAGCGAATTGTAGAGGCCGAACAGCCGCACCAACTCGAACAGCCCGGCCAGCACCGCCACCTGCGGAAACATCGAGACCGACAGGATGGCGAACAGCAATGCCGAGCGGCCGCGAAAACGGATACGCGCCAGCGCGTAGGCCGCGGTGACGCCGAGGAACAGCGATAGCGCCACCACCGCGCCCGAAACCACCAGCGAGTTCAGCAGGTTGCGCAGGAAGGCGCCTTCGGACAGCACGTTGCGATAATTGCCGAGGCTGGGCGCCCTCGGCCACAGGTCGGCCTGGAACAGCTCGGTCCCCGATTTCAGGCTGGTGACGATGGCGTAATAGAACGGGAACACCGCGATCAGCACGATTGCTCCGACCAGCAGATAAAAACCCATGCGCTTCAGCAGCCACATCTCAGCGGCCTCCGTCCAGGCTTAGCCGGCCGATGCGGATGGTGAGCATGGTGAGCAGAGCGAGAATGAGGAAGAGCAAGGTCGACGCGGCCGAGCCATAGGCGAACTTGTCGAACTCGAACAGGTTCTCGCGGGCGAACACCGACATCGACTTGGTGTGCGCATTGTTGGGCGTCAGCACATAGATCAGGTCGAAGATGCGCAGCGCATCGAGCGCCCGGAAGATCACCGCCACCATCACCGCCGGGCGGATCAGCGGCAAGGTCACCCGCCAGAAGATCTGCCAGGGATTGGCGCCGTCCAGCCTGGCGACCTCGATGATCTCGCGCGGCAGCATCTGCAGCGCGGCAAGGATCAGCAGCGCCATGAAGGGCGTCGTCTTCCAGATGTCGACGATCAGCACCGCCGCCATCGCCGTGTCGGCGCTGGCGGTCCAGGCGATCTTGTGGTCGATCAGACCGAGATTGACGAGCACGACATTGATGATGCCGAACTGGTCGTTCAGCATCCACTGCCACATCTTCGCCGAGACGATGGTTGGGATCGCCCAGGGGATGAGGATCGCCGCTCTGACGATGCCGCGGCCGGGGAATTCGGCGTTGAGCACCAGGGCGACGACCATGCCGAGGATCGTCTCGCAGGTCACCGAAACCACCGCGAACCGCACCGTGTTCCACACGGCGCCCCACCAGACCGGGTCGAGAAGCAGCCCGTCATAGATGACCCGCCCGCTCGGCATGCGCAGGACCGAGACGTAATTGGCCAGGCCGACCCATTGCCGGGCATCGAGGTCTGACAGCGAGGCATCGGTGAAGCTGAAATAGACCGTGCGCGCCAGCGGCCAGCCGGCAGCGGCGGCGAGCACCACAAGCATCGGCGCCAGGAACAGCCATGCCGAGCGCGCACGCTGGCGCGTCAGGCTCGAACCAGAGCGCGCATCGGCCGGATGCACGCTCACCAGCCCTTGCCTTTCAGCCGGGTCAGCGTCGCTTCGAGGTCGGCCAGATTGTCGGCGGCGCTGCCCTCGCCGGACAAGGTCTTGTGGACGGCGTTCCAGAACTGGCTCGACGCCTCGTTGTACTTGTTTCTGGTCACCGCCGAGGGCCGAGGCCCGGCATTGAGGAAGACCTCTTTCCAGTGTGGAATGATCGGCTGTTGCCGGGCGATGTCGGCATCGTCATAGAGCGCCTGGATGGTCGGCAGGTTGGCGGTCTTGAGCGTGCGGTATTTCTGCATTGCCGGCGAGGCGATGAACTTGACCAGCTCGATCGCCGCATCCGGGTGCTTGGAATATTTCGAGACCGCGAGGTTCCAGCCGCCGAGCGTCGCCGCCGGCCGGGCGCCCTCGCCCGTGCCCGCCGGCAGCGGTGCGACATCGAACTTGCCCTTGATCGGCGACCCCTGGCTGTTGCCCAGTGCATAGGCATAGGGCCAGTTGCGCATGAAGACCGCATTGCCGGTCTGCCACACGCCGCGCGCCTCCTCTTCCTGGTAGGCGAGCACGCCGGGCGGGGCGATGGTGCCGATCCAGGCCTTCGCCATATCGAGCGCGGCCGCCGCCTGGGGGTTGTTGATTGAAATCGCGCCATCCGGCTCGACGATATGGCCGCCGCCATTCGACACCACCCATTCGAACGCGTCGCAGGTCAGCCCCTCATAGGCGTTGCCCTGGAAGACGAAACCCCAGATATCCCTGTTGCCCGACGCCCGCTCCTTGTCCATCACCAGCCTGGCGGTGTCGCCCAGCTCCTTCCAGGTGGCCGGCACCTTGGCGCCGTATTTGTCGAGCAGGTCCTTGCGGTAGTAGAGCGCCGGCGCATCGGTGAAGATCGGCAGCGCCACCAGCCTGCCGTCGACGGTCTGCGACTGGATGATCGACGGGAAATGCTGGGCCACGACATCCCTGGTCGCCTGGGTCAGGTCGACGAACTGGCTGGCGAGCTGCGGCGCCCAGATGACATCGGTCTGGTAGACGTCGACGTCGCTGTTGCCGGCGGCGAGCCACAGCCTGTACTGGCCGAACTGGTCGGTCCCGGACGACGGCATGGCGACGATGGTGACCGTGTCGCCGCTCTCCTTCTCATAGCGGTCGAGGATCTCGCGCAGCACCTTGAGGCCGTTGCCGGTGTCGCCCGACACGATCGACAGCTCGACCGCGCGCGCCGGACCCGCTGCGAGCACGACAGCGGCGCTCAACGCCAGCCATGCATGGAAAAGCTTCATCGCGGTGGATCTCCCTTGGCAGCCGGCGGCGCACGGCACCGGCAGCCGGTCAGGACCCCACCGTTCATTGAATGCGGAGCAGCGCCTTGGGTTCCCGAACAGCCATCGCCGCCAGTCAGCCTTCCCAGGCGACGGGCCTCATGCCCAGCCGCTCGTAAAGCCGCACGGCGGCGGGGTTCTCGAGCGTATTGGTCTTGAGGTCGACATGGGCGGCGCCCCGGTCGCGAAAAATGGCGAAGGCGTGCCACATCAGCGCTTCGCCGACACCCTTGCCGCGCGCCTCTGGATGAACGGCCAGATCCTTGACGAACGCCGAGCTCCAGCACAGTGCAGCCGCCGCCAGCCTGCCCTTGGCGTCGATAACGAGGAAACACAGCGCCGGGTCGAATTGGGGATCTTCGGATATGCGTGGCCACCATTCGTCGAAGGGTCCGTCCGTGCCGTCGTCGAACACTTCGCCCAGCAACGCATGCAGGGGCAGCGCGTCACCGCGCTCGAACGAGCGCATGACGAAGCCGTCCGGCCAATGCGGTGGAACAAGTGTCTCGTCGAGGATCTTGCGCAGCCGGATGTCGTTCGGAGCCGGCGGGCGCGGTTCGGGCATCGCGCTCAGGCGTCGGGCTGAAGGCGCCCGCGCTTGCGGTCGACGCCGAGGCCGGTCGCCTCGAGAAGGCCCTTGCGCTTGGCGTCGAAATAATAGCCGGTCTGGTAGAGCCAGTCGGCCTTCTTGGCGTTGCCGTTGGACACCAGCCAGGCGCCGCGCAGATATTTGACCGCGTATTTGAGGTTGGTCTCGGCGTCGAACAGGCCCTTGGCCGGCCCATCATAGCCCATGCCGCGCGCCGTCGCGTGCTTGATCTGCATCAGCCCCCAATGGCCGTTATTGTAGGCCTTGGGATTGTAGGTGCTTTCGCGGTTGACGACATGGCGCACCAGATCGACCGGCACCTGGTAGAAGGCGGCGTATTTCACGATCAGCCGGTCGACGTCGCCGCGCATGCCGGTCGCATGCTGCTCCGGCTCGACCGGCTCCGACGGGAACTGCACCAGGGCAGCCGGGTTCTGCGGCACGACATAGGCCACCTGCTGCACGCCGGGCAGTTTCTGGCCGCCCTTGGCAACCGCCGGCACGATGAGCCCGGCGGTCGTATAGGTCTCCGCCGACTGGATCGGCCGGCCGGCTTTCGCCGGGGCCGGCGCCTGCCAGGCATTGGCGGCCATCACGGCGGGCACGGCAGGCGCGGTGGGGGTCGCCCCGGCAAAGGCCGCGGTCGCCGCGGCCGGCTGGGCGACGGCATCGAGGGCCGGTGTACCCGCGCTTGGAGTCGACTCGGCGGTCTGGACGGGGCTGATTCCGGAGGATTGCGGCAGCACCGAAACCGTTTCCGGCAAGGGGATGGTGAAGCCGGCATCGCTGCCGGCAACGGTCGCGGTTTCGGTCAGCGACGGCGCGGCCTTCATCTGCGAGGTCGAGGTGCAGCCGCTGATGCCGGCAGCCGCCACGATCACGCCGATGGCGATAAGGGTTTGTTTTGCTGGCAAGCCGCGTTCGGTGTCCGGTTTGTCGGGTGTTAAGATTTTCCTTACACCAGCGATTCCTGGGTAGCAATCGGGGCCATCTGGTGGTTTTCGGGTGGCGGGATGCAGGCAACGATGCCATATTGTTCCTGATATGTACCGGCAGGAATCCCGGATTTCGCCGCTTTGCGGAAAGGAGCGCAGCATGGAAACGACATCTTCGATCACGGCCGGCCACGCAGTGTTAGAAACAGTGATCGGTTTCATGGGCATCGCCTGGAGCGAAAAGGGCCTGATCCGGCTTTGCCTGCCCGAACGCAGCCGCGAAGCGGTGGAGCGGCGGCTGATGCGCCATGCCGGTATTTCCGCCTCCACGGCCCAGCCGTCATGGGTGGTCGAACTGATCGCCTCGATCAAGGCTTACGCCGCGGGCGAGGACGTCGATTTCACCGGCTTTCCCGTCGACCTCGACGGCATCGACGATTTCCGCCTCGCCATCTACGACGCGGCACGAAAACTCGGCTACGGCGAAACCACTACCTATGGCGAACTCGCCAAGCGCGCCGGCCATGCCGGCCTGCCGCGTGAAACCGGGGCCGCCTTGGGTGCCAATCCGGTGCCGCTGGTCATCCCGTGCCACCGCATCCTTGCCGCCGGCGGCAAGATCGGCGGCTTCTCGGCGCCCGGCGGCTCGACCACCAAGGAAAAGATGCTGGCCATGGAAGGCGTGCATGTCGGCCCGCCGCCGCCGGCGCAGGTGTCCTTCGGCTTTTGAGAGCAGTAAGCCGCTCCCGGGTGCTAATGGCGCCGGATGAATCGATGCCTGAAATGCTCATTGTCCGGCCGCTTGCAGTTGTACACCGGGCAGGACTTGGTGTCGGCGCTCGGCACATAGGCGCGTGTCCGCACCTCGCCCATGGTGCAGAACTGCTGGCTCTGCACATAGCGGTCATAGAGCGGCAGCCCCGGCACCCGGTTCGACTGATAGCGAAGGATAACCGCACCTTGGCGCGCGATCGTCGACTGGACCTTGCCGCAGCTCAGACGTGTGGGGTCGTAGCGCGAGATGGCCTGCGCCCGGGCGGCCAGCAGCGTGAGGCAGGCGGCAAGCAGGATGGTTTTCATGGTCGCTCTCCCCTCGATCCGCCGCCCGGGACGGCACGATCTTGCGCCACGGTTTCACCAGATTGGGGCGGTCGTTGGGCGGCCCCGGATCACGACGTTTTCACGCAGTCTTGTTTTTTGTGCGAAAGCAGCCTATATCAGCCCCATTGATATTTCGGCCGATCGATCCGGGCCTCGCGATCTTCGCGTTTGCTGACGTCTATCTCCAAAATCTCGATGCACACCGGCTGGACTTAGGTCCGGTCATACCAAAGCAAATGTGAAGGACTATTTTTATGGCAACTGGAACGGTCAAGTGGTTCAACGCCACCAAGGGTTTCGGCTTCATCCAGCCTGACAGCGGCGGCGCGGACGTTTTCGTCCACATCTCGGCTGTCGAGCGCGCTGGACTGTCGACCCTGGTCGAAGGCCAGAAGATCAACTTCGAGATCGAGCAGGACCGCCGCACCGGCAAGTCGTCCGCTGGTTCTCTGAGCAAGGCAGCCTGATTTTGAAAATGGCGCGCGCCGGACGAGAGTTCGGGGCGCGCGGCAAGTCACGGATGTACTGACGGTCGCGCGAGAAGCGCGCCGGAGCGGAAAGACCCGACAAGCTGGAACAGCAGATAGCTGCCAGCCCGGACCGGACGCTCCCAATCAGGCTACCGAAATGGGAAGGCGGGATTTATCCCGCCTTTTTATTTGTCTGGGGTTCAGAGATCACGCTGTGTTGCCGCTTTCGCCAATCACCTGCGTCGCCTACCCCACCCACTCGATCGGCACATGCCCCGGGTCCGCCTCCACGCGGCCGAGCCAGGCGACCACCGCCGGATAGGCGTCGAGCTGGAAGCCGCCCTGCTCCGCCGTGTGGGTATAGGCATAGAGCGCGATGTCGGCGATGCTGAATGTGCGGCCGGCGAAGAAGGCGTTGTTTTCGAGATACGTGTTCATGACGCCGAGCGCCTTGTTGCCGCGCTCCAGCGTCACAGCCAGCCGCTCCGGCGTGGCATCCGCTGCGCGTTCCGGAAAGGTCAGCAGCGCCTTGCGCACGGCGATATAGGGCTCGTGGCTGTATTGTTCGAAGAACAGCCACTGATAAGCGAGCCCGCGCTCATATTTGTCCGCGGGCAGCAAGCGCGTGCCTTCGGCGAGATAGAGCAGGATGGCGTTGGATTCTGCCAGCCGCCGGCCGTCGTCCAGTTCCAGCAGTGGCACCATGGCGTTCGGGTTCTTGGCGACGAAATCGGCCTTGCGCGTATCGCCGGTATGCGAACTCACCTCGACGGTGGTGAAGGCCAGGCCGAGCTTGGCCATCAGCAAACGCGGCTTGTAGCAATTGCCGCTATCGATCATGCTGTAAAGTATCATCATGGTTCCCCGGAGCGCTGCTTCTGCGAGCGGATTATCGCAGCGGCGCCATCCTCAACCAATGATTTGTTTTGGCGCGACCATCAGCGCCGCTTATGCAATGGCACGACCTTGTTGTCGAAGCCCAGCAGCGCATCGACGGCAAGCGGCTCTTCGTTGAAGATGGTGCCGGCCAGCGCCGGACGCCCGAGAAGAAAGCCCTGCAGCAAATCGACCCCGCCTTCGAGCGCGACACGCAAATGGGTGGGCTGCTCGATGCCCTCGACCAGCACCTTGGCACCGCGATCGTGGAGGCTGGACACCAGCGGGCGGAAGAAGCGTTCCGCGGCGGCGTGGCGGCAGAATTCCGCGAACCAGCCGCCATCGATCTTGACGATGTCGGGCTGAAGCAGGCTCACCCGCTCCACGGTCGAATGGCCGGTGCCGAAATCGTCAATGGCGATGCGGATGCCGTCGCGCCGCATTTCACGCACCAGCCTGGCCAGCAGCGCATCGTCCGCCGCCTGCTCGGTGATTTCACACACCAGCATGGCCGGTGCCAGGCCGAGTTCATCGAGGTGCCGGCTCATCAGCCGGATCTCGGCCAGCGCCCGTCCAGCATGGTCGTTGACCCGGGGATTGTAATTGAAGAACAGGTCGAGCCCGTCGACCCCGATATTGTGGAAATTCCTCAGATGCAGCACCCGGCACATTGTTTCGACGTACAGCCGCTCCGGAGCCGCGACGCTGTCGAAGAACACCCGCGGCGACACCGGCCGGCCGGCGCGATGCGGTTCGATCAGGCCCTCGACGGCCACGGGATGCAAGCTGCCGCCGCGCGGGGCGTAGATCGGCTGGTAGGCGCTGCGCAGGCGGAAGTCGCCATGGATGCCACATTCGATGCCGATCTCGTCGACGAAGATCGCATCGCCGACGGTGCGCCGCCGCTCGACGCTCATGGCGCCACCTTGCGCCCGAAGGCTTTTGCGGGCCGCCCGGTGCGCGGCGCGACGGCGGGGGGAGCGGGCGCATGGCTCGGGGGAGGAACCGGCTCGGGACTGCCCTGGCCGAAAGCGCGGAAACTCGTCGGCGCCAGTTCTGGGCGGGCCAGCACATAGCCCTGGACCATCGAGGCGCCCGATCGTTCCGCCAGCTCCAGTTGCCAGCCTTCCTCGATACCTTCGAACACGGTGCGGATGCCCTGGTCCTCGAAGCTCCTCACCATGGATGTCAGCAGCGCGAAACCGGCGCCCGATTCCATCAGTTGCGTGATCCAGTGCGCATCGAACTTGACGATGTCGGGGCGCAATTCCTTGACGCGGGTGATGTCGGAATCGTCGGCGCCATAGTCGTCGACGGCAATCCGGAAGCCGTTGGCCCTGAGCGCGGCGACGAAGCCGTGCAGGGTTTCCTGCGATGCCGATCTCTGCTCCGTCACCTCGCAAACGACGCGGCCCGGATCGATGCCGGCTTCCTGCAGCACCAGCCGCATGTCACGCAAGGCATTGTCGGCGACAGCGCGCTCGGTGAACACCGACGGGTCGAAATTGATGAAGATCGACGCCTCTTGCGGCAGGCAGGCGCCGGCATTGAGCAGATGCAGCGTCCTGGTCAGCGCCTCGACATGCAGACGGTCGGCCGCCGGACAGGTCGAAAAAAAGCTCATCGGCGATTGCGGCTCGCCGTCGCGAAACGGACGGATCAGCCCTTCGAAGGCGGCAACCGAAAGCTTGCCCTCGTTGAAGGCAAAGATCGGCTGAAAAGCGCTTTGCAGCGTATAAATGCCCCAGACACCACTCGAGGTGCCGTCATCATGACGGGTGATATGGGCAAGTCCGATGCTGCGCGACAAAGGTTCCTCGCTCCGCGACCTGGCGGAATTGAACCGCGATCCTGCCATGCAAGCCTCTACCGCCCGTTAATGAACTTTCTTTTGCCGATCACGCCTCGTTGACCGCGCCGCCCCACCTGGCCCAGCCGACAAGGCTTGCGCTGACGGGAATGTTGCGACATGAGAAGCGCCGCGGCCGCTCCTGGCCGCGCCGATCCTTTGGAGAGACAAAAGGTCATGGCCTTTCTTGCCGACACCCTTTCCCGCGTTAAGCCTTCCGCCACCATCGCGGTGACGCAGAAAGCGCGCGAGCTGAAAAATGCCGGCCGGGACATCATTGGCCTTGGCGCCGGCGAGCCCGATTTCGACACGCCCGACAACATCAAGAATGCGGCGATCGAGGCCATTCGCCGTGGCGAGACCAAATACCCGCCGGTTTCGGGCATCGTGCCGCTGCGCGAGGCGATCGCGAAAAAATTCAAGCGCGAGAACAATCTCGACTACAAGCCCGAGCAGACCATCGTCGGCACCGGCGGCAAGCAGATCCTGTTCAACGCCTTCATGGCGACGCTGAACCCCGGCGACGAGGTCATCATCCCCCGCCCCTACTGGGTCAGCTATCCCGAAATGGTGGCGATCTGCGGCGGCACGTCGGTGTTTGCCGACACCTCGATCGACAATGGCTTCAAGCTGACGCCGGCGGTACTGGAAAAGGCAATCACGCCGAAGACCAAATGGCTGCTGATGAACTCGCCGTCGAACCCGTCGGGCGCGGCCTATAGCGAGGCCGAACTGCGGGCGCTCGCCGACGTGCTGCTGAAGCACCCGCAGGTCTGGACGCTGACCGACGACATGTACGAACACCTGACCTATGGCGACTTCGTCTTCAAGACCATCGCCGAGGTCGAGCCCAAGCTTTACGAGCGCACGCTGACCATGAACGGCGTCTCGAAAGCCTATGCCATGACCGGCTGGCGCATCGGCTACGCCGCCGGTCCCGTCCAGTTGATCAAGGCGATGGACATGATCCAGGGCCAGCAGACCTCCGGCGCCTGCACCATCGCGCAATGGGCTTCGGTCGAGGCGTTGAATGGCCCGCAGGATTTCATCGCCAAGAACAAGGCGATCTTTCAAGGCAGGCGGGACCTCGTCGTCTCGATGCTCAACCAGGCGCGCGGCATCACCTGCCCGTCGCCGGAAGGCGCCTTCTATGTCTATCCGTCCTGCGCCCAGCTGATCGGGAAGAAGACCAAGGCCAGCAAGATGATCGACAGCGACGAGGCCTTCTGCTCGGAACTGCTCGAGGCCGAGGGCGTCGCGGTGGTGTTCGGCTCGGCCTTCGGCCTTGGCCCCAACTTCCGCATCTCCTACGCCACCTCGGAGACGCTGCTGGAGGAAGCCTGCACGCGCATCCAGCGCTTCACGGCATCGCTGACCTGATCTGGTAGATCCGAAACAAACCCGGCGTCACCGCTGTCAGGCGTTACCGCCGGGTTTTGTGGATACAGCAATCAGCCGCCATATTGCGCCGCGGTCACCTCTTCCAGCCAGTCGGCATGGACGCCGTCGAGCGCCTCCTGCATGGCGATGTGCGTCATTGCCGATTTCGGCGCCGCGCCATGCCAATGCTTCTCGCCAGGCGCGAAGGAGATGACGTCACCGGCCCTGATTTCCTGGATCGGCCCGTCCCATGTCTGGACCAGGCCGGCGCCTGCGGTGACATAAAGCGTCTGGCCAAGCGGATGCGTGTGCCAGTGGGTGCGCGCGCCGGGCTCGAAACTGACCAGCGTGGCCCTGAGCCGCGCTGGTGGCTCCTTCTCGATGATTGGCGTCTGCAGAACCCGGCCGGTGAAATATTTTTCCGGCGCTATAACGGTCGGCACGCTGCCGCAAGCACTGATCTTCATCGTCTGTTCCCTGGAACTGGTGGTTGCCGGTGAGATGCCGGCCCGCGAAGTGAGCCGCATTCTCGGTCTGGATCGGCTCTGATGCAACCGCCCTTGTCACCTCGCTTGGACGAAGGCCTGATTTCTTAACCATGACACTTGCCGGCACGGGACCGCCAAGCGAAATGCCCGGGAATTCAATGTCTTCTTAACGGCTGCGCACTAGCCGTTGGCCTGCATTGCGGGGGCTGGCGGATGAGCATACTGGCGACGATCAAGGACCATAGCGGCCGGATCTATCGCGGTATCCAGTCGCTGCTCGTGATCAGCACCGGCGCGGCGGTGCTTGGCGCTTTCGACGTCTCGCAAGACCTGTCAGCCGGCGGTGCCTTCGCCATCTCGATCCTGGCCACGAGCCTGGCCTTGCTGGCATTGATGTACATGCGCAGCAGCGTCGTCCATCGTCTCCAGTCGGCCGCCGCTGCGGAAGCCGAGAAACATCATTTCCTCACCAGGGATGCGATGACCGGCGCCACGACGAGACGCTATTTCCTCGAAGCGCTGCGCGAAAGCCTGGGCACCAGGCGCGACAGGCGCGAGGCAGCCTTGCTCTTGATCGACCTCGACCATTTCAAGCAGTTGAACGACACGTTCGGACACCAGTTCGGCGACCTCACCTTGGCGCATCTGGTCAAGACCGCGGAGCGCATCTTTGCCGGCGCCATGGTAGGACGCCTCGGCGGCGACGAATTCGGTGTCATCATTCCGCATGGCGACCTGACGGCCATCAACAAGGATGTCAGACGATTGCTGGATGCCATGCGCGCCGGCAAATCGCATGAAGGCAAGACCATTCCGCTCTCCATTTCGATCGGCGTCGCCCTGGCGCCGGCCCATGCCTCGAACACGACGGAATTGATGCTGGTTGCCGATCTGGCGCTTTATGAAAGCAAGGCGGCGGGCCGTGGCCGCGTCACCGTCTTCGACGAGGAGATGCTGTCCGACAAGCGCTACCGGCGGCTGGTCGAACGGGAATTGCGCGCCGCGGTCTATCTGGGCGAACTCGAACTGCATTATCAGCCGATCGTCGGCCCGGACGGTTCCACCGAGGCGTTCGAGGGGCTGATCCGCTGGCGCCACCCGGTTCGCGGGCTGATCGCGCCGGCCGAGTTCATTGCGATCGCCGAACGATCGACGTTGATCGACATGCTCGGCGAATGGGTGTTCAAGCGGGCTTGTGCCGACATCGGCCAGTTCGCCGGCCGCCGCATTTCCATCAACGTCTCCGGCGAGCAGCTCAAGCGTGACGAGATCGTGACCATGTGCGACCGCGTGCTGAAGGACACTGGCCGGTCGGCATCACAGTTCATCATCGAGATCACCGAGACGGTGGCGACCGCCGCCACGCCCGAGATCCTGCGGCGCCTCGAAGCATTGCGTGGCCTCGGCTTTCACATCGCCCTCGACGATTTCGGCACCGGCCATTGCGGCTTCAACTATCTGAAGACCTTGCCCGTCGATATCATCAAGATCGATCGCTCCTACATCCGCGCCCTCGCTCACGATCAGGTGGCACAGATATTCGTCTCGGCGCTGGCGCAGATCGCGCGCATCCAGGAGGTCACCATAGTGGCGGAAGGCGTGGAGACGGCAGAAGAATTCGCTCTCGCCAAGGCGGCCGGGTGCAATCGCTTCCAAGGTTATTTCTTCGGCAGGCCGGTGCCTCGCGGCAAGCTCGCGCTGCTTGACGGGCGCTCGGCCGAACCGCTCGCGCTCAGCGCCTGAGACGACCGGCCGTGCCTGCTCCCTATTTTTCTTGCCCTGCCGGCAAACAAGTGGGACGATAATCGCGGGCAGGTCGAAACAGACCGCCCGCGACGGTCGAACAGGCCGGCCGCCGCTCAGGACCGATTGACCCTGGCCTGAACCATGAATGCCAGTCGGTCCCCAGGAAACGCCTGAGTGGAGGTCAGTCATGGGTACTCGCGCCGGAGGACGACGCACGGGACCGAAATGCATTGCCATAGTCGGTCCCTTCGCAAGCGGTAAGACGACACTTCTCGAAGCCATATTGGCCCGTACCGGCGCCATTCCCCGCCAGAACCCGGTTTCCTCAGGCAATACCGTTTCAGATCATTCGCCCGAGGCCCGCGCCCACGCCATGAGCGTCGAGGCGTCGATCGCCACCACCGAGTTCATGGGCGAGCAGTTCACCTTCATCGACTGCCCCGGATCAATCGAGTTCTCCTTCGAGGCCGAACCGGTGCTGGCCGCCTGCGACGTCGCGGTGGTCGTGGCCGAGGCCGACGAAAAGAAAATCCCCGCCTTGCAGCTCATCATGCGCAAGCTCGACGATCTCGGCGTGCCGCGCATCCTGTTCCTCAACAAGGTCGACAAGGCGATCGCGGGCGTGCGCGATACGCTGAAGATGCTGCAGCCGACAAGCGCGGCGCCGCTGCTTCTGCGCCAGATCCCGCTGCGCAAGGACGGCGTCGTGATCGGCTCGATCGATCTGGCGCTGGAGCGCGCCTACATCTACCGCGAATATGCCGAAAGCGAGGTGGCCGAGATACCGGGCGACGACAAGGCGCGCGAACTGGAGGCGCGCTTCTCGATGCTGGAGACGCTGGCCGATCACGACGATGAGTTGATGGAGCAGCTGCTGGAAGAGATAGAGCCGCCGAAGGACGCGATCTTCGACGATCTCGCCGCCGATCTGCGCGAAGGCGCGGTGACGCCGGTGCTGATCGGCACCGCCGAGAAAGGCAATGGCGTGCTGCGCCTCTTGAAGACGATCCGCCACGATGCGCCCGACATCGAGGCGACCCGCAAGCGGCTCGGCGCCCCGGACGGCAATGCGACGGTGGTCCAGGTGATGAAGACCATCCACACGCCGCATGGCGGCAAGCTGTCGGTGTCTCGCATCCTGTCCGGCCAGGTCGCCGACGGCTCGGAACTGTGGCTGCCCGGCGGCGACACCGCCAAGGTTTCCGGAATCTACCGGATGCTGGGCAAGGATCAGGTCAAGCTGACCGCCGCCAGGACCGGCGACACCGTGGCGCTCGGCAAACTAGACGCGGTCAAGACCGGCCAGACGCTCACCTCGGCCAAGGGCGGTGCCAAACAGCTCTTCGATGTCGAGCCGCCGCAGCCGGTCTTCGCCTTCGCGCTGCGCCCCAGGGAGCGCAAGGACGAGGTCAAGATGTCGGCCGCCATCCAGCGCTTGGCAGAGGAGGATCCCTCGCTCAGCCTGCGCCACAACCAGGATTCGGCCGAGACCGTGCTGTCAGGGCATGGCGAGATGCATCTGCGCGTCGTGCGCGAGCGGCTGGAGGGCAAGAACCAGATACCGGTGGAAGGCCATGCGCCGGCGGTGCCCTATCGCGAGACGATCCGAAAGCCGGTGCAGCAGCGCGGCCGCCACAAGAAACAGTCGGGCGGCCATGGCCAGTTCGGCGATGTCGTCATCGAGATCAAGCCGCTGCCGCGCGGCTCCGGCTTCCAGTTCACCGACACCATCACCGGCGGCGTCGTGCCCAAGACCTACATCCAGTCGGTCGAGACAGGCATACGTGACTACCTGAAATCCGGCCCGCTCGGCTTCCCCGTGGTCGATGTCGCGGTCAACCTGTCGGACGGCTCGTACCATGCGGTCGATTCCTCCGACATGGCCTTCCAGATGGCGGCCAAGCTCGCCATGAAGGAAGGCATGGCCGCCTGCTCGCCGGTGCTTCTGGAACCGGTGATGAAGGTAGAGATCGTCACGCCGTCGGACGCGACATCGAAGATCATCGCGCTGATCCCGCAGCGGCGCGGCCAGATCCTCGGCTATGACGCGCGGCCCGACTGGCCGGGATGGGACGTCGTCGAGGCGACCATGCCGCAGGCCGAGATCGGCGATCTGATTATCGAGCTGCGCTCGGCCACCTCGGGCGTTGCCAGCTACCGCGCCGTTTTCGATCACATGGCCGAGCTGACTGGTCGTCTCGCCGACGAAGCGATGAACGCCAACGGCAAGGCTGCCTGATTTCGCCCGGTGCCAGATTCCGAATCATGTGGGGCCCCCTCGAACGATCGAGGGGGCGAAAACCAAAAACGACGCCCGGGGGGGCCGGACGCCGTTTTGTTTGCGGACCGTTTTCTCGGGAGGAAAAACGGCAGGTCCGCCGCATGTCGAGGTCGTCGCGCTTCGGCGCAAAAGGTTCGGACGCGGTAGCCGCCTGAGCCCGGGCCGTACGAGTGATGCCCCCATCTCCCGTCCGAACCACACCGCGTCCTATCATCCACTTAGCAGATGGAGGGTGTCCTTGTCATGTTACCAGAGGTTACATGACACTGTTACGCGGCAATTCCGGTGAATTTTTCAGCCATCCCAGTGGCATGCAGGCAACAAAAAAGCCGGATCAACGAAGATCCGGCTGAGTTTGATTGGAAGTGCCTGTTAAGGCTAACCTCCAGAGGGGAACACTCGAGGACGCTAATGGGAGGAGAACGCGTCCAGGAGATGATTTCTATATGTGCTCTTCATGCCCAAGAAACAAGCATCTATTTTGCAACACACACATGCAAAAAGGCACAGGCTGTGGTCCAACCCATTCCGAAAGCCAATAGGACCAGCAGAATCGTGAAAATGAGGCGCGATTTCGGGTCATTGTCGTCTCGAAAACGCCGATCCCGACCGATTTTGCTCCCGAATGCCGAAAAACACTGATGATGTGGAATGAGGCAGCGGCGGTTCATTTCCAAGGCAGTCAAGCGAGGATCGACCATTGCGCAGGTTTTCGGCGATCGCCGGCAGCGGCATTTTCCTGATTGCGGCTCCCGGCGTTGTCGCCGGGCTGGTTCCCTGGCTGCTTAGCGATCGCTGGGGCCTGCCATGGTCGCCCCTGCCCTTGTTTGCGCTCACCGGCGGCATGCTCGTCATTGCCGCGGCCGCGGTGCTGCTGCATGCCTTCGCCCGCTTCGCGCTGGAGGGGCTGGGCACGCCCGCCCCCGTCGCACCGACCGAAAGGCTGGTGATCGGCGGCATCTACCGCCATGTCCGCAATCCCATGTATGTCGCCGTGCTGTCGATCATTCTGGGCCAGGCGCTGCTGTTCTCGAGCTGGTCGATTGCTGCCTACGCGGCAATCGCGGCGGCTGCCATGGTCACCTTCGTCAAGCTCTACGAGGAGCCGACGCTCGCCGGCCGCTATGGCGCCGAATACGAGGCCTACCGCCGCAACGTACCGGGCTGGCTGCCGCGGATTACGCCTTGGAAAGGATAAGCTAGAACGACCAGCTTCTGGCCTTGGCGATGATGAAGTCGCGAAACACGTGCAGCTTGGCCTGGTTTTTCATCGCGTCGGGGTAGGCGAAATAGGTGTCGAAGGACGGCACCTCGGTCTCCGGCAGCAGCTGCACCAGCCCGGAATCCTTGCTGATCACATAATCCGGCAGCATGGCGATGCCGGCGCCGCCCTGCACGGCGCGCTTGATCGACAGGATGTCGTTGATCTGCAGCGACGGCACGCGCTGGCCGCTCTCGAAATCGCCGACCGTCTCCAGCCAGTTCAACTCCGACAGATGCGACGGCACGGGCAGGCCGAAGGTGACGATGCGATGGGTTCTCAGCTCCGCGACCGAGCTCGGCTTGCCGTGCTTGGCGACATAGGAGGGGGCTGCGTAAAGGTGGAAATGCACGGTGAACAGGCGGCGCTGGATCAGGTCCGGCTGTTGCGGCTGGCGCAGCCGGATGGCGCAATCCGCCTGGCGCATGGTGAGGTCGAGTTCCTCGTTGGCGAGGATCAGCTGCAGGCTGATTTCGGGATAGAGTTCGATGAACTCCTGCACCCGCTCGGTCAGCCAGCCGGCGCCGAGGCCAACGGTCGTCGTTACCCTGAGCACGCCGGACGGCCGGTCCTTGGTCTCGGTCAGCCGCGACTTGATGGTCTCGAGCTTCATCAGCACGTCATGCGCCGTGCGGAACAGCATCTCGCCCTGCTCGGTCAGCACCAGGCCGCGCGCATGGCGGTTGAACAGCGGCACGCCGACATCATGTTCGAGCGCGCTGACCTGCCTTGAGATCGCCGATTGCGACAGATGCAGCGTCTCGGCCGCATGCGTGAACGATCCCGCTTCCGCCGCGGCGTGAAACACGCGTAGCTTGTCCCAGTCCAACGCCATGATTTCCCCTCGTTCCGGTTGGCGTCTGAATGAAAAATCAGGCTTTTACACGGCGTTTCTAAGCCGTTTTATACAGTCTGCGGCGGCCCCTATTCCGCTGCTTCGCGATGCACCTCGATGCCGGCCAGATACTTTTCCGCTTCGAGCGCGGCCATGCAGCCCAGCCCCGCCGCTGTCACGGCCTGCCGATAGATATCGTCGGTCACGTCGCCAGCGGCGAACACGCCGGGCACGTCGGTGCGCGTCGAATCCGGCGCTGTCCACAGATAGCCGTTCGGCTTCTGCTTCAGCTTGCCCGCGAACAGCTCGACCGCGGGCGCATGGCCGATGGCCACGAAGACACCGTCGATCTTGAGGTGGCTCTCGGCTCCGGTCACGGCATGCCTGAGCTTCAGCCCTTCGACCGAAGGCGGCAGCGGTGCCTTGCCGGGGCGGCCGGTGATCTCATCGACGATCGTGTCCCAGATGACGCGGACATTGTCCTTTTTCAACAACCGTTCGCGCAGGATGCGTTCGGCACGGAAATCCGAGCGCCTGTGGATGACGGTGACGCTCTTGGCGAGGTTGGACAGATAGAGCGCCTCCTCCACCGCCGAATTGCCGCCGCCGACCACCGCGACATCCTTGCCGCGATAGAAGAAGCCGTCGCAAGTGGCGCAGGCGGAAACGCCGAAGCCCATGAAGTCCTGCTCGGTCGGAATGCCCAGCCACTTGGCTTGCGCGCCGGTGGCGATGATCAGCGCATCGGCCGTGTAGGTCGTGCCGGAATCGCCCTTGGCGCGGAACGGCCGCACGTTGAGGTCAACCTCGGTGATGATGTCGTTGATGATGTCGGTGCCGACATGCTCGGCCTGCTTGAGCATCTGCTCCATCAGCCACGGTCCCTGGATCGGATCGGCGAAGCCGGGGTAGTTCTCGACATCCGTGGTGATCATCAATTGGCCGCCCTGCTGCAGACCGGCGACCAGCATCGGCTTCAGCATGGCCCGCGCGGCATAGACCGCCGCCGTATAGCCGGCCGGACCGGAACCGATGATGAGAACGGGCGCGTGCTTGGTGGTCATTTGGAGCCTCTGCGGGGGCGGACAGCGAGTGTGCCTTGGAAAAAGACGTGGAGTATCGCTCTTAATGTAAGGGCTGCAAACCACGCCAGCAAGACGAACGGACCGTCGTCCCCGGAAAGCTTCGGCCCCTATGGACATTCGCGCGATGGCCGCTTTCGTTACCTGTCCACAATCGCGTCGACGAGGGCTGGCTTCGACGCAAAAGTCGTTTAATTACAAAATAGCGAAAGATTCTTGCGCCACACTGATCATCGAGAACCCTGATGCCCCTCAAGGCCGATCTTGACGCCATCGACTGGAAGATCCTGCGCGAGCTTCAGTCGGATGGGCGCATGACCAATGTCGAGCTCTCGAACCGCGTCGGCATTTCGGCACCGCCCTGCCTGCGCCGGGTCAAGCGGCTGGAAGAAGCCGGCATCATCCGCGGCTACCGCGCGCTGCTCAACGCCCCGGCGCTGGGCCTCGATGTCGTTGCCTTCTGCCTGGTCGGGCTGCATCACCAGGCCGATGCCGAACTGCGCATCTTCGCCGAGCGTACGCGCGGTTGGCCGGTCGTGCGCGATGCCTGGATGGTATCGGGCGAATCCGACTTTCTGCTGCATTGCGTGGCGAGCGACCTCGGCGCCTTCCAGACCTTCGTCATCGAGGAACTGACCTCGACGCCGAACGTCGACACGGTCCGCACCGCGCTCACCATCCGCCGCGTCAAGGATGAGGGCCTGGTGTCGTTCGAGCGATCCTGAGCCGGGCGAACGCCTGCGCGATGGCCGAATTCCCGACATTCGCCATACAGGTGCCGCGTTGGTATTCGAAAGACGCTGATGTACAAGGCTGGACGGCTCTGCCGGATTCGCCGCTCGACTGACGCTTCATTGGTTTCCCGAGCATTCCAGCATGTGTAACGGTTTTCCGCCCGGAATTGCTTGAGAACAGATGGCGCCAGCAGCGTATATTCCGGGAAGAATCCGCCATGGGAAGGGGACCATGACCCGTTTTGCAAGCCCGGTCTCGGCGCTGATCATCTGCGTGAACGAGGCCGATATGATCGGCCCGTGCCTGGAAAGCATCGATTTCTGTGCCGAGATCATCATCGTCGATTCCGGCTCGACGGACGGCACCGTCGAATGCGTTGAAAGTTATATCGCCAAGGGCTATCCGATAACGCTGCTGCACAATGACTGGCCGGGCTTCCCCCGCCAGCGGCAATTCGCGCTCGACCACGCCAACCAGCCTTGGTGCCTTTCGATCGACCCGGACGAGCGCGTCGACGACCGATTGCGGCAGTCGATCGTGGCCATCACCCAGGCGGCCGGCGGCAAGGCCAGCGGATGGTACATGCGCCGCCGCGACTGGCTGAAGGGCTACGGTTATGCCCATCGCTGGGTGCTGCACAACAGGCTGCTCAGGCTTTTCCGCAGGGAAGGCGCCAGCATGGATCTAACGGCACGGGTGCATGAATCCGTTCACGTGCCGGGCGAGACCGACACGATCGAAGAGGGTCTCTTGCTGCATCGCCGTGAAATATCGGTCGAGGAGGATCTTGCCCGAGCCAACACCTATTCCAGCCTCAAGGCGGTGACGCTGGTCGAGAGAGGCAAGAAGCCCGGCCTGGTGCGGCTGGTGCTGTCGCCGTTCGGCAACTTCCTCAAATTCTACCTGGCCAAGCGCTACTTCCTGTGCGGCCGGCACGGCTTCGTCTACTCGATGTCTGTGATGATCTATTCCTTCGCCACCGAAGCCAAGCTCTACGAAGCCTCGCAGCAAAACGACCAGGCGTAGGCCCTACGATCCGAGCGCGTCGATGGCGGCGAGCAGGCCGCCGAGATCGTGGTCGTCATGCAAGCGCCTGATGGCGAAGCCAGGCTGAAGCGCCGCCTCACCGTCGACCAGCCAGCCCTGTGCCAGCCCTGCGCGTTGGGCCGCCTGCATGTCGGCCAGCTTGTCGCCGACCATCAGGGAGCGCTGGAGGTCAAGATCAAGGCGCCTGCCCGCCTCGATCAGCATGCCCGGATTGGGCTTGCGCATCGGATGGTCCGTTATGGCGAGCGGCCCGACGCCCGCCTCGTGATAGGCGCAGGCCAGCACCATGTCGACGAACGCGCCCTGCCTGTCCAGCAAATGGAGCACGCGGTCGTTTACCGCGGCAAAGACGCCCCAGTCGAAATAGCCGCGCGCGATGCCGGACTGATTGGTGACCACGACCACCGGAATGCCGATCCGGTTGGCGGCGGCGATCGCCGGCAGCATCTGCGGCCTGAGTTCTATCTCGTCCGGGTCGCTGGGATAGTCGGTGTCGACATTGATGGTGCCGTCACGGTCCAGGAACAGCGCCGGCGAGCGTGCGGGAAAAACCCGCCCGCCGACCTGCTCCACCCACAAGCCCGGCTCGGCCAGCGGAAACGGCGCTGTCTCGTCAGCCATTCGACAGGCGCGCTTCGACCGCCTCGCACAGATAGTGATAGAGGCACAGATGCCCCTGCTGGATGATCGGCGTCGAGGTCGAGGGGACGTTGAGCAGGATGTCGGTGAGCGGCTTGAGCTTGCCGCCGGCATCGCCGGTCAGGCTGATCACCGTCATGTCCATCATGCGCGCCTGTTCGGCCGCGGCGAGAATGCTCGGCGAATTGCCGCTGGTCGAGATCGCCAAAAGCACGCCGCCCGCGGCGCCATGCGCTTCGACCTGGCGCGAAAACACCGTGTCGAAGCCGTAATCATTGCCCCAGGCGGTCAGCATCCCGGCGTTGGCCGGCAGCGCGATCACATTGTAGGCCTTGCGTTCCTTCAGGAAGCGGCCGACCAGTTCGGTGGCGATATGGATGGCGTCGCTGGCCGAGCCGCCATTGCCGCAGACCAGCAGGGCCTTTCCCTGGGAAAGCGCCGCCACGACAGCATTCACCGCACGGTCCATCTCGCCGGTCAGATCTCGCTCGACCGTGGCAGTGATGGCGGCCGCCGAGCGGACCAGATAGTCGTTCAATTCGGACATGAATTCCCTCAGTTGGTGGCGCCGCCGGCGCGCAGTTTGCCGATGGTGCCAGTGGTGCTCTTGCCGGCGACGAGATCGACCAG
The DNA here is from genome assembly GCF_006441385.1 of Mesorhizobium sp. B2-4-18. Classification (NCBI taxonomy): domain Bacteria; kingdom Pseudomonadati; phylum Pseudomonadota; class Alphaproteobacteria; order Hyphomicrobiales; family Phyllobacteriaceae; genus Mesorhizobium; species Mesorhizobium sp. B2-4-18. The sequence continues at coordinate 420,224 of NZ_VFUW01000004.1, read as the reverse complement.
CACGACGCGCCCGCCCGCCTTTTGCACCACATCGGCGCCGACCACGGTGTCGATCGTGTAGTCCGCGCCCTTGACCAGTATGTCGGGCAGAAGCGCCTCGATCAGAGCCAGCGGCGTATCCTCATCGAAGACAATGACGGCATCGACCGAAGCGAGCGCGGCAAGCACGCAGGCGCGGTCATGCTGGTCGTTGACCGGGCGGCCCGGCCCTTTCAGCCGCCGCACCGAGGCATCGCTGTTGAGCCCGAGCACCAGCCGGTCGCACTGGCTGCGCGCTGCGTGCAGCAGGCTGACATGGCCGGCATGCAGGATATCGAAGCAGCCATTGGTGAAGCCGACGCTCAGGCCCTCCGCCTTCCATCCCGCCACCATGCGCGCGGCAGAAGTGGCGTCCAGGATAGCGTCCTTGTGCGCGGTCGGTCCGTGCGAGCGGAACAGCGCGCCGGTGAGTTCCTCGACGCTCAGCCGGGCGGTGCCGCGTTTTCCGACCACGACGCCGCCGGCGGCGTTGGCGATGGAGGCAGCGGCGACAGGATCGGCACCGGCGGCAAGTGCCAGCGCGAAGGTCGCGATCACCGTATCGCCGGCGCCCGAGACATCGAACACCTCGCGCGCCTGGGTGGCGATGTGGCTCGCCTCGTCGGGACCGACCACGCTCATGCCCTTCTCGCTGCGCGTGGCGACGACGAAGTCGAAGCCGTGCGCCGCAATCAGTTCCCGTGCCGCCGCAACGATCTCGTCATCGGCGAACACCGCATGGCCGACGGCCTCGCCAAGCTCCTTGCGGTTGGGGGTGACGGCGGTCGCCCCGGCGTAGCGCGCGTAGTCGCGGCCCTTCGGGTCGACCAGCACCGGCTTGCCCGCCTCGCGGCAGATGGCGATCAATTCGGCGGCGACGCCGTCCAGCAATATGCCCTTGCCGTAGTCGGACAGGATAACGATGTCGGCCTGCTGCAATGCGTTCCGGAAACGGCGGATCAGCTCCGCCCGTTCCGCTTCGCCGAGCGGCTTGATCTCTTCCTCGTCGAAACGCAGCACCTGCTGGTTGAGCGCGCTGAAGCGGCTCTTTGACGAGGTCATGCGGCCGCGATGCTGTGAAAGGCCCACTGTCTCGGCGCCAAGCTCGCCCAGCATCCGCACCAGACTGTCACCGGCGGGATCGGTGCCGATCACCGAGACCGGAATGGCGCGCGCGCCAAGCGAGACGATGTTGGCCACGACGTTGCCGGCGCCGCCCATGGCCGAGCTTACGCCACGCCCATGCAGCACCGGGATCGGCGCCTCCGGCGAGATCCGCTCGATGACGCCATTGACGAAGCGGTCGAGGATGATATCGCCGACCACCAGCACGGCGACGTCGCCGAAGCGCGCAATGGCGCGGTGCAGGGGCTCGGGTGAAGGTGGATTGTGCTTGATCATGTCATCTGCCACGCGCGGGAAACGCCGATCTCAGATAGGTCGAAACACCAGATTTGCGAGGCCGGCCGGTCATGCCTGCCGATATACCGCAATTGGGCACCAGCGCAACGCCGGGGCGGAGGCAAACCCGGACAGGTCAGGCCTTCTGCAAGGCGACGTGGACGCCCAGCCCGACCAGCACCGCGCCGCCGGCCTTCTGCATCAGCCGCTGCGCACGGCTCGAACGCCGCAGCCGGCCGATCACGAGACCGGCCAGGAACACGCACACGACATCTGCCGACGAGAACATCAGGTTGACGATGGTGCCCAGCACCACGAATTGCACCCAGACCGGCAACCCCGCCGAGGCATCGATGAACTGCGGCAGGAACGCCATGAAGAAGATCGCGGTCTTGGGATTGAGCACCTCGACGGTGATGCTCTCGAAAAACGCCCGGCGGGCCGATTTGCGGGTGATTGCCGGCAGCGCCACGTCGCCCTCCACGCGCTTGCGAAACAGCGAGATACCCAACCAGATCAGGTACAGCGCGCCGACCAGCTTGACGGCCATGTAGAGCGGCGGCACGGCGTGGAACAGCACTGACAAGCCGGCTGCGGCGGCAAAGACATGGACATAGCCGCCGAGATGAATGCCGAGTGCCGCCGTCAGCCCCGACCAGCGCCCCCGCGCCATCGTCTGCGCGGCGGCATAAAGCATGGCGGGGCCCGGAATGTAGGCGAAGATCGCCGTGGTGGCGAAAAACGCGATCAGCAGTTCGGTCGGCGGCATTTCTTGTCCCTCATGATCCTGCCCTGTCCGATTGCAGGCCTTTCAGTCAGCCCGTGGGATGGCTTTGGATCGGCCTGCGCGAACAGTTGCCATGAAAGCCGACATGACTTTTTTGTGGAATGACGGACTGAATGCGCCGATACGTGCACCCGGTTCGAAATAAGCCGACGATTCCAGAATATCGTGTACTCGTCGACTATGACCCAAAGCGGGATTGGGTCAAGGCCGGCGCGGCGCGTTCAATTTCCGGAACGCCAACTGCGACGCGATCACGGCCCGGCTGGGTGGAAGTGATTGCAAGGATGAAAAGGTTCGTGCCTCCGGCTTTCCGGGAAGAACGGCGACGAAGGCAACAGGCCTCGCCTTGCGGCCTTCGGTCTCGCCGTCTCCATCTTGGCGATGCCACAGATATGGATATCGCCAGACGTCCGCGGCCACTGGTTTAATCACGGTCCAATTCCGCGGCGTACTCCTCCAGCATCTCGACATGTTGCAGCGGTGCATCCTCGGCCGCGTAGACGCGACGGCTATCGTTGCCGAAGCGCGCTTCGTAGGCCTCGATGCTCATCAGGACGTATCTCGGCTTGTTGTGACGAGTGATGGAGACCGGCTGCTGGCTGGCAGCCGCGAGCACATCGCCGAGATTCTGTTTCAGATCAGTGGATGGATAGTGTTTCATTGGAACTCCGTTTGCCTACAATAGACAAAATGGACAAAACAGACAAGCCTGAGCGGCCGAGCCGCGAGCGGCCGCCTGCTTTGTCGACAGCCCGGCCAGCCTCCCTTATAAGGACCGGAATCGCACGCAACCAGAGGCCTTCATGATCATCGTCACGGGCGGCGCCGGCATGATCGGCTCCAACATCGTCGCCGCGCTCAATGCGGAAGGCCATGACGACATCCTGGTCGTCGACGACCTCACCGACGGCCACAAGATCGCCAACTTGGCCGACCTCGGCATCGCCGACTATCTCGACAAGGACGATTTCCTGTCGCGCATGGAGGCCGGCTCGCTTGGCCGTGTCGAGGCCGTCTTCCATCAGGGGGCCTGCTCGACCACCACCGAGTGGAACGGCAAGTTCATGATGGAGGTGAATTACGCCTATTCGAAACGGCTGCTGCATGCCTGCCAGGCGCTGCGCGTGCCCTTCCTCTACGCCTCCTCCGCTTCGGTCTATGGCGGCGGCGCCGAATTTCGCGAGGAGCCGGCGCTGGAGCGGCCGCTCAACGTCTATGCCTATTCCAAGAAACTCTTCGACGATTATGTCAGGCGCACGGTCTTCGACAGCGATCATTCGCAGGTCGCCGGCTTGCGCTACTTCAATGTCTATGGCCCGCGCGAGGCGCATAAAGGGGCCATGGCCTCGGTCGCCTTCCATCTGTTCAACCAGGTCGAGCGCGGCGAGAATCCAAAGCTGTTCGGCGCTTACGATGGCTTCGGGCCGGGCGAACAGAGCCGCGACTTCATCCATGTCGGCGATGTCGCCGACGTCAATTTGTGGCTGTGGAAGCGCGGCGCCAGCGGCATCTTCAACTGCGGCACCGGCCGCGCGCAGCCGTTCCGTGCGATCGCCGAAACGGTCATCGACACGCTGGGCAAGGGCGAGATCGAGTTCATCCCCTTCCCCGACCACCTCAAGGGCAGCTACCAGAGTTTTACCCAGGCTGATATGTCCCGCTTGCGCGCGGCCGGCTATAACGGGCAATTCCGCACTGTAGAAACCGGCGTCAGAGACTATGTCGAATGGCTGAAAGCCCAACGATCCTCGTGATCGGCCCACGCTGGGTGGGCGATATGGTGATGGCGCAGTGCCTGTTCTCGGCGCTGAAGGAACTCCATCCCGATGCCGCGATCGATGTGCTGGCGCCCGCCTGGGCGGCACCTCTGGTCAAGCGCATGCCCGAAATCCGACAGCAGATCGACTTTCCGCTGAAGCCGGGTGCGCTGGAATTCAGCCATCGCCGCCGTTTCGGCCGTCTGCTGCGCGGCCGCTACGACATGGCCTATGTCCTGCCGGGCAGCTGGAAGTCGGCGCTGATCCCGTTCTTTGCCCGCATCCCGCGCCGTTTTGGCCATCTGCGTGAAATGCGCTACGGCCTCTTGACCGACATCGTGCCGCTGCCCGATGCCGTGAAACGACGCACCGCGCAGGCCTATTTCGGCCTCGCCCAGGGTGGCAACTTCCGCGCGCCCCGGCTGACCGTGGACGTGAAAAACCAGGCCGCCCTGCTCGATCGTTTCGGCCTGGCGCCACGGAAATTCGTAGCCCTGATGCCCGGGGCCGAGTTCGGCCCGGCCAAGCGCTGGCCAAGCGAGAGCTATGCCGGCCTTGCCCGCGAATTCATGGCCAAGGGCCTGGAGGTCGCGCTGTTTGGTTCGAAGAACGACCGCGACGTTACGGCGGAGATCGCAGCCCTTGCCCCCGGCGTCGTCGACCTCGCCGGCCAGACGCGGCTGGAGGACGCCATCGACCTGATCGCGGCGGCAAGGCTCGCGGTCTCCAACGACAGCGGGCTGATGCATGTCGCGGCCGCCGTCGGTACATCCATCGTGGCCGTCTATGGCTCGACCTCGCCTGAAAACACGCCGCCGCTGGCGGAGCGTCGCGAACTGGTCTGGCTCGGCCTGTCCTGCTCGCCCTGCCACCGGAAAATCTGTCCGCTCGGTCATCTCAACTGTCTGAAGACATTGGAAGTCGCGCAGGTCGCCGCGGCAGCGGACCGCCTGCTGGAAGTGTCGGCCGCGGCATGAAGGTACTGATCGTCAAGACTTCGTCGATGGGCGATGTCATCCACACTTTTCCGGCACTTCAGGATGCCTGCCGCGCACGGCCCGATATCGCTTTCGACTGGTGCGTGGAGGAGGCGTTTGCCGGCATCCTCGCGCTGCATCCGGCTATCGGCACCATCCACACTGTGGCGATAAGGCGCTGGCGAAAGAACCTCTTCGACGCGAACACCTGGCGCGAGGCGGCGGCCTTGCGCCGAACCTTGCGCGAATGCCGCTACGACCTCGTCATCGATGCGCAAGGCCTGCTGAAGTCGGCCCTGGTGGCACGCCAGGCGCGCGCGCCGATCGCCGGCTTCGACCGGTCGAGCGTGCGCGAGCCCTCGGCGACGCTGTTCTATGATGTCACCTATGCGGTGCCGCGCGACCTGCACGCCATCGAGCGGACACGGCGGCTGTTCGGGCTGGCGCTCGGCTATCGGCCGGACCTTTTGACGCTCGACTCCGGCATCGTGGCGCCGACGGGCATGATCGCCGGCGTCGACGGCAGGACCGCGTTCCTGCTGCACGGCACCAGCCGCGAGGACAAGAAATGGCCGGTCGAGGACTGGATCGAAACCGCCCGCCTGCTGGTCGAGCGTGGCATGATTCCGGTCACAACCTGGTCGAACGAACGGGAGAAGGCGGTGGCCGAAGCGATCGCCAAGGCCGTGCCATCTAAGGTCGTGTTGCCAAAGTCGCCGCTGGCCGACATCGCCGCCATCCTCGGTCGCTCGACCCTCGTCATCGGCGCCGATACCGGGCTGACCCATCTCGCCAGCGCCTTCGGCCTGCCGACGGTCGCCGTGTTCCTGGCGACGGAGCCGGGTTTGACCGGACCGCGCGGGCCGTATGCGTCGACGCTGCTGGCGCCTGGTGGCAGGCGCGTGACGCCCTCGGACGTGATGGCGGAAGCGGAACGACTTCTAGAGCTTAGGCGGACAACTACCGGGAAAGACTGAATTTTCGATCGAACGATTGGCAGGGTCGGCGCTGCCCCTTATCTGCCTGCCGGCAGGGGCGGCGCCAACCTCGCGCGAATAGAACCTGTCAGCGCCCAGCCGACGCCCTCAGATGAACTGCACCTGGACGATCTCGTAACCCCTGGCGCCGCCCGGCGCATTCACCTCGATGGCGTCGCCGACTTCCTTGCCGATGAGCGCGCGCGCGATCGGCGAGGAGATCGAGATGCGGCCGGACTTCACGTCGGCTTCCTGGTCGCCGACGATCTGGTAGGTCTTCTTCTCCTCGGTGTCCTCGTCGACCAGCACCACGGTGGCGCCGAACTTGACCTTTTCGCCGCTAAGCTTGGTCACGTCGATCACCTCGGCGCGCGCGATATAATCCTCGAGCTCGTTGACGCGGCCTTCATTGAGGCTCTGCGCCTCTTTGGCGGCATGGTATTCGGCATTTTCGGACAGGTCGCCATGCGAGCGCGCCTCGGAGATCGCCTCGATGATGCGAGGCCGCTCTTCCTGCTGGCGCCAACGCAGTTCTTCCTTCAATGACGCGAACCCCTCGCCTGTCATCGGGACCTTGTTCATAGTGCCTGACCTTTCCTGCCGCCGCCCCCGCATTTCGGGGGAAGCCTTGTCGTTGGGGTACAAAAAGAAAACGGTCCGGCAGCCTCGGGCTAACGGAACCGTTTCACCGCAATTTCCCTGAATATAGCAATCTTTGCGGGCTTTTCACGCCCAAAAATCGGTTTTGTAAAAATCATCCCTTCTTTTGTAGCAGGGCTGGCCGTGGGACGGAGCCGAACAAAAACGGCCGCGATCGCTCGCGGCCGCTTTGAGAAATCATAAGGGCCCGATCAGCTCCTCATGAAATGGTCGATCTGCTCGGACAGCATGCCGTATTCGCGCGAACCCTTGCCGGTGCGTTTTTCGATTTCCATCAGCTGCTGCTGGGCGCCGGCCAGATCGCCGATCTGCAGATGCGCCTCGCCGAGATATTCGCGTACCAGCGTGTAATCGGGATCGATGCGCAGCGCTTCCTCGTAGTAGCCGAGCCCGACGGTGACGCGGCCGGAATGGCGGTGCGAGTAGCCGAGATAGTTGAGGATGCGCGGATCCTGTTTGTTGGCGGCGAGGCTGAGCACGGCGATCGCCTCGTCATAGCGGCCGGCCATCGCCAGCGCATGGCCCGCATCGTAGATGCTGTCGTCGTCCAGCATGCCTTCCTTCGGCGGTACGCATTTCTGCTTCTTCTTGTCCCAGACCTCGCCTTTCTTGCACTGGGTGACAGTCTGGTCGCTACCACCACTGCTGCCGGCGGCAAACGCCGGAACGGCAAGGAACTGCAGAGCGATAAGCGCGCTCGCCGCCTGGATCAGCACTCTTTTATGCATGGAAACCTCCTGAGGGTGTGACAATGCAACACTAACGCCGAGCGGTCCGCGTTTCATCCCGGAAAAAGATCGCCTGGAGAACATGAGGTGACGGATGCCGCAAATCCGGTATCATCCGGCAAACGACTGACGGAGAGGGCCCGTGCAGCGACGGCTGGAAAAGGACTGGGATCTCACGATCGGCCCCGATACCGTGCGGCTGTTCATCCTCAAGGCCAAGGCGCTGAGCGCGGCCGTCAACGAGGACTATGCTGACGGCGCCGAACACGAGGTCGAGTTCGACGGTGACACGCATGACAACCACCACCATGACGGCCTTGCCGAGGAGAGCTCGGAAAACCTCACCGGGGAAGAGCTGCGCGAGCTGATCAACGACCTCAATATCGACGAGGCCGCCGAGCTGATCGCGCTGGCCTGGGTCGGCCGCGGCGACTACGACCCCTCGGAATGGGCTGACGCCGTAACCGCGGCACGGGAGCGCGCCAACAAGCGCACGGCAAAATACCTGCTCGGCATGCCGCTGCTCGCCGACTGGCTGGAAGAGGGACTGGAAGCGATCGGCGCGTAACGCGGAGGTAACCGATTGTGATCGGGTCTAAGCGCCTGTCCAGGCAACTTCAGCCGACCGGTGCCGTTTTGTGGATGATGGCAAAGCTGAGCTTTTCTCGAGGGTACAGGATTGCATTGGCCTTGGCCGTCACGGCTCTGCTGGTCATGCCGGCCGACGCCAGACATCGTCACAAACACCATGGGCCGCTGAGCCCGCGCGTGGAGCAGCCGCTGACACAGCGGGCCGATCAGCCGCTGAAACCGCGCGGCAAGCGGCAGTCGAGAGCGCGAACCAGGCAGCATCTCGCGCCCAATCCGGCACCGCCGGCAACGCAGGATGCTCGGCCGTCTGCCGATGTTCCGGTGCCCGAGCCACGCCCGGTGGACACTCAGAAAGTGGACACCCCAAAGTCGCAAGATCAGAACGCTGAAAATCCAAAGAGCGGCGCGGCGCCCAACCCGCCCAAGGACCCCGATCTACCCAGCGACGAAGAGTCCCGTCAAAAAAGCCCGAAACCACCGGAACCACCAGAAACCGAACGCGAGCCGGAGCCGCCTGCCGTGGCGCCGACGCCGACGCCAAAGCCCGCCACCACGACGCCCGAATCTCAACCGCCGGCCGTCGCCCCGCAGCCAACGCCAAAGCCGGCGGAAGCAGGTGACGAGGAGAAGATGCTGCCCGATCCACGCTCGGCCGATCTTCCCGCCGACAAGATGCCGGCTGAGGAAGTCGCCTGCCGCGAGCGCCTGAAGACACTCGGGGTCGAATTCGAGGAGCACAAGGCCGAAAGCAACCCCGAAATCGGCTGCTCGATCCCCTACCCCATCGTGCTGAAGTCGCTTGGCAAATCGATCGCGATTGCTCCGGGCACCGAGCTCAACTGCCCGATGGCCGAGGCGGCGGCGCGTTTTGCCGCCGACGTCATCCAGCCGGCGGCTAAAGCCGAATTCGGCGCTGACCTGAAATCGATCGGCCAGGCGTCGGCCTTCGTCTGCCGGCCGCGCAATGGCACACGCAAACTGTCGGAACATGCTTTCGGCAACGCGCTCGACACTGCCAGCTTTACGCTGTCCGATGGCAGGACGATCGAGGTCGGGCCGGCGCCGCCGGAAAAAGACGGCAAATTCCTCGACGCCGTGCGCAAGGCCGCCTGCGGCCCGTTCAAGACCGTGCTCGGCCCAGGCGCCGACGCCGACCACGCGCTGCACTTCCATCTCGACCTTGAGCCCCGGCGGCATGGCGGCACGTTCTGCCAATAAACGCGGTTGACGCAGGATCGCCGCCGCAATTCCGCCGCAGGCATGAACGCGGACGCTGAGTTTTCCTTTACCCTTGATCGTTAAAATGCCGGATATCCAGAAGTAGGATTCCGCCAATGGCCGGCAAATTTCGCGCCGTTTTCCTCGCCACCGCGCACCAATTGAAACCTGCGGCGCTTATGGCCGCCGGTCTTGCATTGGCCACGGTTTCCGCCTGCAACACCGGCAGCGTGCTGTCGCTGCAGCCTGCCGTCGATGTCGGCTCGCAGACCGCGGCCGTGCCGCAATATCAGGGCATGCAGAAGCTTGTTCCGTCCAATCCCTACATGACTCAGGCCGCCTATCCGCGCATGGACGAGCCGATGTCGCCGGTGGAGCAGATTCCAGCCAGCGAAACCGATTGCCGCCAGCAGCTGAAGCGCCTCGATGTCGCCTACACCGACCTGGCGCCGATCCATGAAGGCCAGTGCGGCATCGACTATCCGGTCAAGGTCACGGCTATCGGCAGCATCGAGATGAAACCCGCCGCGACCCTGACCTGCGACATGGCGGCTACCTTCGCCGCCTGGACCAAGAACGAACTCGTTCCCTCCGCCCGCTGGCGCTATTTCTCCGGCGTCAGGACCATCCACCAGGGCTCAAGCTACTCCTGCCGCAACATTGCCGGCGAAGGCGTGCTGTCGGAGCACGGCAAGGGCAACGCGCTCGATGTCATGAGCATCGAACTCAACAATGGCGACGACATCGACGTGCGCAAACCCGGCCTGTTCGCCTTCCGCACCCGCGGCTTCCTCAACAATGTGCGCGCCGACGGCTGCCAGTATTTCACCACCGTGCTCGGCCCCGGCTACAATTACGACCACCGCAACCATTTCCATTTCGACATCAAGAACCGCAGGAACGGTTACCGCGCCTGCCGGTAGGAAAAGATCATGCGTCACCGGTGGACGCGATAATTTGCCGAGCCACGAGATCCTGGATGCGCCAGAGATTCTTATCCCGAATACCGCTTTCTTCCAGCTTGCTGACGGTCCGGAACAGATACTGCGCCGACGACCCCCAGTGTCCGGCGGCTCGCGCCAGCGTGTCCGCAACCTGCTCCAACGGCAACCGTCCGGCATAGGCCTTGCCACCCGGCGCGGCGACGAAAGCCAGAGCGCGCAGCGGACCCTCCTTGGTCTTGACCTTGATCCAGCAGGGCACGTTGGTTGGTGGGTTGGCATCGATTTCCCGGCGCATCAGCTGGCCGAGCTGCCCGAAATGATCTTCATCGGGAAGCCGGTAGACGATCCCGTTGCAGCTGCCGCCGCGGTCCAGCGCCAGCATCAGGGCAGGCAATTCGCGCGTGCCCCGCCAACGCGTCAGCTTCAGGCAGAACGAACGGTGCCATCCAGGCGCCGTCGCCGGGCGCTGCTCGACAGGAACGAATTCGGGATTCCAGATCAACGAACCATAGGCGAAGACCCACAGCATTTCGGGCCGATATTCGGCGAGCAGTCGAGCGACCAACTCATCGAACTCCGCGTTGGTGTGCTCGGCCGTTCCAGGCTCAGGCCCGGGATCCAGTTCGACGCGCTCGACCCGGGCGACAAGATCCGCGGTCAACGCCATCGTTCTCGGGCCCGTCGGCTTCCGTTTCATTCCCGCCCCCACGAAAAAATGATGGCTTACGATAAACCGTCTGCTCATCTCTGGCCATTGATTTCCAGGGAACCGTCAGGCAACAGATAGCGCTCGGATCGAGCCGCCTTTATGAGCCAACGAAGCCTCCAGCGACGCATTGCGATCTGGGTAGTGGCCGTGCTGGGCGGCTATCTGGCGCTCGCCTATGTCGCGGCGCCGGAATTCTGGACATTCCGTGATCGCGGCTTTCGCGATCGGCATTTCGAGATGGTCACCCACACGTCGCAAGGCATTCCCGGCGACCCCATCAATGTCGGCCTGATCGGCACGGAGAAGGAGCTGGTGCACGCTTTCGCCGTCGCCGGCTGGGACACCGCCGACGCCGTCACCTTGAGAACCGCCATCGACATCGGCGAAAGTGTACTGTTTTCCCGCCCCTATCCCGACGCACCGATAAGCCGTCTGCTGTTCGAAGGCCGCGCCCAGGAACTCGCTTTCGAAAAGCCGGTCGGCGACAGTGCCGACCGGCGCCATCACGTCCGTTTTTGGCGAACGGATATGGTTGGCGACGATGGCAGGCCGCTCTGGCTGGGTGCCGCCAGCTTCGATCGCGGCGTCGGTCTGAGCCATGACACGGGCGCCATCACCCATCACATCGGTCCCGACCTCGATGCCGAGCGCGACTTTATGATCGGCGATCTCAATGCCGCCGGCCTGTTGGCCTCGACCAGCGGCCTGGCGGGCATCGGCCCCACCCGGAGCGGCCGCAATGGCGGCGGCGACCCTTATTTCACCGACGGCAAGGCGGTCGTCGGCGTGCTGAAGCAGTTGCCGTGACGGCAGGTCAGGTCGTCGCGATGACGATCTTGCCGAACGGCCCCTTCTCGAAGGCGCGCCGCCCTGGGATGCTGTCTGATCCACCCGCATCCGCTGTCATCTTTCTAAAATGGCCGCCGACTATTTTCGAAAGCCGTGCGGCAATGCTATTGAGCCCTCATGCTATACGTTGAAATCGCCACCGTGGTCGTCCTCATCTGCGTGAACGGCCTTCTGTCGATGTCCGAACTCGCCATCGTCTCATCGCGGCCGGCTCGCCTGAAGGCGATGATCGACCGCAACGTCAAGGGTGCCGGCCGCGCTTTGGCGCTTGGCTCCAATCCCGGCAAATTCCTGTCCTCCGTGCAGATCGGCATCACGCTGGTCGGCGTGCTCTCGGGTGCCTTTTCCGGCGCCACGCTCGGCCAGAGGCTGGCGCAATATCTGGCTACGGCAGGCATCCGCGAGAACATAGCAGACCCGCTCGGCGTCGGCATCGTCGTGGCCATCATCACCTATGCCTCGCTGATTATCGGCGAACTCGTGCCCAAGCAGATCGCGTTGCGCGATCCCGAGCGGGTCGCGGCACGGGCGGCGCCGGCAATGACCATCCTGGCCACCATCTCGGCCCCTCTGGTCTTCCTGCTCGATATTTCGGGCCGTGCCGTGCTCTGGCTGCTCGGCCAGCGCGGCGAAAGCGAGGAAAAGGTCACCGACGAGGAGATCAAGATGCTGGTCGCCGAGGCCGAGCATCACGGCACTATCGAATCCGACGAGCGGCGCATGATCGCCGGCGTCATGCGGCTTGGCGACCGCGCCGTGCGCGCCGTCATGTCACCCCGCACCGATGTCGACTGGATCAACCTGCAGTCCGATGACGCCACGATCCGCAAGCTTCTGATGGACACCCAGCATTCGCGCCTGCCCGCCGGCGACGGCGGGGTGGACGCCATGATCGGCGTCATCCAGACGCGCGACGTGCTGGCCGCACTGCTCGGCGGCCGCGCGCTCGACCCGCGCAAATATGTGCGCGCGGCACCGATCGTGCACGATCAGGCCGATGCGCTTGATGTGTTGCAGAAGCTGAAGGAGAGCGACGTGCCGATGGCGCTGGTGCATGACGAATACGGCCACTTCGAAGGCATCGTCACCCCCGCCGACATCCTAGAAGCCATCACCGGCGTCTTCCGCTCGGATCTCGAGGCCGGCGAGGAAGAAAACGCTGTCCAGCGCGACGACGGCTCATGGCTTCTCGCCGGCTACATGCAGGCCGACGAGATGGCCGAGGTGCTCGGCATCGACCTGCCGGAGAACCGCGACTACGAGACCGTCGCCGGCTATGTGCTGTCGCACATGCACCATCTGCCGGCGACCGGCGAATGTGTCGACGCGCAGGGCTGGCGTTTCGAGGTCGTCGACCTCGATGGCCGCCGCATCGATAAGCTGATCGCCACCCGCCTGCCCAGCGGTCACCGCGAGATGGTGCGCTGACGGCATATGCCTGGTTTCGGTCCGGCGGCCCTCGACGGCGGCCAATATACTGCGCGGACCGCGAGCTCTACCGCTCGGTAAAGGCGCGGGCGAAGGAATCGAGCATCGGCCGTGCCAGATACTCCAGGAAAGTCCGATCACCGGTGTTGATGAACGCCTCGACTGGCGTTCCGGGATAAAGCTGCTCGGGCTTTACGCCGGGCGGCAGGTCGGCCGCGATCCTCAGCTTGGCTCGGAAATAGGGCTCATGCGTTGCCTCGTCGACGAGCCGGTCCGCTGAGATTTGCGCCACCGTGGCTGAGACCTCGGGAGTGAGCCGCGCATTCAAGGCCGACAGCCGCAGCTTCGCCGGCTGGCCGACACGGACCTGATCGAGGTCTTTCGGCCGCAGCCTTGCATCGACGACGAGGCCCGATGCCGTGGGCAGGATCTCCATGATCTTTTCGCCTGGGGCGATCACGCTTCCCTTGGAATTATAGGCCGACGACACCACGATGCCTGCCGCCGGCGCCTTGATCGTCGTGCGCCGCAGCACCGCCTCCGCCGCCCTGGTCTGCTCCTCGACATCGGCCAGATTGGAGCGAACGTCGTCCAGCTTCGTCAGCGCCTCCTCGACGCGTTGCGTGGTCTGGCGCTCGATCTGCTCCTGGGCCTCGACGATCTGGGTGTTGGCCGTCGCCAGATTGGCCTCCAGCGCCCCGGCCTGCCCGACGAGATCGGCCTCGCTGCGCAATAGCTGGGAGTACTCGGTGCGGTTGGTGAGGCCCTTGTCCAGCAGGCCGGTCTTGATGCCGAGTTCGTTCTTCACGACGTCGGCTTGCTGCTGAATGGCCTGTTGCTGGGCCTGCAACCCCACCACCGACTGCCGATGCATGGCGACGCGTTGTGCCAGGATCGATTTTTCCGACCGGAACCGGGCCAGCCTGGCGTCGAATTCCTTTTGCTGTTCGCGAACCAGGATCTCGAAATCGTGCTGGAAAGGTGCCGGCGCCGCTTCGGTGATGGGCGCCATCCTGTCCAACCCGTCGCGTTCCGCCTCCAGCCGCGCCGCACTTGCCCTGAGCGCGATCGACTGCCTCACCAGCCGGTTGAGCTCGGCCTGCGCGGCCGTTGGGTCCAGCACGACCAGGTTCTGGCCCTGTTGCACGCGATCGCCTTCATGGACCGGTAATTCCCTGATGATCCCGCCCTCGCGATGCTGGATGCGGATGTTTCCGCCGGTCGCCGAGATCGTGCCTTGCGTGATCACCGCTCCCGACAAGGGAGCGCTGACGGCCCAATAGCCGAAGCCGCCCGCCAGCACCGCTATGGCGACGTAGCCGGTCAGGGCCACGCGTCTTATGTCGGTGCGCGGCTGGCTGTCCCAGGCGAGGCTCTGTGTCGTCATCTCACGATCCGAAACTGCCACCCGCGCGGATTGTCGGGACGAATGACCCGGTCACCACCGTGCTCTGCTGGGGGGCCTTGCCGATGACCGAACGCCGCAGCACCTCGTCGCCAGGGCCGAAGGCTTCGACCATGCCGCCGCGCAAAAGCATCACGCGGGCGCAAGCGGCGGCGATCGAAGGGCGATGGGTGACCACGATGACCGTGACGCCCGCCGCTCGCGCGGCCGAAAGCACCGCCTCGAGCGCGGCCTCGCCGCTGCCGTCGAGATGGGAGCTGGGCTCGTCGAGTACCAGGAGCCGCGGATTTCCGTAGAAGGCGCGCGCCAGGCCGATTCGCTGGCGCTCGCCCCCCGACAGCGCCCTGTCCGACGGGCCGATCATGGTCTGGTAGCCGTCGCGCTGCGCCAGGATCAGCTCGTGCACCTGGGCGCGCCTTGCCGCCTCGACGATCGCGGCGTCGTCCGCTTGCGGGTCGAAGCGGGCGACGTTTTGCGCGATCGATCCAGGAAAGAGCTCAACCTCCTGCGCGAGGTAGCCGACATGCTTTCCAAGCTGGCTTTCGTCCCAGGTCCTGAGGTCGGCGCCGTCGATCCTGATTGAGCCGCCGGTCGGTTGGGCGGCCCCTACGAGCAACCGCGCCAGTGTCGATTTGCCGGCCCCGCTCGGGCCGACGACGGCCAGCGCTTCGCCCGCGCCGATCGCAAAGTTGAGCCGCTTGAGGATGGGTTCCGTGCCGGGCTGGGCGTTCGGCGCCATGAAGAAGACGTCCTGCACGGAAATCGCGCCGGCCGGATCGGGCAGGATCAGTTTTCGCGGCTCCGTCGGACGCATTGCGAGCGCTTTTTCCAGCCGCGTCCACGCCCGCCGCGCGTCGGCGATCTGCCGCCAGGCGCCGATCAGCTGGTCGAGCGGCTGCAGCGCGCGCGACGACACCAGCGAGGAGGCGAAGATCATGCCGGCCGTCATCTGCCCCTGCAGCACCAGCCATGCGCCGGCGCCGAGGATCGCCAGTTGCAGCATCATGCGCAGCGCCCGCGAGGCGCCGCTGAAGATCGCGTTGGCGCTCGAGGAACGGTCATGGAAAGTGAGCGCCGCCGCCACGTGCCGTCCCCAGACCAGCGAGGCATTCCGCACCATGCCCATGGCTCGCAGCGTCTCGGCATTGCGGGCAAAGGCCTGTTCCGCCTGGCTGGCCAACGCCGAACGCTCCGCGGACAAGGCATCGTTCCTGCCGATCGCAAGCTGGTTGGCCACGACGAGGAATAGCAGAAGCACCGCGCCGGCGACCGTTACCCAGAACAGCACCGGATGGATGAGATAGAGCAAGGCGAGGAAGACAGGGGCGAAAGGCAGGTCGAACAGCACCGCCACGCCGCGTGACCTGATGAAGGCGCAGACCGAAGCGAGATCGCGCAGCGGCGACAGGCCGCCGGCATATCTCGCGCCGAGCGAAACGGCGAAGGTGCTGGCACCCAGCTTGCGGTCGACGGTCGCCGCGACGCGCTGCGTGTAAACGGCGCGGATCGCGTCCAGCAGCCCGAGGAAGGCGAGCGCGAGCACCGCGATAGCTGACAGATAGACAAGCGTCTCGACGCTGGAGGACGGCAGCACGCGGTCGTACACCTGCAGCAGGTAGAGCGGAATCACCAACAGCAGGATGTTGATCAGCAGCGAGAAGACGCCGACATCGGCGATAGCGCGCAGGAAGACCGGACGCAGGCCGGACGGTCCAGTCATTTCCGCATTTCCCGCCGCTGCATGATCCCGGCCCTTACGCGTGGCCCCCGAATTCGGAACCGCCGTGCAGCGTGCTGCTGGCGATGCTATGCGTGGCGGTGCTGGTGGTGGTGTGCAAAGCGCTCGCCGGCGCGTTGTCCAGCGTATAGGCGCGGATATAGTCGATCTTCATCTCGGCAGGCGTCGCCAGATGATCGGGAGGCGCGCCGGCAAGACCGCCGACCGCGAGATCGGCCAGCATGTACATGGGCTTGTGCATATCGGATGGCGTCGCCGCTTCCGCGACCTGGACACCGTCATAAGTCCAGACGAGCTTGTCCGGCGTCCACAGCAGCCCATAGGTGTGGAAGCCGGCGGTATCCATGGTGTTTACCGTCGACGTCACCTTGGTGTGGGTTCCCGTTTCATTCGAATGCGCCGTCATGATCAACGAGTTCGGGTCCTGCCCGCGCGTCTCGACCACATCCAGTTCCGGCGGCCACGAGCCGTCTGCCGGCAGCAGCCAGAAGGCGGGCCAGGCGCCGGCGTTCTCAGGCAGGTCGGCGCGCATTTCGAAATAGCCGTAGGTTTGTGAGAAGGTGCTGTGCGTATTGAGGATACCTGACGTGTATTCGTAGTTGTTGATCAGCGGCTTGATGTCGGCCGGCGCCTGCGCGGCGGTGATGGTGAGCACGCCGTTATTCACGCTGAACGGGTGGACGGAACTCGTCGGCCCGTAATTGGCGTCGATGTACCATTGCAGCTCGCCATTGCTGGCCAATGTGCTGCCGTTCGGCGCTCCCCATGAGAAGTTGGTATCCCACGTGCCGCCCTGAGCGTTGTGAAGATTGAGCGCGTTGAAGTCGTCGCTGAAGGACAGCTTCATGCCGGACATGTCGATCGGCAATTCGAACTGGGCGGGCTGCATCTTGTCGATGGTCGTGTCCTTGAACTCCAGGATCTCGCCTGATCCGAGGTTCAACAGCACATTCGACCCCGCCTGGATCATGCTGGAATGGATCGCGTCGAACGACGTGAACCCGTAGCCGTTGAGGCGGACAGTGTCGGTGGCGGCAAAATTCGCGATCAGGTCGCTGCCATTGCCTTTCGAGATGACGAACGTGTCGTAACCGCCGCCGCCGTCGATCAGCACGTCGTTTCCCGCGCCGCCGTCGATCGTCTGGTGCCCGGCCTTGGCGGTGATGATGTTGTCCAACCCGTTTCCGAAAGCGTAGTTATTGGGGTTTGTGACGATGAGGTTCTCGACATTGGCGGGGAGCTTGTAGCTCATCCATGTGCTGATCGTGTCGATGCCTGCCCCGGCGCCCTCGGCCACCTTGTTGCCCGCCCCATAGAGGTAATAGATGTCATCGCCCGTGCCGCCATGCATGGTGACGTTGAGATTGCCCGCTCCGTAAAACGAGTCATTTCCCGCGCTGCCATACAGGTCGGGCCCGGCCCCAGGCGCCGAGAACCAGTGGTTGGACGTGCCGCTATAGGGAAGAGGAACACCCACGGCGTTGACGAAGAAGCTCATCGGATACACCCTCCTCGTGAGGCCTGGCCGCCTCGAACCGTTCGCTTACGACTTCCGGATGGCCACGTCGGATCAATGCTGAAAGGAACGATTTCGTTCCGGGGAATCATTGCACAATCCACCATAACATCGATCTTTCGGAAGACATATACTTATTATTCGGGAAAAGAGCGGCGCTTAAGCAAAGATATTTAGTAAAATGGTGTATAAACTAGAAATTGCAAAGGATCTACTTAGATGAATGATCTACTTAGATGACGGCTACCCCTCCGAGCCCATCAGCCCCCCTCCTCGGCGCATGGTGGGCGGGAAGCTTAGGCCATCAGAGAGCGGCTTCGATCGGCTCGGCAAGCCTGGGATTTGAGCGTGCCGCGATCAGGCAACTGGTGACGATGAGACCCGCTCCCGCCAGCGTGGTCCAGGTCACCGCCTCGTCGAAGAAGAGGAAGCCAAGTGCGATCGCCCAGATGAAGGCGGAGTATTCCGTCGGGATCAGATACTGCGCTTCCGCCCGCGCATAGGCCCAGCTCATCAGGAATTGGCCGGCGAGCGACAGCGCCGTCACGCCGGCGAGCGGAAGCCAGAGCTCGCGCGGCAGGGCAATGGCCAGCCAGGGCGCCGCGAGACCAAGGAAGACCGCCACGCAAAGGTTCTGAAACAGCATGATCTCGATCGGCTTGGCCACCAGCGCCTGCTGCCGCGCAAGGATCAGATTGTAGGCATAGAACACCGTCGACACCAGCACCGCCGCCGTGCCGAGCAAGGCATCCCTGGCATGGCTTGTCTGCCCGAACTGTCCGCCGACGATGATTGCGACGCCCGCAATGCCGGCCAGCGAGGCCCAGATCGCCTGACGCTGTATGCGTTCGCCGAGCAGCAACGCCGCCAGCAGCAGGGCGAACAGCGGCGCCACGAAACTGAGCCCGATCGCCTCCGCCAGCGGCAGCCTGGCAAGCCCCCAGAAGAAGGACAGCAGGACAAAGCCGACGACCGCGGCACGCAGCGCATGCAGCCTGAGCACGGAAGGCTTGGGCAGCGTGCGCGGTCCCGCCGACCAGCCGGCGCCGGCAACCACGGTCGCGAGCATGCTGCGCCACAGCACCGTGTTGTAGACGCCGACGGCAAGGACCAGGACCTTCATCGCCGCGTCCATCCCCGACAGCAGGAAGATGCCAAGCGCGCAGACAAGCACCGGGATCATGGGAGAAACGGCGCCTGCCAGGCTGGATGACTTCACGAGGCCCCTCATGTGACGGATCGCAGCCGGATATATCAGGGCAGACCGGCGGGGCCAGATGGCAGCCCCGCCGATATGGCGGTCCAACCATGGCGACTTGTGGAATGGCTGGGGAAGCTCGCAGCGAGCCCGCCAACCATTGCCGGCTTGTCTAGCGGCGCGTGACCGCGAAAGCGGATATCTGAGCATCGAGTTTCGGCCATGGCATGACGGACCGGCTTTTGCGCAATTCTGGCAAGTCCGCCTTCCGAAGGCCCTCGATATAGTTGTCGCGGTCTTCCACCCGTTGAAACGGGGCAGCACCTCCGCGAGTTCCGAAAGCCGCAATGTGGGATCGAGTTCGCGCAGGCGCGCATCTTCTCCGCTTCAGAAAGCTGTCCCGCCAAGGCATGACTTGCCATCGCGACACGCATCGCGCTCGCGTAGTTCGGCTGCGAGCGCAAAGATCTCGGTTTGCGCTTGGCACGTTCGATTTCAGCCTCCTCGACCTTCGGCGTGATTGCGCCGACTACGTTTGAGGCGATCTGATCCTGGAGATCAAAGATCTCCGCCAGAGTGCCGTCAAAAACAGTCGGCCCATAAATGGAGGCCGGTGGAAGAGTCGAGGAGCTGTCCTGTACGGCCAACGTTTTGGCGGCAAGAGATTTGAGTTAGGATGACGCAGCACTGGCGCGCTATAGAGCACCCTTATGAACGAATCTGCCAATAGAGCAGACAGCAACACAGCAGTCGCGAGCGACCTTGCCGACGGCGATCCCCGCCTTGCCTTCATTTATCAGGAGGCAGTGAGAGGCCTCAATCACCAGCAGAACCTCGTCGAGAACATGAACGCCCGCGCTGGCAGCCTCATCTTCGCCACTGCGTTCGCCAACTCGCTGCTTGGCGGAAGGGCGCTTTCCGACGGGCTTGGGCTTTGGGACTGGATCGCGGTGGTTCTGCTGTTCGTCATCGGCGGGCTGATCGTCTTCTTGCTTTGGCCCTACCACAAATACACGTTCCGCTTCGACCCAGAAGAGCTGCTCCATCAATATGTCGACGGCGACAGGCCGGCAAACATGTCGGCCATGCAGCGCGCGCTCGCCCTTCGCATCAAGGCGGACATGGTCAGCAACTGGCGCATTATCCAGCGGCTTCGGGTGGCATTGCAGATTGCGCTGGTCCTTCTGTTGTTCGACATCCTGGCCTGGCTTTTCGCGATCGCGGGTATTTGAGCCGTTCGATATTCGGAGCCGACCCGACCTGGACCGACGACCGCCCTTTGAGGTGGCAGTCTGCCGACGAGCACCTTCGGGAACTAAGGCATCAGCACGACCTTGCCGGTCGAGCCGCCCTCTTCGGGCAAAGGACGAGCACGCGGCTCCCGGGACGGGCGCCTTCGCAAGAGCGCTGTGTCTGCGGCACTCTCACCTGCTTGCGAGGCGCTGAGGGGCGGCGCGGCGTTGCATGCAGATCTTTCGCGCAGCCGCAACTCCTTGCAGGAACGCGAAAAAAGGGCGACGCAAGCGCCGCCCCGTATCCCTTGGGAGGACAATCCGATCCGGCGGATCAGGCCGCCTGGGCTTCTCCGGCGACGGCATCGGCGGCGCGGGCGGCCTTCAGCACCTTGGCCCACCAGGCGACGTCGTTGACCAGCGCGGTGGCGGCCTGGTTCAGGTGCTCGAGATCTTCGAGCTTCTTCTCGCCCTGGCGCACGGCCAGGAAATCGCCCCAGGCGATATGGACCGCGGACTTGACCGGCGCCATCTGCAATTCGACGGCGTGGAGACGAAGCTGTTCGACGGCGCGGGCGCCACCGACGCTGCCATAGCCGACAAAGCCGGCCGGCTTCTTGTTCCACTCGTTGGCGGCGTAGTCGATCGCATTCTTCAGCACGGCCGTCGGGCCGTGATTGTATTCGGCGGCGGTGAAGATGAAGCCGTCGAATCCGGCGACCTTCTTCTGCCAGCGCTGTGCGACTTCGTTCTGCGAGGGCGCCCAGGCGGAAGACGCGACCTCATCGAAGAAGGGCAGCGGAAAGTCGCGCAGATCGACAATTTCGACATCGATGTCGGCATGTGCCTTGGCGATCTTGGCGATCCACTGCGTCGGCACGTCGGCGAAGCGGGCAGCGCGCGTCGAACCGATGACAATGGCGATTTTGGGCTTGGACATAAGGGGCTCTCCTTGCGGGAATTTTTGGTATCGTTTGGATACCGGCGCTATATGTGATACTGACAATTTGATGCGCAAGGAGGCACGTTTTTGTTACTGAGGCACCCGCATAACACCGAGGACTGCCGCGCCGTGTCGGAAATCCTGCAGCGCGTCGGGGACAAATGGACCGTGCTCGTGGTCGGCAAGCTGGGCGGCGGACCGCTGCGTTTCAACGAATTGCGCGCCGCCGTCGGCGGCATCTCCCAGAAGATGCTGACCACCACCTTGCGCGGCCTGGAGCGTGACGGCTTCATCACCCGCAAGGTGTTTCCAACCATTCCGCCGCGCGTCGATTACGAGCTGACGGAGCTCGGTCACGAGTTGCTGGTGCCGGTCGGCGCGCTCGGCGAATGGGCCCGCAAGAACACCCAGCGTGTCCAGTCGGCACGCGCCAGATTCGACGACATGCACGCCTGAAGCCCATGCGCGGCAAGGGATTCGGGACCTGCACTGAGCGGCTCTAGCTGCCCAAGCGAAGTCACGGCTCCTTGAAAGCGACTGGACCTGAAGGCGACTTGGAAACAGTCCATGGCGCTCGATGCCGGCCCGACGCGCCCGGCCCCCCTCTCGACGGTAACCCACATTCCAACGGCAGCCAGTCAGGCCCTTCGCGCCAAGCAAGGCGTCTGGCTGCAGATCGTGCACGTCGCTGTTCGCTGCTTCGCATCCGTCGTGTCATGCAGGCAGGCGGTGCGCCCAAGGTCCTGTTTGACTTCGGCGTAAGCGGTTATACCGAGCAGGCAGACAAGGGCCATGAGAGCAGCCGCAAGCCAGCCGTTCAACAGGTGTTGACGCATTGTCTTCCTCCGGTGTCCGGGAGAATTGCGCGTGGAAGGCAACGGCAGCATGTCGCTGAACGCATCGCTTCGCTCGGGCGATGTTACAAATGCCCGGGCTTGGCGGTGTCGAATCAGCTCTCGGCCGGAACCGCCTTCGGCTTGCCCTCGCCGTCGAGCGCCACCATGACGAAATCGGCGTGCGTCACCTTTTCCATCAGGTCGGAAAGATAGCGCTGCGCCCAGGCCTCGACCTTGAGCGTCATCGAGGTGCGGCCGACGCGTTCGACATGGGTGTAGATGCACAGCGTGTCGCCGATCTTCATCGGCTTGGCGAAGGACATTTCCTTGACCGCCGCCGTCACCACGCGGCCCCTGGCGCGCTCGGCGGCGCGGATGCCGCAGGCAAGATCCATCTGCGCCATCACCCAGCCACCGAAAATGTCGCCTGCGGCATTGGCGTCCGAAGGCATGGCCAGGGTGCGCAGCGTCAGGTCTCCGATCGGCCGTCCGTCCGCGTACTGCACCATGGGCAGAATCCTTAAGCAGTGATGGTCATCGATCCCGTATCGCCGCTACGGGAATAGGTCAACGCGCGACGGCTGCTGTTTCCTCTCCCCAAGGCCATAGGCTAACCCTGCATTCGCCCGATTGTGCCGGATTTTCAGCGGCTTCGGGTTCTGGAACGGGCTTCCCCCACTCCGTCGCTGCTTCGCAGCGCCACCTCTCCCCCCTCCGGAGGGAGAGGAAGGAGCCAGGCCGGGCAAGGCTAGCGCCCCTTCCTCTACCCCGTCGATCGGGGGAGAGGTGGCGCCGCAAAGCGGCGACGGAGTGGGGGCCGACGGCTCGGCGTGGAATTGGCATACGCCCGGTTGTGGGCGATTTTCAGCGGCTTCGGTGTCAGAAAGGTTCTCCCAATCGCCGAGGAACGCGGTTCCTGGAGATCGCACCTCTCAGAAATAACGTGCAAGGTTAGCGCGGATGCGGTCGAGAACCGTATCCCCGGAAATGTCTGGAACGAATGCCTTGCCGGTGATCGCCTCGTAAGCCTGGGCATACACCCCAGAGGCCTGTTCGACGATCTCGTCCGGAATGCTCGGGATCGGGTCCTTGTAGGGATCGCAGCGCGCCGTCACCCATGAGCGGATGAAATCCTTGTCGAAGCTCTCCGGCCGCGTGCCATCAGCCAGCGCCTGTTGGTAGCTCGCCGCGATCCAGTACCGGCTGCTGTCGGGCGTGTGGATTTCGTCGGCGAGAATGACCGCCCCGTCCTTGTCTGTGCCGAATTCGTATTTCGTGTCGGCCAGGATCAGGTCGCGTTCGGCTGCGCGCGCCTGGCCGCGGGCGAACAGCTTCAAGGCATAATCCGAAACCGTGTCCCACTGCTCCTGCGTGAGCAGGCCCTGCTCCAGGATCTCGGCCCTGGACAGCGGCTCGTCATGGCCGCCGTCGGCCGCCTTGCTGGTCGGCGTGATGACCGGCTCGGCCAGCCTCTCATTGTCGCGCAGGCCGTCTGGCAGGCGCATTCCATACATGTCCCGTTCGCCGCGTCGGTAGCGGGTCAGGATCGAGGTGCTGGTGGTCCCCGCCAGATAGCCGCGCACGACGATCTCGACCGGCAGTATGTCGAGCCTTGTGCCGACGACGACGTTGGGGTCGGGATACTCCAGCACATGGTTCGGGCAGATGTCGGCGGTTTCCTCGAACCAGTACCGCGCCGTCCGGGTGAGGATCTCTCCCTTGAACGGGATCGAGGTCAGGATGATGTCGAAGGCGCTGAGACGGTCGGTGGCGATGATGATACGCCTGCCGTCGGCCAGGTCGTAATTCTCGCGGACCTTGCCTTTGTAATAGCCCGGCAGTTCGGGAATGAAAGCATCCGACAGGACACGCATGGGTTCTCCTGCCTTTGCGCGGAGTGGCCAGGGGCATGATTCCGAAAAGTTGCAGACTTATCGGAAAAAATCATGCCGAAATGATGCTATCCGCATAGTCCGTCGACCCCATGCATATCAAGCGCGATTGTCGGCATTCCCCGAAAGCCGGCCGGTATACCAGTCGCTTTTTTCACAACCGATGCCGGAAGGCGCGGCGACGCGGCGAACCCATGGCGTCTAGGCTGCGCCAGATTTCCGGAGCCGCCATTTTCATCATGCAGACCTATGACTTCATCATCGTCGGCTCCGGCTCGGCCGGCTCGGTTCTGGCCGACAAACTGTCGGCTTCGGGCCGCTTCTCGGTGCTGGTGCTGGAAGCCGGCGGCAGCGACCGGCGCTTCTACGTGCAGATGCCGCTCGGCTACGGCAAGACCTTCTTCGATCCCACGGTGAACTGGAACTACAAGACCGAGCCGGATCCCGGCCTCGGCGGCAATGTCGACCACTGGCCGCGCGGCAAGCTGCTTGGCGGGTCAAGCTCGATCAACGCCATGGTCTGGATCCGCGGCGCCCGCGAAGACTTCGATGACTGGCGCGCCGCCGGCAATCCCGGCTGGGGCTATGACGATCTGTTGCCGGCCTTCAAGGCGCTCGAGGACAATGAAGCCGGCGCCGACGCATGGCGCGGCAGCGGCGGTCCCCTGCACATCAGCGACACCACCGATGCCGTCCACCCGCTGACGAAGCGCTATCTCACCGCAGGCCAGCAGGCCGGTCTGCCGCTCAATCCCGATTTCAATGGTGCTGCCCAGGAAGGCGTCGGCATCTACCAGATCTCGACCAAGAACGGCCGCCGCATGTCGGCCGCCCGTGCCTTCCTGCGCCCGGCGATGAAGCGCGCCAATGTGCGCGTGGAGACCAAGGCGCTGGCAAGCCGCGTCCTGTTCGAAGGCAAGCGCGCCGTCGGCGTCGAGTATCTGCAGAACGGTCAGACCAGGACGGCCCGCGCCGGCCGCGAAATCATCCTGTCCGCGGGTTCGATCAACTCGCCGCAGCTCATGCAGCTCTCCGGGGTGGGTCCGGCGGCGCTGCTTGAAGGCTTGGGCATCCCGGTCGTGCATGCCAACGAGAATGTCGGCGCCAATCTGCAGGACCATGTCGGCATCAACTACACCTTCAAGGGCAAGCTGCCGACGCTCAACCAGATCCTGCGTCCCTGGTGGGGCAAGCTTTTGGTCGGCATGCAGTACATCCTGACCCGCTCCGGGCCGCTGTCACTGTCGATGAATCATGGCGGCGGCTTCTTCCGCACCGATCCGGCCTTCTCCCGCCCCAACATGCAGCTCTATTTCCAGGCCTTCTCGACCCTCATCCCGAAGAACGGCGAGCGGCCGATCCTGACGCCGGATCCGTGGCCGGGCTTCTCCATCGGCCTGTCCAACTGCCGGCCATCGAGCCGCGGCGAGATCATGATCCGCTCCAGCAATCCGCTCGATTATCCCAAGATCGTCGCCAACGCCTATTCGACCAATGCGGATGTCGAGGAAATGCTGTCGGCGGTGAAATTCGTGCGCAAGATCGCCTCAATGCCCGCCATGGCCGAGATCATCGCCGAAGAGGTGCTGCCCGGTCCGTCGATCCGGTCCGACGCCGACTTGATCACCGATTTCAGGAAACGCTCCGGCACCGTCTATCACCCGGTCTCGACCTGCCGCATGGGACCCGATCCCTCGCGCTCCGTCGTCGATCCGCGCCTCACGGTGCACGGGCTCGAAGGCTTGCGCATCATCGACGCCTCGATCTTTCCCGACAACATCACCGGCAACACCAACGCCGCCTCTGTCATGACCGGGTGGAAGGGCGCCGAACTGGTTCTGGAGGACCACACATGAAGATCACCGACGTAAAGACCTGGGTTGTCGGCAACCCGCCACCCGGCATCGGCGGCAAGTATTTCATCTTCGTCAAGCTCACCACCGATGGCGGCGTGGTCGGCTATGGCGAGGCCTACAACGCCACCTTCTCCGCCCATGTCACGGCCAAGCTCGTCGAGGACATGGCCGAGCGCTATCTGATCGGCCACGATCCGCACGACATCGAGAACTTCTTCCGCCGCGCCTATTCCTCCGGCTTTACCCAGCGCCCCGACGTGACCGGCATGGGCTGTTTTTCCGCACTCGAAATGGCTTGTTGGGACATCGTCGGCAAGGAAGCCAACAAGCCGGTCTACAAGCTCCTTGGCGGCCAAGTTCACGAGACGCTGCGCTCCTACACCTATCTCTATCCGCACACCGGCAGCGTCCATTCCGAGGACGCGCCGGATGGCAGGAATGTCTACAACGACCCGGAGATGGCGGCGGCTTGCGCGCTCGAATATGTCGAGCAGGGGTTCAATGCCGTCAAGCTCGACCCGGCCGGCCCCTACACCGCCTTCGACGGCCATCAGCCGCGCCTCGTCGACATCGATGTCTCGACCCGCATGATCAAGGCGATCCGCGAGGCGGTCGGCACCCGCGCCGATATCCTGTTCGGCACGCACGGCCAGTTCACGGCATCGGGCGCGCTGCGCATGGCGCGCGCCATCGAGCCTTATGATCCGCTGTGGTTCGAGGAGCCGGTGCCGCCCGACATGCCCGAAGTGATGGCGCAGGTCGCCCGCGCGACTTCGATCCCGATCGCCACCGGCGAGCGGCTGACGACCAAATCCGAATTCGCCCGTGTCATCGAGAACCGCGCCGCCACCATCCTGCAGCCGGACCTCGGCCGCTCCGGCGGCATTCTGGAAACCAAGAAGATCGCGGCCATGGCCGAGGCCTATCACATCCAGGTCGCGCCGCACTGCTATTGCGGGCCGATCGTCGGTGCCGCCAACATCCAGCTCGCGGTGACGCTGCCCAACTTCCTGATCCTGGAATCGCTGAAGCAGTGGGACGGTTTCCACGCCACGCTGTTGAAGAAGAAGATCGAATGGCAGGACGGCAATGTCATCCCGTCGAAGGAGCCGGGCCTCGGCGTCGAGCTGAACGAGGCGGTCTGCGACGCCCATCCCTACACCGGCAAGAACCTGCATCTGCAGATGATGCAGACGCCGCTGATGCCGTGAGCGAAAGCTACGCCTTCATCGGCCTTGGCCATCTCGGCGGCAATCTTGCCGCCAGCCTGATCCGCAACGGCTTTGACGTCACCGTCGTCGACCGCGACCCCGCCGCCGTCGAGCGCCTTGTCGCGCTCGGCGCGACGGCCGCCAATAGCCCGGCCGAAGCCGCGGCGCGGGCCGGCAATGCCATCACGTGCCTGCCTTCGCCAAAAGTCAGCGAGGCGGTGCTGGGCGGCCCGGGCGGATTGCTGGAAGGTCTGCCCAGGGGCGGCACCTGGATCGAGATGTCGACCAACGGCCGGGACGAGATTTTGCGGCTGGCCGCCCTCGCCTCGGCCAAGGGGATCGAGACGCTGGAATGCCCGGTCACCGGCGGTGTGCATCTGGCGGCGGCCGGCAAGATCACCGCGCTGGTCGGCGGCGACGCCCCCCTCTACGAGCGTCACCGCCCGGCCATCGAAGCGATGTGCGCCAAGTCGTTCCTGATGGGCCCGATCGGCTCGGCGGCGGTGATCAAGGTTATCACCAACATGCTGGCCTTCATCCATCTGGTCGCCGCCGGCGAGGCGCTGATGCTGGCCAAGCAAGGCGGGCTCGACCTCGCGCAATCCTACCACGCCATCGTCGCGTCTTCAGGCAACAGCTTCGTCCACGAGACCGAAAGCCAGTTGGTGCTGAACGGCTCCTACGATATCGGCTTCACCATGGACCTTGCGCTGAAGGACCTTGGCTTTGCGCTGACCATGGCCGAACAATCCGGCGTGCCGCTCGATCTGGCGTCGCGCGTCAACGCGATCTTCGAGCAAGGCAAGACGGCTTATGGCGGCGATGCCTGGTCGACCCAGATCGTCAAATTGCTTGAAGATACCGTCGGCACCGACCTGCGCGCGCCGGGCTTTCCGGCCAAGCTGGAAATATGAACTAGCAAATAAAATCAAGATGTTGGGCGAGCATCTAGAATCATAGCGGCAACAATTTGAATCAGAGCTGCAACATCTCGACCGGTTTCTCGGGCGAGAGTTTCGATCGGACTGCATGGCTCGGCGATTGGCGGGAGACACCCCTTCCTTTCGTCATCCTCGGGCTTGACCCGAGGATCCATCCCGTAACATCAAGGCGCTGCAACGGTGCTGATTTCGGCTCCGCCGCACTCTTCGGCCAATATCACGGCATGGATCCCAGGGTCTCCGCGACGGAGCTTCGCTCCTGCTTCGCCCTGGGATGACGACGTTGAGACGCTCCACCGCCGGGCTGTGCCTTGATTCAATATCTCACCAGCAACGCACCAGGCAGGATCTCGAAGGTGGCGGGTATGCGCCCCGGTGACTCGCCGTCTATGTCGACCAGCGCGCCATTCTTCTCGACGTCGCCGAGCGGTTCGACAACCACTTTCCTGCCGCGCAGGATGGTGATCGCTGGATGGTTGCGGTGCCGCCCACCATAGAGCAGGCGGATGTCCCAGATCAGCTTCAGCTTGCCCGCCGCGCGCAGGATGACGATGTCGAACTGTCCATCGGTCAGTTCCGCATCGGGCGCGATCATCATGCCGCCGCCGAAGAATTTGCCATTGGCCACCGCCACCAGCGCCATGCGCGCCTCGACCGCGTCACCGTCATCGACGGTGATCCGCACGTCCTGGAAGCGGTAGCGGATGAACTCGACCACGGTGCGCCACAGGAACAGCGCCTTGGCCGACATCCTGCCCTTGCGCTTGTCGGCATTGACGGCGCGATCAGTGGCGCCCGACAGGCCAAGGCTGGCGATGTTGATGAAGTGGCGGCTGGCCAGCGCGCCATGGTCGTCGATATAGCAGATGCGGCCGGCATCGACCGCCCTGGCCTTCGCCCCGGCAATCCGTTCCAGCGTCGCGCCGATCTCCTTCGGCAGGCCGAGGCCACGCGCGAAATCGATGCCGGTGCCGCACGGCAGCAGGCCGAGCTCGGTCGTCCTGCCGCCCTCCTCGCGGACCTGCAGCAAGCCGTCGGCCACCTCGCTCGCCGTGCCGTCGCCGCCGGCCGCGATCACCAGATCGAAGCCGTTTGCCGCGAGATCGAGCGCCAGCCGCTCGGCGTCGCCTTCGGCCTGCGTCTCGCGCAGTTCGAAATCGCCGAAGTGTTTTTTCAGCGCGGCGGCGACGTCAGGCCAATGCCGTTTCAGCCGGCCGCCGCCGGCAATCGGATTGAGCACCACCCCGACCTTCAAGTTTCGCCCTCCCCGGCGCCGGACCTGGATGCCCGATCCTTTGCCGGCATTCAAGCTCGTACCGGCCGGCGGAGCAAGGGCGCGTTCGGCCATGGATGCAAAAAGCGCGGGGCAGGCTGTCTAAGGCTTTCGCGCTTGAACTTCCCTGGCTTCTGGCATTGGTCCCCGATAATCCCGCTATCCACAGGGGCGCGGCCATTCCCCAAACCCCTTACCCGGCGTAAGTTGAACCCATCTCAGGCGGCTACCGATCATCAAGCCGAAAGGCGAAGTGAAAGGCGGATTTCCTGAGGCCCGTACGGCCCGGAACGAGAGCAGGCTTGCTTGTTCAAGGGACGGAAGCCGAGACCTACGGGGCCGCGGAAAGCGTGCCAACGCCGACGGCGGACCGATGCTGCCATGAAGGACGGCAAAAACCTTCGATGGCACGCAGGGCAAAGGCCCGCGAGGGCCAAGACCGGCGTGGTCTGGAACGGATGCTGCTCTCGGGTGGCTTCTGGCAGGACCGTCAAAATCAAGGCCGGCATGGCGCGACGACTTTACGGAAGTTGCTGCCGCGACCGTGTCCTGATCTGACAGGGAGGCGCTGGGAGAAATCCCGGCGCCGACTGTCTTTTGGCTCTCCCACGCAATTTTTACGGTGTTTCCGGTTGGGGCTGCAACCGGCGGCAAAATCAGCTAACGTTCGACGTCGTCAGAGCCCGTTTGAAAACGCGCTCTGCCGAGTCGGATGGCGTGGTTTTCGAGAACCGAAGCACAGCGGACCTTTGGGTCCGTCAGCACAGTTCTGCTGCGGTGCAGTAGAACGCGGAAGCGCAGAAAACCGCGTCAGGCGGCTGGCAGAGTAGCGTTTACAAATGGGCTCGTAGAAGGGGGATACTTCATGACGCTGATCCAGAAGCTTGCCGTCGCCTACGCGTTCTTGTTCTTCGGCGTCGTGGCCATCGGCTACATTCCGGCCTTCAACGATGCAGACGGCAATCTGTTCGGCCTGTTCTCATTGCAATGGTACGACGACCTGCTGCACGCCTTCTCCGGCGTCTGGGCGTTGGCCGCCGCCTTCATCTCGCATCGCCAGGCGGTGTTCTATTTCAAGCTGTTCGGCTCGGTCTACCTGTTCGACGGCGTGCTCGGGCTGATCACCGGCTCAGGCTGCCTCGATGCCGGTATCTTCATCAACGGCTTCCGCTCCCTCAACGACATCGAATTCCCTGCCCGCTTCTTCGCCAACCTGCCGCACATCGTCATTGGCGGCATCGCCGTCTATATCGGCTTCTGGCTGTCGAAGCGCATCTACGACCACTTCGCCACGGCCTGACGGGCCATGTTCCTGTTCCGCTTGATAAAGCGCATCGTCAAGGCGATCCTCTGGCTGATCGTCATCGTCATCCTGATCCCGATCGCCGGGCTGGCCTATGGCTTCCTGACGACGCCGGCGCTCGACAGGACGCCGCTGCCAGGCATTGCCGACGGCGCGCCGCCCAAGGCACTGGCCGACAAGGTGCGCGCCGAAATCCCCGGCTACCAGCGGCCGGAGGAGTCGACCTTCCTCACCTACCCGGAATGGGCGATCGTCTACGCCGCGCGCGAATATGCCGGTTTCGTCGCCAAGGACCAGCCGAGCGGCTTTCCCTATTGGTCCTATGTCGGCCGCTTCTGGCAAGACTATGCCACGGTGATCCGCGCCAGTTCTCCCTACAGGTTCAACTACGCCAACCACCAGATGCTGGTCATCATCGGCACCAGCCATTCGATCGAGCATATCCTGCAATGGGCCTATGAGAACACGGTCGGTCGCATCACCGAGGCGACGTCAGCCAAGCGCACGGCGGCCGACATCTACCAGGCCAAGGTGGCCGCGGAGTATGCCTCTTTCCTCGATCAGGTGCCGTGGTACCAGTTCCCTTATGCCGAGAAGCGCGCCGGGCTGTTCGCGGTGCAGCCGGCGCCTGGTGACAGTTCCATCCGCACCAGCGAACGCAAGCTTGCCTTCGGTCTCGCCGACACCATCAAGCAAGGCTATGCCAACCTGATCACCAAAGCGCTTGCCGCGACCTCCGACCCGGCCTTCCTCGATGTCCATGTCTGGGCCAGGGGGCCGGTCGGCGAAGCCACCCGCAACGAGCCCGACACCTTGCTGGAACGCGATTATGGCGCGGACGGTACCGTCTTCGTCACCAGGCGCTACCAGGTGTTCACCGACATGATCCCGCGGCTGATCGACAAGGGCGTCTCCTTTGTCGAGATCGGCGGCAATGACGAGATCATGGTCACGGTGCTGTCGACCGATTCGATCGCCATTCCCGAAGGCATGCGCATCCTTTTCAGCTATCCGCTGCCGGCGGAGCCCTCGACGCGCCGCACCGGCATGGTCGTGGCCGTGCGCAAGCTGCATCTGGTGCTGCCGTCGCTGATCAAGGCCGGCGCCAGGCTCGAACACGTCTACGACTACTGAGGTTTTTCAGCCACGCCTGGCCTGGATCGGCGAGCCGTCATGCTCATTCCACAATCGCGGCAAAATCCCGCCTTGTTCGCGCGCAATGGAAGATCGCATGTCGGCCTGAAGGCGCGACATGCCTGACTGGGCTGCCGGGGGGCATCTCGAAGGGACGAGACCGTGATCAAGACCGCCCTTGTCGCCATGACCATTGTCGGCTGCGACTGCGACGCCAAGCTGTGCGAATATATCGGCGAGACGCCGGCCAAGTGGTCGACCATCGCCGATTGCGAAGCGGCGATGAAGAGCCAGATCCTGCACGAGCGCAATTTCAATTATCCGCTGGTGTCCGGCATCTGCCGCGCGAAGGGCTCGGCGTCCTCCTCGCACCTGGCCGCGATCGCGTCGGGCCCGGAACTGAAGCCCGCCAGCCGGGCCGTCAGGACGGAAAGCCCGCTGCCGCCAGAGCTCAGCCATCGGCCGAGCGTCCCGGTCGGTTCGCCCACGACGGCCCTGGACGCGGCCGCTGCCCGACCCGTCGCCTATGAACAGGTGGTCGACGGCGGAACCGGCGTGCTCTATCGCACGAAGAACGGCTACGCCGTGGTCAAGACCGATCTCGGCCGCGCCGCCTCGGCAACCGCCGACGCGGCAAAGCGCTCCGTGAACTGGCTGGCTGGGCTGATGCCGACGGGCCTGTAGGACGGCCCGCATGCCGTCTACACCGTCCCGCTCAGCGCCTTGATGGCACGGTAGAAGGTCGAGGAAAACAATTCCGTCGGGTCATAGTGCCGCTTTGCCGTCAGGAAGGCCGGCAATTCGGGATAGGACGCCAGTAATTCCTTGGCCGTATAGTGCAGCTGGTAGGGCAAGAAGAAGCGCCCGCCATGCTTGATCGTCACGTCGATCAGCGCCCGCGTCAGCGCCCGCATCCTGGCATTGCCATCGGCATCGGCCGGCTGGTTGATATAGAGCACCAGCGAATAGGCCGGCTCCGGCGCGTAGGTCAGCGCGACGTCCTCCTTGTGGACGATGCGCACCGAGGCGTTGAGCACCGGCAGATCCTGGTTGCGCAGGATCTCGCGCGCTTCCGCGATGAATGGATTATAGCTCGCGCGAGGAATAAAATATTCATGCAGTATGTCGGTCTCGTTCATGAGGTCGTTGAACAGATACGGCACCGAATCGTGCATCGGGTTGTTGCGGGTGACGAGACAGGCCTCGCCCTGGGCAAGCGCCGAGCTACGCGGCACCGTGCAGCTTTCGAATTTCGGCTCCAGCGTCTTTTCAGTGAACCATTTCAGTTCCTGGAACGCGCTGCCCCATTTGGCCATGTTCATGATCACCCGCTTCAGGCCGACGCCATCGGGTTCGCCGAGCGCCGGCTGGTCGGCCGGCGGCTGCTCCGCCACTCTATCGTAGCGGTAGACGATCATGTCCTCTAGGAAATTGCCCGGCGCGGTCGACAGATGCCCGTAGAACAGGCCGATGTCCTTGTTCGGCTCCAGCACCTCGGCGAAGAATTTCGGGAAATCGTCGGATCTGATAATCTCGCGCGAGGTGCGGTAGACGGCATTGTCGACGATATCGAGCGTCGCCTCCAGCACCACGCCGAACAGACCGTAGCCGCCGACGACATGTCGGAACAGCTCGATGTTTTCGGTTGGCGAGCAGATGGTCACCGACCCGTCCGCCAGCATCACCCGCATCGAGCGGATGGAGCCGGCTACCGAGCCCGCCTGATGGTCCATGCCATGCGCGTTCACCGACAGCGAGCCGCCGACTGAAAAGATATCGGTCGACTGCATCGCCTTCACCGCGAAGCGCGGATGCAGCATGGTCTGGATGTCGCGCCAGCACGCGCCCGGCTGCAAGGTCATGGTCTTGGCCGCGGCGTCCACCGTAACCTTGTTGAACTTTCTCATATCCAGGACCAGCGCATTGTCGTCGAAAGCATGCCCGCCCATCGAATGGCGGATGGCCGCCAGCGACACTTTCAGCCCGTTGGCGCGCGCGAAGGCGAGCGCCTTGGCGATATGCTCTTCCTCGCTGACCTCGACGACGCCATAGATCGGGGTCCTCGACAGACCGCTGGCATCGTTGATGTCGCCGCCTTTGGCCAGCCAGGGCAGCGACGGATCGAAGGCGGGCGGGCTCGCGATCGGCTTCAGCGGCAGCGCGATACCGTCTACATCGGCGATGCGTCCGGTGTTCTTCGGCCCTGACGGGCCTCGCGCCAGCCGCGCCACGGTGGTGCCGCCCCACAGCACGGCGCCGCCAAAAACAGCCGCCCCCAGCAGCAGCCGCCGCGACAGGCGCAATCCCTTTTGTTCCTCGGCCATCGGATCCCCCCGCAGCCAAGGAATAGCGCGGCCTTTTGGCAAAAACCATAGCGGCGCTGCCGCAACGGCGTTCCGCCACCGTCGTCGCCTGGCGGTGAGTGTCCAACCCAATGAAAATGGCCGGTTCCCAAGGAACCGGCCAGATTGGAGCAGGGTCTCAAAGTCCGGTCGGCAGTCTCTATGAGGCCTTCTTGATCGACGTCACCATGCCGGTCTTGTCGTCGACGGTCACCGCCACCTTGGCGCCGACCTTCAGTTTCCCGACCGACGCATCGGGCGACAGCTGGTAGATCTTGCCGTCGTCGAGGGTGACCGACTTGGTTGTCGGATCGACGGCCTGGATGGTGCCCTGAACGGTCGCGGCATAGGCCGTGCCGAGAAAGGCGAGCAGAGCGGCGGTGGTTGCGAGGGTCTTCTTCATGGATAGCACTCCGTGCTGTTTCGGTTTTCCGGTACCGCTGGGAGAGGGCAGCACCGAACGGCCCGAGACTGGAACGAAACAGCCATCGTCGGCAAATCACGTTGGGTGAATTTTCGCAAAGGATATCATAGGTTTAATTCCGACATATTGTCTGCGGCCGACATCATTTCAGGCCGCTTCAGTTCCCCCGGCAAGCGCATTTCCGTTCGCGAAAAGAGTCGTTTAGAGGGATTGTGGCGAGCGGTTGCGATCACGGCGAGGCCGCCGCAATCCGTCTTGATCAGCATCACGAAACAGACCGCCGAGCGGTTATCGATACACATTTTGTGTCATGGTCAGTTCAGATCGCCAAATTGAAATGGACGAAACTCGCGCTCCGGTTGCAAATCTGGAACGGATGCAGGATGGTGCGCCGTTACCATGAAGGGGGCCCTTTCCATGAAGCTTGCAGTTCGGTCGATGATGTCCTTGATGATATTGGCGTGTGCTCCGGGGTCGGCCGGCGCGCAAGCCGCGAATCCTAACGATGACAAAGCGCTTATGTTTGCTACGGACGACCCCGAGATGGCGACGGCGACTGCAAAGGCTCTTGCCAGCCTGGATGAGTTCCTGGCCCTGGCTGGAACGCCGCCCTCGGGGACGGACAGGTTCAAATTGAAGGTCGAGGTGCGGGATGGGGATATCAGCGAGCACTTCTGGGTCATCCCGTTCCAGCGCACCGAAACGGGGTTCGTCGGCATATTGGCAAACGAACCGGCAGCTGTGCGCAATGTCGTCCTCGGCCAGGAGATAGAATTCACCAGGGACGATATTTCGGACTGGGGATACAGACACGACGGGCGGCAAGTAGGGAGCTTCACCGTGTGTGTGATGTTCAAGAGGATGTCGAAGGAAGAAGCGGACTACCTGCGCGACAAATCCGGTTACGATTGTTGATCGTTTGCCCAACCGGACTAGCTTGCGCCGATCTTGCGCACCAGTGCCGCGGTCGCCAGCATGGCACCCAGGTCCGAAATCATCGGTGCGACATGACTGGCGTAGTCGAGCGGCACCGAAATATCAGGTAGCTCGAAAAAGTTCTTCGGTTGCGGCAGGAGCAGAAAACCATCGCTGCCGTTGAGCGCGACGCGCGCGGGCTCGTCCGGCCAGGTTTCGCCGAGCCATTTCAGCGCTTGCGCCAGCCGGCCGGTCACCAGCGGCCGCGCCGCCTCGACATTGTTGGTGCGGAACTCGTAGGCGGCGTCGAGCTCCGGCACGCCGGACGGCAGTTCCTGCATCCTGGGCGCGAACATGCCGCGGAAAAAGCCGATTACGCCACTGGCGCGTCGCGCCGCGACCAGTATTCCTGGAAACGGCTCGATGGTTTCGAAGGCGACGACGACGCCCTTGAATGTGGTGGCCTTGTTCTTGGTGGCGCCCCCGTCCCATAGGTCGGCTTCGTACAGTTCGAACGCAAATCCGTCATAGCGTCCGGAGATGATATCGTCGAAGCGGCTCATGGTGAAACCGCCGACGGTCTCGCGCGGCAATCGGTCAAAAGAATGCGGCGTCACGTCATGCTGGTAGCGCATATCCCCAATGAAGCCGAAGATGATCGGCATCAGCGTCTGGCGAAACGATTGCTGCAGCCTCGCCGCCGGCCTGATCGCCCGGAAATAAAGCACGACCGCCACCACGAAGCCGACCACGTACAGAAATACGTGCGGCGTCGAGAACCATTGCTCGTTGGGATCGGCGACCTTGTTGAACAGCCACGCAATGAGCGCCACGAAGACGACCGCCAGGCCAACGAACAACGGTGCGCGCCACTTGGCCGCGCGTGCCACCGAGGCCCTTTTCGCTTCGTAGACCTCGATGTCTTTCTTAATGGCTGCGATAGCAGCCGCGCCCGGCATGAAATCCGCTGTCTCCATCGCCAATCCCCGCCGCCAGTGTTGCCGCATGATAGCCATTTTCGCGGGAAAGTCGCCAGCGCTTACCCCTCTCCTGTCGTGGACCTGTCACGCGGTCAGGGCGACGCGTCCACAAGGGAAGCAGGAAAGATCGCGTCCAGCCGGCCCTCGATTTTTTGCCGCATGGGCTCGCCCAATGCCTCGACCGGCAGCAGCTCTTCGTGGTCTCCCGCACGCAAGCGCACAAAGGGATGAAACCAGTAGGACGCGACAGTCCCGCGCGTCTCCGCATCGGCGCTGACGTCCACGATGAAAATCCCACCAATCCGCCCCGGCCACGGCTGGCGGGCAAAAGCGGTGCCGAGGAAATCCCCGAGTCCATAGGCAATCACCGTCCCGCCGATCCGCTCCACCGGCTGAACGACATGCGCGTGATGGCCGGCGATCAGACCGACGCCCTGTCCGGACAGCCTCCGCGCCAGTGCCCGGGTTGCGGCGCGCGGAAAATGCCGGAACTCCCAATCCCAGTGCGGCACGGCACAGAGGAGATCGACCCCAGCACTCGCCTCGCGCGGCCAGCGCGCCGGATCGCCTTCCATCGAGACGCGGTCGGCAAACAGTCTCTCATCGGCGTTGCGCCAGAGCGTGAAAGCGGCGAAGCCGAGAGCGAGCGGCCCGGCAGCGAAGCGTTCGACCGGACCCTTGGCGGCGAGGCCGATGATGCCGACACCGAGCCGCTTCAACGCCGCGACCGTCGCGTCGAAACCGGCGACGCCCTGGTCGAACATATGATTGTTGGCCAGCGACAGGACCAGTTTTTCGCGCCTGATGCCAACCGCCGCGAGTGCCTCGGCCAGAAAGCGTTCGCTCATCGCATGATGCGTACCGAGCTTTGTCCCCAGCACGGCGCTCGGCCTGTCGACGACAGGGCTTTCGCAATTGCCGATCACCAGGTCGGCCGTGCCCAGCAGCGCCTTGATCGCCGGATCGCAGTCCGGCGCGCTCCGGTTGGCTACCGCCGAGATGTCGCCGATGAAGGCCAGCCGCACCGTCTGTCTCGGTGGCGGGTCCATCAGCGTCCCCGATGCCGGCGCAAATCCGGTGGCGCCACCGCCGAGCGACGGTTTCAGGAAACGCGGCAGCCAGGACAGTTTGTAGGAGAGCGGATAGTTCGACACGGCACGCCTCATCGTTGGCCTTCTGTAGACCGTCCGCCGGACCGGTTGAAGCGTGCCCGGCGACAATCATGCAACGATGTGGACAGCGTGCCGGCATCGACAGGCGCGGCGGCGCAAATCCGTGTATGGTCGCCGCGGCAAATGGGAGGGAAAAGATGACACGAATAGCAAGCCTGCTGGCATCGGCTTTCATTGTGCTCGTGCCGCTGTCGTCCGCATCGGCGGCCATGCCCGAAGCAGCAACCGCTTTGTTCGAGGCAAGGACCGTGGCCGCGCGCGACGGCGCGCTGTCGACCCTGGAAGCGGCCGCGCCGAAAGATCCAGCGTCAGCCTATGCCGCCGGCGCCGGCGAGTTCTTCACCGCGCTGGAACTGCTGGCCAGCGGCCTGCATCGCCATGGGTTCGAGAGCCCGCAATCCTTCATGCTGCCGCTGATGCGGCTGCCGGTACCGGCGAACCCCAATCCCGAGCCGCTGACCTACGAAGAGTTCCGCGCCATACTGGTCGCCTTCCGTGACCGGCTGGCAAAGTCCGCCACCACGCTTGGTTCGGTGCCGGCCGATGCCGATATCGGCATGGTCATCGACCTCACCCATGTCGGCATCGACCTCAACGAGGACGGCACCATCGCACCGGATGAAAGCATGGCGGCGATCATGGCGGCGCTGTCGCGCGGCGGCATCTCCCAGGGCGATACAGCCCCCGCGCTCACCTTCCGCTTCGACCGCGCCGACGGCTATTGGCTGCAAGGCTATGCCGAATTCCTGATGGCGCAGGCCGATTTCTGGCTGGCGCATGATTTCAAGGGCACGTTCGACGGCTCGTTCCACATGCTGTTTCCGCGCGCCAAGCTGCCGTTGCAGGACATCCTCGTGCCGCCGCCAAGCGAGATGGGCTCGAGCATCTTCTCCTCGGAATGGCGCATCGCCGACTTCATCTCGATGGTGCATCTCGTCAACTGGCCGGTTGTCGAACCGGAACGCCGCAAGGCGGCGCGCCAGGAGCTGCTCGAAATGATCCGGCTGTCGCGCGAGGACTGGAAGGCGATCCGCGCCGAGACCGACAATGACCGCGAATGGCTGCCCGGCCCGCAGCAAAAGGGCGAGAACCCGCTCACCGGCCTCGAAGTCGGCGAGGAGCAGGTGCAGGCCTGGCTCGCGACCCTGACGATGGCCGAGGACCTGCTCGAAGGCCGCGCGCTGCTGCCGCACTTCCGCATCACCGGCAAAGGCATCAACATGAAGCGCTTCTTCGACGAGCCTAAACCCTTCGACCTCGTACTCTCGATCACCGGTCCCGGCATCGCGCCTTATCTGGAGAGCGGCAAGATCCTGACCAGCGAGGATTTCGACCAGATCCAGCGCGAGTTTGGAGGTGGCGGGTTTTTGACGTTCGCACTGTGGTTCAACTGAGCGGCGCGGACGCTGCGCGTCGGCCGAACTCCGACGTATCCGAAAGTAGGGAACCCTTGGACAGCGGCATTGGAGCCGTAGGAGCCCACCACGACCGCTGCTATGAGCCCCGAGAGCCGACCCTTTTGGGCCGAAGACTTGTGGCAGCACGGCAACAAAATCTGTTGGCACCCGTGATGTTTGCGGGCGCCCGGCCGACAGGCATTTGGCGTGCCTCACTGTCCCGGAAGCGCCGAATCGCCTTTTGCGAGGATTAGCGAAGGCTGTTTCGCTTGACTCGCCCGGCAAAAACAGGCAGCAAAAAAGCCTTGGAAGGGCTGCAATACCGCGTGCATGGTCGTGGACGAGCCTTTTTCGGCACAAAGTCCACGTCTCTCGATTGGTTTTGAGAGGGATTGGTTAACCAACTTTGTCCATATTTTGAAGCAATCGGCAACTAACGACAGGCGCGGCAAACGCGTCGGGGACCACCTGGGATCACTCACAGAATGGTCGTCGCGGCTATCACAGCCGCGGACGTGGGAGCCGATTGGAGCAAGATTGGTTGCATGGCGTTGTTGAGTCGTAAAATTGTCGGGGACAGGCGTTGCAGCGGCGAGACCGCCTTCGAAGCGCCACGTGCCTCATCCTTCACCCCTGAACGGGTTGTCCGCTGGATTGCGGTGCCGGGCGTCAGCGCCGCCGTCGGCCTATGGCTGATCGGCACCATGGCCGGCCTTAGCTCTGTCGGTGCCTCGCTTTCGGTCACGTCGGTCGGCCTGCCGCAGACGCTGTCCATGCCGGGCACGCTCGCTCTCGCCGATCCGCTGAAGCAGCATTTCCTCAGCTCTTCGGCGCCCTTCATGACGGCCAATGCGCATGGCGGCGCGCAGGCGCTGCACGACCATGCCGTACAGTGCGGTGCCAGTTGCTTCAAGCTGGCCGCGATAACCTCCAAGGCGGAGAAATCCGGGCGTCTGGTGGCGCAGGCCAAGCCAACGCCGGCGAAGTCGAAATCGCAGCAGCGCTTCGAACTGATGGAAGCGTCGCTGTCGCCGACAAAGCTTGCCGCTGCCTTCGCCGGCGCGGGAAAGCCTGCGACCGCGGCCAGCACCCATCCAGTGATTTCCAGCGCCACTCCACGGATCACCGAGGCGTCCCTCGTGCCGTCCGTCCAGGTCATGGCCAGCCTGTCCAACGACATGCCGGCTCCGGCGGCGGAACGCTTCGCCCGCGCCGAAACGGGTTCCGTCGTGCAGACCGCGCCGGCGCCGATGGGCTTTGCCCAGTCGGAAACGCCCGACAACGCGCAGCTGGCGCTTGCCCTCGTCGAGTCGATGCCGGTCGAGGACGAAGCTTTCGCCTCGCCGCTGCCGATGACCGAATCCTCCGCCGATGTCGCGGTGGCGCCTGTCGAGACCCAGCAGGAACAGCCGGGCGACGCCGCTTCGCTGCCGGATGCGCTCACCGACGACGTGCCGCTGCCGACCCGCCGCCCGCAATATGACGCGCCGCGGCCACCCCGGATCGTGGAAGAGGACAAGCCGGCCGCACAGCCCAGAACCTTGGAGCAGAAGCCGGCGCCCCAGCCGAAGCCCGTCCAGCAAGCCAGGCAGCCGGCCCGGCAAGGCCGGACCCGTGATGGTGGCGACGTGCTGGCCTATGCCAAGCCGGACACGCCTTCGGGCGGCCTCGGCCAGGCGTTCAGGAACCTGTTCAACGGCCCGAGCGCCGGAAGCGGCGCCGGCCATGGCGTCGCCGTCTATGACATCAGCGCCAAGACCGTCTACATGCCCGACGGCCAGCGGCTCGAGGCGCATTCCGGCCTCGGCGCAATGGTCGACCAGCCGCGCTATGTCCACGTCAAGGATCGTGGCCCGACGCCGCCCAACACCTACAATCTGTCGCTGCGCGAATCCCGCTTCCACGGCGTCGAGGCGATCCGCCTGACCCCGACGAGCGGCGGCAACAAATACAACCGCAACGGCCTGCTCGCGCATACCTACATGCTGCGGGGCGGTCGCGCCGAATCCAATGGCTGCGTCGTCTTCAGGGACTATTCCCGCTTCCTCGCCGCCTTCAAGAAGGGCAAGGTCACCCGCCTCGTCGTGGTGGATCGCCTGAACGGATCGGCGACCCGGGTCGCGTCGAACGGAAGCGGCGCTTGAGATAAGGCGAAACCGTCCGCCACCTCCTGACAGCCTTCTGTCAGGAGCCTGACGCGACCGCCGGCCCGTCCTCATCGCGCTCTTTCCATTTTGGCCGAGAAATCCCATATTCGGGACATGGCCAAATCCCCCGATAAAAGAACGCCGCCGACGGCGAATGAGGACCGCGCCGCGCCGAAGCGGCGCAGCCCGCTGACCGATTTCCTCGACGCCTCGGAACCGCTGCACAAGGGCGGCTTCGCCGAGATGCCGCAGGCCGAATTGTCGGGCACGCCGCTGACCGGCTCGATCGCCGATTGGGCCGAGCAGATCGAGCAGGAGGCTGAACGGGAAGGACGCGCCGCGGGCAAAGGCGGCGGCGCCAAGTCGCCGAAGAAAATACCCGAGCGCTCCGCCGCGCCGGGCCGCACCGCGCGCGGCACCTCGATGGGCGGCGCCGCGTCGGCCCGCGAACGCACGGCGGCCGGCCTCAATCCGGTCGCCGGGCTCGACATCTCGCTGGAAGAAGCCGAGACGATGTCGTCCAGTGGCGTCACCGCCACGGTGGCCGCGCTCTCGGCGCTGATCGAATCCGGCAATCCGCTACACAAGGACGGCGTGCTGTGGACGCCGCACCGCCCTGCCCGGCCGGAAAAATCCGAAGGCGGCATCGCCATCAAGATGGTGTCGGATTTCGAGCCCGCCGGCGACCAGCCGACCGCCATCAAGGATCTGGTCGAGGGCGTCGACAACAACGACCGCACCCAGGTGCTGCTCGGCGTCACCGGCTCCGGAAAAACCTTCACCATGGCCAAGGTGATCGAGGAGACGCAGCGCCCCGCTCTGATCCTGGCGCCCAACAAGACTCTGGCCGCGCAGCTCTATTCCGAGTTCAAGAAATTCTTCCCCGACAATGCGGTGGAGTATTTCGTCTCCTATTACGATTATTACCAGCCGGAAGCCTATGTTCCGCGCACCGACACCTTCATCGAGAAGGAATCCTCGATCAACGAGCAGATCGACCGCATGCGCCATTCCGCGACGCGTTCGCTGCTCGAGCGCGACGACGTCATCATCGTCGCCTCCGTATCCTGCATCTACGGTATCGGTTCGGTCGAGACCTACACGGCGATGACCTTCCAGATGCAGATCGGCGACCGGCTCGACCAGCGCGCTCTGCTCGCCGACCTCGTTGCCCAGCAGTACAAGCGCCAGGACATCAATTTCGTGCGCGGCTCGTTCCGCGTGCGCGGCGACACGATCGAGATCTTCCCGGCCCACCTTGAGGACCGCGCCTGGCGCATCTCGATGTTCGGTGACGAGATCGAGGCGATCACCGAGTTCGACCCGCTGACCGGCCAGAAGACCGGCGAGTTGAAGAGCGTCAAGATCTACGCCAACTCGCACTATGTGACGCCGCGCCCGACACTCAACCAGGCGATCAAGTCGATCAAGGAAGAGCTCAAGCACCGGCTGGTGGAACTCGAGCGCGCTGGCCGCCTGCTCGAGGCGCAGCGGCTGGAGCAGCGCTGCCGCTTCGACCTTGAAATGCT
This sequence comes from Mesorhizobium sp. B2-4-18, assembly GCF_006441385.1. Classification (NCBI taxonomy): domain Bacteria; kingdom Pseudomonadati; phylum Pseudomonadota; class Alphaproteobacteria; order Hyphomicrobiales; family Phyllobacteriaceae; genus Mesorhizobium; species Mesorhizobium sp. B2-4-18. Next base: position 377,796 of record NZ_VFUW01000004.1, on the reverse strand, counting down.
GGAAGCCACCGGCTCCTGCGCCGGCATCGAGAACTATTCGCGTTACCTCACCGGCCGCCAGCCTGGCGATCCGCCGCCAACGCTGTTCGAGTACATTCCAGACAATGCGCTGGTTTTCATCGACGAGAGCCACGTCACCGTGCCGCAGATCGGCGGCATGTATCGCGGCGACTTCAGGCGCAAGGCGACGCTGGCCGAATATGGCTTCCGCCTGCCCTCCTGCATGGACAACCGGCCGCTGCGCTTCGAGGAATGGGACGCAATGCGGCCGCTCTCGGTTGCCGTTTCGGCGACACCGGGCGGCTGGGAGATGGAACAGGCCGGCGGCGTCTTCGCCGAGCAGGTCATCCGCCCGACCGGCCTTATCGATCCGCCGGTCGAGGTGCGCCCGGCCAAGAGCCAGGTCGACGACGTCGTCGGTGAGATCCGCGACACCACCAAGGCGGGATACCGCACGCTGGTGACGGTGCTGACCAAGCGCATGGCCGAGGACCTGACCGAATACCTGCACGAGCAGGGCGTGCGCGTGCGTTACATGCACTCCGACATCGACACGCTTGAGCGCATCGAGATCCTGCGCGACCTGCGCCTCGGCGCCTTCGACGTGCTGGTCGGCATCAACCTTTTGCGCGAAGGCCTCGATATTCCCGAATGCGGCTTCGTCGCCATTCTCGACGCCGACAAGGAAGGTTTCCTGCGTTCGGAAACCTCGCTGATCCAGACCATCGGCCGTGCCGCCCGCAATGTCGACGGCAAGGTCATCCTCTACGCGGACCAGGTCACCGGTTCGATGGAGCGGGCGATGGCCGAGACCAACCGCCGCCGCGAGAAGCAGATGGAGTGGAACGCCGCTAACGGCATCACGCCGGAATCGGTCAAGTCGCGCATCTCCGATATTCTCGATTCGGTCTACGAGAAGGACCATGTCCGCGCCGACATCTCGCAATTCACCGATAGCGCCGGCGCCATGATGGGCAACAATTTCAAGGCCCATCTCGACGCGCTGGACAAGCAGATGCGCGACGCCGCCGCCAATCTCGACTTCGAGAAGGCGGCCCGCATCCGCGACGAGATCAAGCGGCTGCACGAGATGGAATTGTCGATCTCCGACGATCCGCTGGCGCGCGAGGTGGAAGGCCAAAGTCCGGCCTCTGGCCGCGAAAAGGGGAAGCACAACAAGGGCGTGGCCAAGCATCGGACATTGGAGGAACAGGAACGGTTCCGCAAGCTCGATCAGGCACGCGCCGCCGAAGAGGCAGCCAAGGCCGCCAGGCCCAACCTCTTCCGCAAGCCCGATCTCGACGAGATGGGCGCCGACGGCGCCGTGCCGGTGAAGAAGCCACTGTTCGCCAAGCCGTCACTGGACGACATGGGGCCTGGCACCGACATGCCGACGCCGTCAGGCGCGGTGTCGCGGTCGCTGTTCAAGAAGCAGTCGGCGGAAGAAGCGCATGGCTCCGACTTCGGCATCCCCGGCGATGCGACCAAGCCGCTGTTCAAGAAGAACTCGCTCGATGAGATGACGGTGCGCCGCACCGAAAAACCGGTAGAAGGAAAAGTGCCGGCGAAGCCACAGCCAATCTCCCCCGTGGAGGAGATGTCCGGCAGGACAGAGAGGGGCGCGAAGGATCGCGGCGATGCCGACAAGCCTATCGTCCGTCAACGCTCCGGCATCGGCTCCTACGAGGACCAAGGCGACGCCCGCCGCGAAAAGCGCCGGCCGGGCAAGACAGGCAGGCCCGGACGGTAGCAATTCTTCGCGCCCCCGCTGTCCCTCCAACATAGATCAGCTTTTCCTGCCACCTTGCCAGTGGTGGGACGAACCTATACGGGCCTTTCAATTCTGCTCTTCCGCTCCGAAAACCATCAGCCAACTCCCCCATGAAACCCAGAGATATCGCCGCCTACGTCTTCCTGGCTGTCACCTGGGGACTGTCGTTCCTGGTGCTGCTCAAGGTGGTGCATGCCTTTGGCTGGGTCGGCGCGGTCACCTTGCGCGCGCTGATCGCCGGCATCACGCTCTTTCTGCTTGCCGCCGCGACGCGGCGACGGCTGGATTTCAGCGCCGGCTGGCGGCATTTCGCCATGGTCGGCGCGACGACGGTGGCGGCGCAGCTGATCGGCCTGTCCTATGCCACGCCGCGCATAGGCACGGCGATGGCGGCCATCCTGGTTGCCGCCATCCCGCTGTTCTCGATGATCATCGGCCAGCTCTGGGGGCTTGAGCGCATCGCTGTTCGCGGCCTGGCTGGACTGCTGCTCGGCGCTGCCGGCATCATCGTCCTGGTCGGTTTCCCGATCGGCTGTGCCGCCTCGCTGTTCAGTTCCTTCTCGGCGGCATTCGGCAGCAACTACGCCATTCGCCATTTGCGCTCGGCCGGCTCGCTGGAACTCACCAGCGCCGCCTTCCTGTTCGGCGGCCTGATGACGCTGCCGCTGCTGCTCGCCGTGCCGGTGCCGGCCATGCCGCGCCCTGTCGACTTCCTCTACCTGGCCATACTGGCCTGCGTGATGAGCGCATTGACCTATGTCGTGTATTTCCGGCTGGTGGCCAGCATCGGAGCGACCAGGACCATCAGCGTCGAATTCGCCGTCACCACGATCGCGGTGCTGGCCGGAACGATTGTGCTCGGCGAGTCGCTGACCCTGATCCAGGGCTTCGGCGCGGTGGCAATCATCGGCGGCTGCATACTGGTGCTGGACCCCTTCCCGCGCCGCTTGAAAGCGGCGGCCTTGCCATCAGCCTCGCCTTTGGTGTAGCCAGTCGTCACACTCGAACGTCTCGAAAGGAGGGCTCACGTGTTTACGTTCTATCGTCACCATCGTCAGCGTGGCCCGATTTGCGCCCTGCGAGCCAGCTTGCAGGGCTGACCAGGGACGGTCCGGGTTTTCTCCCGCTTCGATTTTTTGGTCAGCCCTTCGTGGTGTGCAACGCCTGGCCTGATGGCCGGCACGCGCACCGTCAAAGTGCATGAGCCGGCATTCCGGCAAGACCAGAGAAATCAAAATGGCCCTCATCAGCCTCAAATCCCTCGGCGTCACCATGAGTGCGCCGCTCTTTTCCAATCTCGACCTCAGCATCGGCAACGGCGACCGGCTCGGCATCGTCGCCGCCAACGGCCGCGGCAAGTCGACCTTGCTCAAATGCCTGACCGGCGAACTGGAGCCGACGACAGGCGACATCACCCGCACGCGCGGTCTGCGTGTCGGCCATGTCGAGCAGTCTATTGCCTCTGCCCTGCTTGGCCGCACTTTCTACGAGGTTGTGGCTGACGCGCTACCGCCCGAACAGGCCGACAGCGAGATGTGGCGTGTCGATGTCGTTCTCGATTCGCTTGACGTGCCCGAGCCGATGCGCGGGCGAGAAATGCAGGCACTGAGCGGCGGCTGGCAGCGGCTGGCGCTGATCGCCCGCGTCTGGGTCACCGATCCCGACATGCTTTTGCTCGACGAGCCGACCAACCATCTCGACCTTGCGCGCATCAGCCAATTGGAAACCTGGCTCAACGCGCTGCCGCGCGAGGTGCCCGTCATCATCGCCAGCCATGACCGCGCCTTCCTAGACGCCACCACCAACCGGACGCTGTTCCTGCGCCCGGAACAGTCGCCGGTGTTCTCCCTCCCCTATTCCCGCGCCAGGGAGGCGCTGGACGAGGTTGACGCGTCGAACGAACGAAAGTTCCAGCGCGACATGAAGGTGGCGCAGCAATTGCGCCGGCAGGCGGCCAAGCTCAACAATATCGGCATCAATTCCGGCAGCGACCTGCTGACGGTCAAGACCAAGCAACTCAACCAGCGCGCGGAAAAATTGGAAGAGGCCGCCAATCCGGCGCATCGCGAGAAATCGGCGGGCGCGATTAAACTCGCCAATCGCGGTACCCACGCCAAGGTGCTGATCACGCTTGACGACGCGGCGGTCGAAACGCCCGACGGCACGCTGCTGTTCAGGACCGGCAAGCGCCACATCTGCCAGGGCGACCGGATCGTGCTGCTCGGCCGCAACGGCGTCGGCAAGTCGCGCTTCGTCACCATGATCCGCAACGCCATCCTCGAGGCGGACACGGTGCGGAATGTGAAGGTGACGCCGTCCACCGTGCTCGGCTACAGCGACCAGGCGCTGTCGGGCATCAGCGGCGACGACACGCCGCTGGCGATGGTCTCGCGCCGTTACGATGTCGGCGAACAGCGCGCCCGCTCGCTGCTTGCCGGCGCCGGCGTGGTCATCGAGATGCAGGAGAAAAAGATCGGTGTTCTGTCGGGCGGCCAGAAGGCACGGCTGATGATGCTGGCGCTCAGGCTCGCCAATCCCAATTTCTATCTGCTCGACGAGCCCACCAACCATCTCGACATAGACGGCCAGGAAGCGCTGGAGGAGGAGTTGCTGAAGCACCAGGCAAGCTGTCTGCTCGCCTCGCACGACCGCTCCTTCATCCGCGCCATCGGCAACCGCTTCTGGCTGATCGAGAAGCGGAAGCTGACCGAAGTCGAGGATCCGGAGAGCTTCTTCCGCGAGGTGGCTGAGGGAACCGGCTGAGCGGCGGGAGATCGGCATGCCTGTAAATTATTTGCTTACAGGTTCTTGATTTGTGTAAGCGATCTGTTTACATATGTCATGATCAAATCGTTCAAGAACAAGGCGCTGTCCGACCTTTTTCAAACCGGAAAAACCGGCAAGATCGATGCCAAGATGCACAAGCGCATCCTTGTTCGGCTTGACCGCCTGGAAGCATCGGAAAAGCCGGAGGAGATGAACCTTCCCGGCTTCGACTTCCATTCGCTGAAAGGCCTCGATCCCATCCGCTACACGGTCCACGTCAATGGTCCGTGGTGCATTAAATTTGAATTCGACGGTAACGACGCCGCCCGCGTCGATTTCGAGCAATATCACTGAGGCGGCCAGATTGGAGAAGTTCGACGTATGACCGTGCACGAGCCGACGCGTCCGATCGAGCGTTGCCCCTCCCACCCGGGAGCGCTGCTTGAGGACATTATCCCGGCAACTGGAAAGACCAAGGTGGAAATTGCAAATCTGCTCGGGATATCCCGGCAGCAGCTCTATGACATTATCCGCGAAAGGAAGCCGGTTTCGCCGGCGGTGGCCGCTCGCCTTGGGAAGCTGTTCGGCGACGGCGCCGCGATCTGGCTTCGGATGCAGGCGGCTTTCGATGCCTGGCACGCCGAGCGTGAGGTCGATGTTTCGGCTATTCCCACGCTCAAGGTCGCATAGGCTCTCCTCGGCGACGCCTGAACGAGATGTAAATGCTGACAAAAAATTTTCCGGGCAATCTGTCGGATCGCCCATTGCGGCCCCGTCCTTGGGATGCCGACACGATGATGCCGGCGCCAAACCAGGGAGAATTCGTCATGTCCGTCCTGTCATCCATCGGCCGCATCGCAACCCGGTATGCCGCGGCGCGCGCCCGTCACCGCAGCGAACGCATCCTGCTGTCGCTGCCTGCCGCGCTGCGCAAGGATATCGGCTTTCCGGAAATCCTCGACACGCGGAACAACCGTTGACGCTCGCCGCCTCTCAGGCGAGCGCGAATCAATCATGTGTATCGCCCGAAAGCGGCGTCGCACGCATCGACGCACGCCTTTCGAAAGCCTCGAACCAGCGCGTCAGCCGCGCCCGCGAACCAAACGACGGAAGATGACGGAACGCCATCCAGGACAGCGTGGTGGCTAGCGCAATATGTCCAACATGGAGCGGCGCCTCGTCGTCAAGGGCGCCCTCGGCCCAGTCGTAGGTCGCCTCGATCTTCTGCCGATATCCTTCGGCAAGAGCATCATAGCGCAGCTGTTCGGGTCTCCTTTCCGTCTCCCAGCGCAAGGCGATGCCCGTCTGCGCAAGGCCTTGGGCGGCCGATTGCAGCCGCAACGCCTGCCAGCGTGCCTCGCCGACCTGCGGCAGCAACTTCCGGTCATCATGCAGCGTATCGAGATAGGCGCAGATGACGTCGGAATCGAAGATCGCCGGCGCACCCGGACGCAGCAGCACCGGCACTTGGCCTAGCGGGTTTTCGGCGTGGACACTGGCGTTGTGCAAGGTCGGGCTGGTTTCGTGATGAATGACCTGGAGCTGATCGGCGACGCCTGCCTCATGCGCGAAGACCAGCGCCTTGCGCGCGAAAGGTGAGTGGGTCTGATAATAGAGGATCATTGTCGTCTCCGGGCTGAGTAGGCGGCGCGCAATCCAACTCTTTTAGCTTGGGAGCCGAGAGAATTGCGCTCTGATTGGAAGCCGCCGACGCAAGTTCGTTGCACGCCTTCCCAACCCATCGGTTGTCCCCGGCCAAAAATTTTCGGCGTCCTGTAGGATTGCCGTCATCTCATCCGTCCTATGGTCCGCAAGGCCAAACCAACGTGAAGAGGAACATGCAATGACCGACCAGACCCCACCCCGGCCAAAAGTGCTTGGCGGATTGACCCCCTATATTCAGGTCGACGGTGCCATCAAGGCGGCCGAGTTCTACAAGAAGGCTTTCGGGGCCGAGGAAGTCTTTGCCTACCCGGCGGACGAAAAAGGCCGCACCATGCATATCCATCTCTATATCAACGGCTCGACACTGATGCTGGGCGACGCCTATCCGGAACACGGCCATCCGCACCAGGCGGCGCAGGGCTATACGCTGCAGCTCCATCTCGGCAAGGATGACATCGACGCTTGGTGGAAGCGCGCCGTCGACGCCGGCTGCGAGGCCGTCACGCCGCTGCAGGTGATGTTCTGGGGCGACCGCTGGGGCCAGGTGAAGGATCCCTTCGGCGTCGCATGGGCAATGAACGCACCGACGGAATAGGCTTTAGCGAGCGCGCCCCTCGCCGAGGGGATGCGCCCAATCGCGCCGGGTGTATCCCCGCCGACCCGGCGTTCGAATTCAGCAAAGAGGAGACCACCATGTCCTATGTCGATGGCTTCGTGCTTGCCGTGCCGAAGGCAAATCTCGATGACTATAAAAAGCTCGCCAACCTCGCAGGCCCCATATGGATGGAACATGGCGCGCTCGCCTATGTCGAATGCATCGGCGACGACGTGCCCTATGGCGAAATCACCTCGTTTCCGCGTGCCGTTCAGGCCAAGGATGATGAGATCGTCGTTTTCTCCTGGGCCGTATACAAATCCAGGCAGGATCGCGATGCGGTGATGGCCAAGGTGATGGCCGACCCTCGTCTGCAGCGCGATATGGCCACGATGCCGTTCGACGGCAAGCGCATGATCTTCGGCGGCTTCCAGCCCTTCATGGAACTTTGAGACAGCTCGACCGCCGTTCGCAGGCCGGCCTTACCGCGCTATCGGCCTATCCGAGCTTATCCAGCAGTGGTTTCAGCCTGTCGCCATAGCGCTTCCACAGATCGACCGAGCCCTGGTACATGGGCTGGCGCACCTGCGCGGCCGACGCCGTGCGCACCGGCCTGTCGGTCTCGTGGAACGACAGCACGGCATCGTCCCATGGCAGGCCGAGATAGTCGATCAGCGCCCGGCTCTGCCCATCCTGGTCGGCGACGAAATCCTCGTAGCGCACATCGTGCACGACGCCGGGCAGCACCTTGTGCCAATGCGCCATGATGTCGGTGTAGAGATTGTGGAAATCGGCGAGCTCACCGAGGTCATAGCCATAGCGGTGGCTGTCGCCGCGGAAATGCACCTTGTAGATCGACAGGCATGTCGCCGCCGCATCGCGGGCGCAATGGATGATCCTGGCCTTCGGCAGCATCATGTGGATGAAGCCGACAAGCAGGAAGTTGCCCGGCATCTTGTCGGTGACGTGGCGCATATGCGGATATCGGGCATGCAGCATGTCCAGATAGGCCTGCCCCGCCTCGGCGAAATCCCTATCGTCCGTGTCGGCCACGCCCCAGGGGAAGCCGCCTGGCATGTTCGACGGGAACTGCTTGCCGACCGCCGTCTTCAGGATGCTGAGCTCGCCCGCGCCATAGACCTGGGGGTGACTGGCGATGATCTGTTCGACCAGCGTCGTACCCGAACGCGGCATGCCGACGACGAAGATCGGCGCGTCGTCGGCAATCGGGCTCGGTCTGTACTTTTCGAAGAAGCCGGCATCGAACACCGTCTTCATTGCCTCGAATTCGGCACGCGTCTTCACCGGGTCGTAGTCGATGCCCTTGCGGCGGATGGCATTGCCCTCGGCGAAATAGTCGAAGGCCCTGCCATAATCCTTGAGATCGTCATTGGCCTTGCCGAGGCCAAACGACAGCTGCATGCGTGCCAGGCTGTCCTGAGGCGCCTTGGCGTGCTGCGCCTCCATGCCAGCCATTTCGGCATCGCGCTCCTTCTGGCGCTTGACCTGCATCAGCATCAGCCACGCGCGGGCCATGCCGGGCTGGATCGCCAACGCCTGCCGGAACAGGCCGGTCGCCTCGTCGAGCTTGCCCTTTTCCATCAGCCCGACACCCAGTCCGTGCAGCAGGTCGGCATCCCTAGGCCGGATGGTCAGTGCCTCCTGGAAGACAGCCAGCGCCTCGTCGAGGCGTCCGGCTTCCTGCAGGGTTTCGGCAAGCCCGATACGGGCGCGCACGTGGAATGGATTGCGCTGCACCGTGCCGCGATAGATGTCCTCGGCCTCGTCGAACCGGCCGATCTGCTTCAGCGACGAGCCGAGATTGTCGCGCGCCGCGAGCTGCTCCGGCCGCAGGTCCACCGCGCCGCGGAAGAAATCGATCGCCGCCGCGACACGCCCCAGATCGCGCATCACCGTGCCGAGATTGTTGAGGAAGTCGGGATTGGTCGGCTGCAGCTGAACCGACTGTTCGAGGAAATCCATGCCTTCTTCGCTGCGCCCCGTCTGGTGCAGCAGCAAACCCAGGAAATGCGCAGCGGCCGGGTGTTTGGGCTGACGCGTCAGCACCTGGCGGTAGATCGCCTCGGCTTCCTGCCGGCGCCCGGCCTGGTGCAGTTGCAGTGCCTGCTGCACATACTGGTCGAGACCTAGCGGCGGCTGTCCTCCCCCTCCAGACTTGGCCGCGCCAGGCCTGGTTCCCGCACCCGCCGCTCTTCTCTGATCTCTGTTGATGGGACACCTACCGTGTTCGTGCGCCTGCCGCGATCTAGGCCATCGGCGTTACAGGTTCAAGGCTTTGCTTGATTCTGCGCCTCACGTCGCGGCGAAAGCGATCAAATCAGGCGATTGGTCTCTGCGACCTGCCTGGCCCGCCTCACAGTCCCATCGGTATCGGAGATCGTTCGCCTTGCCGCCTCGTCGCTTCTGATGGTCAGCCGCGCCGACTGGACGGCCATCGGCTTTCCGGCAGCGCCAATGGGGTACGTGGCGATTGGCCTGACGATCGGATTGATCGCCATGCTCTTCCCTTTCGAAGTTCTGATTGAATCCATGGCTTTATCCCTTTTGAAAAAAATAAAAACATAAGCGTCGAGGAAAACTCGGCACATCCCGAAGAAATTTTCGAAGATATCCGCAGACATAGCAGATTTATTCCAAAATTTATATCCGTCTATTTTTCAAATCGAAGCAAGGAATTCCGTTATTATTCTTGAATAGAGCGCCGATTTGGGCTATATATCACATATGGTTTGGGCCAGAATTGGCATCTCGCGGCGTCAGAGGTTCTCGACCCGCCAATCTCATCCCAAAAGGCCAGGATAATGCCCGACCGCACCACCCGTTCCATCGCCCATTTCACCGCGCCATTCATGCTCGGTGGCCTGGAAGGACAACTGCCGGCCGGCGACTACGACATCGATCACGACGAGGAGTTGATCGAGGGCATGTCGCGGCTTGCCTGGCGCCGCGTCGCCACCTTCATCCATCTGCCGGCAAAGGCGGTGAACAACCCGCTCACCAGCCAGCTCGTCGCCATCGACCACCTGGACCTCGAAACCGCGCTGGTGCGCGACCGGGAGAATGCAGCATGATCCGTTTTCAACAGAATGCGCGACCGCGCACCGACACCCCCTCGCATCTCTTCGCCATCGGCCAGACCGTGCGGATGAAAAGCCGGACCGGCTTGGTCAACAAGGCCGCGGAACTGTTCGAGATCAAGAGCAGGCTGCCGGTCAAGGACGGTTCCCCGCAATACCGCATCCGCAGCGACCAGGAGACCCACGAACGGGTCACCACGGAAGACAATCTCGAACTGGCCGACAATCCGGCCAGCTGAGCGGAGGCCAGCCGACACACCGCGCAACCGCAAACGCCTCGCGGCGTTGAGCCTGCACACCAGATGCAGGAGTTTTGCGATGTCCCTCACCGCCTTTGCCCTCAACTGTTCGCTGAAAGCATCCAGCGACAAGGAAAAATCGTCCACCGACAAGATCATCGCCGATCTGCTCGCGGCGCTCAAACCGCATGGCGTGGAAGGCGAGGTCGTGCGCACGCTTGATCATGACATCAAGCCTGGCGTGCTCTCCGACATGGGCAGGGGCGACGACTGGCCTGGCCTGCGCGAAAAGATCCTGGCCGCCGATATCTTTATTCTCGGCTTGCCGATCTGGTTGGGCCAGCCATCGAGCGTCGCCAAGCGCGTCATGGAGCGGATGGACGCCTTTCTCGAGGAGACCGACGACAAGGGCCGCATGCCGGCCGCCGGCAAGGTGGCCCTGGTGGCGATCGTCGGCAACGAGGACGGCGCGCATCATTGCCATGCGGAGTGCTTCCAGGCGCTGAACGATGTCGGCTTCACCATTCCCGCCAATGGCGGCGTCTACTGGGTCGGTGAAGCCATGCATGACGTCAATTACGTCGACCTGCCGAAAACCCCCGCCAAGGTTACCGAAGCCATCGAAATGGCGGCCTCAAACGCTGCTCATCTGGCCGGCCTGCTCAAGAGCAAAGCTTATGTTGGCGTGGACAAATAATGGCCTCCCCCTCATGCGGGAGACGGCAGAATCTCAGCACGGCCCCTCGCCGACGATGCGGTAGTCCGAGGCCCGCGCCTCGCAGGCGTTGGGGAAGGTGCGCATCTCTCCATGCCGGCGGGCGCACACCGGAGCATATTCGCGGGTGCAGAACGTCTGCTCGCCACCGCCGCCACCGCCATCACCGCCGTGACAGGCGCCGTCACGCACGATGCGATAACCCGCCCGATCGGCCAGACAGGCATTGGCGAAGGTCTGGCGATCTCCGCCGCGCCGGGCGCAGACCGGCTCGTATTGCTTGGTGCAGAATTGCGGTTCAGGGCGCGGCGGACGCGGTCGCGGCCCAGGTCCGTCATCGACGACGACCGTGCAGGCGGCAAGAATTGCCGACAGGAAAAGGACGGCAAAAACCTGCCGTGAAAAGATCGCCGCAAGAAACCTCATGATCGTCTCTCCCTCGATCCCCGTCCCGGTCCGTACCGCCCAAGACTGCGTGGCGGTTCGTTGATGATGATATCGATCAAAACAAGATTTGGATCAGTCACCCAATGGCGTGATCGTCGTCATTCCACCGCCAATTGCAACCCTTGTTTGCGGCTTCTGTAGGAGAACGACACCCGAACCGATGGGGCCCAGCCGCGTCCCCGGCAATCGTCGCTCCTGGCCCATCCATGACCGGTGCTGTGGGCCGATGACCCTTCCGCCAACGAAGCCTATTTGCGGCCGGTCGACGCTTTGATCGGTCGATTTTTGCGTCGGGATGCGCCAAGGGCGGCGGCCCGCGGCGCTATCTTGCAACCTTCACGTTTCCGTGCGATAAATTCTGTGTTCGGGCATTTGCGACCCGGAGAGCGGAACGTTTTGGACGACCTTTCCCCGATACTGTGAATCTCTGACGGCCCCGTTTTTCGGCGGGGGGTTTGACCATGCGCCAATGCATGACTGCCGAAAGCAACCACCAGGAACTGCCCTCGACGCCAGGTGGCGGGCAGGACCACCAAGACTGAACGGGTGAAGGAGTTTCCCCAATGGCCCAGACCGGCACCGTTAAATTCTTCAATGCGACCAAAGGCTTCGGTTTCATCACGCCCGACGGCGGCGCCAAGGACGTGTTCGTCCACATTTCAGCGATCGAGGCCTCGGGCCTGCGCACGCTCGTCGATGGCCAGAAGGTCACTTTCGACGTCGAGCCGGACCGCATGGGCAAGGGCCCGAAGGCGGTCAACCTGCGCGCAGCCTGAGCGATCGGCGCGCGCGCATCCCAGGCGGATGGGCGAACGAGGAGCTTGACCAGCACCTGGGCAGGCAGACGGATTTTTGAAAGGCGCGGCGGTTTTCGCCGCGCCTTTTTCATGTCCGCCGCGCAGCGCAGACTCATCTCATCCGGAAGTTCATCCCGGGTCCGGGCCAATGACGCGCATCAAAACAAGCACTTAAAGCGACGTGCTTTAAGTGCCAGCAAAACTTTCTCTTGCCGATAGCGCTAAAATAAAGGACAAATTTGCATTCGGGCATTTGCCGGCCCGAGACTGGAGTTTATGGGATCAAAGGAGCTTCCCATGCCGCAGACCGGCACCGTCAAATTCTTCAACCATGCCAAGGGCTTCGGCTTCATCACACCGGATGATGGCGCGAAGGATGTCTTCGTCCATATTTCGGCCGTGCAGGCGTCGGGTCTCCCCGGTCTCGAAGATGGGCAGAAAGTGACATTCGACACCGAGCCGGACAAGCGCGGCAAGGGACCCAAGGCCGTCAACCTGTCGGTCGGCTGAGCCGGCTTCGGACCGGCTCCGACAGTCAGGTCCGCGCCGAAAGGTGCGGTTTTGAAGCGGTGAAAGAATGCGTGCGGCCAAATTTTCGTTCAGCCCCCGTTCAGCCACGGTCCCATATTAGTCATTCGTAAAGCCGGACTGCATCCCCTGCAAGAAACTGCACGGTCCGGTACGAAGGAGACCAAGATGAACCGCATTTTCAAGACAGCCGTGCTGTCCGCAGCCGTGGTCGCCACCACGCTGGGGACCTTCTCGGCGGCCAATGCCGATGACTGGCGCCGTTGGCACCATCACGGCCATGGCCATGGCGATGCCGTGGCAGCCGGCGTTCTCGGCCTTGCCGCCGGCGCATTGATCGGTGGCGCATTGGCCAATGACCGGCCACCGCCCGATTCCGACCGTTATTACGATGACGGTTACTACGATCGTGACGTGCGGGTGCGCCCTGCCCCGGTCCGCCGCTACTACGCGGAACCGCAGGTGGTCTATGCCGACCGTTACGCCGAACCGTGGACGCGCGGCTGGTACGAGTACTGCTCGGACCGCTACCGCACCTTCAATTCCCGTACCGGCACCTTCACCGGCAGCGACGGTGAACAGCATTTCTGCACCGCCAACTGAGGCTTCCCTGCCCCAAACAAAAAAGCGCTGACCGCAAGGCCAGCGCTTTTTTGTTGTCGGTTTGTTGGGCTTCCGGCGGCGGCCCTCATCTCATTCAGGTCAAAAACGGGTTGGTTCGCCGTTCCTCGCCAAAACGCCCGCCGGGGCCATGGCCGCAGATGAAGCCGATGTCGTCGCCGAGCGGCAACAGCTTGTTCTTGATCGAGGCGATGAGGGCCGCATGGTCGCCGCCGGGCAGGTCGGTGCGGCCGACCGAACCACGAAACAGAACATCGCCGACATGGGCGAATTTGGCGGCGCGGTTATAATAGACGACATGGCCCGGTGCGTGGCCGGGGCAATGCAGCACCTCGAACACATGGCCGCCGAACGACACCGTCTCGCCTTCGGCGAGGAACCGATCGGGCACGCAGTTTCGCACACCGCCGATGCCGTAGCGCCTGCCCTGGTTTTCCAGATTGTCGAGCAGCATCTTGTCGGCTTCATGCGGGCCGATGATCTCGACGCCGAGTGCTTCCTTCAGTTCCATGGCGCCGCCGGCATGATCGATATGACCGTGCGTGATCCAGATCGCCTCGGCCGCGATCGCGTTGTCCTTCAACGTTGCCAGCACCTTGTCGATGTCGCCGCCCGGATCCACGACGACGCCATGCTTGTCCTCCATGTCGAACAGGATGGTGCAGTTCTGCTGGAACGGTGTGACCGGCACGATGCCGGCATTGAGCTCACCCATGATCGTCCTTTCGCTGTGTCAGCGATCATGTAGAGGCATCGCTCAAAACCGTCCACAGCCGGAAGGCCAAACAGTGCGTCTCCAAAGGAATGGGCGGCCGAAGCCGCCCATTCTGCGAAGCCCGAGATCGGCAGGCTTATTTCTTCATGGCGCCCATGACCGCGCCGAGAATGCCGGTCAGGATCGCGCCACCGCCGGCGCCACCGACGATGTTCTGCAGGTTGAGCGCGCTGCCCAGGCCGCTGGTCGCCGCCGCGGCCGCGTCAGGACTGATCGCACCGCCGCCAAGCAGGCTGCCGAGGATCGCCGCGCCGCCGACACCGCCGATGGCTCCGCCCAGGATTTTGGGAAGCTGACCCATTGCCGCCGTCTTGATCGCCGCGCCGACCGCCTGACCACCAATGATGCCTGTGATGATCTGAATGATGATCGGAAGAAGCGTGTTCATGTCCATATGATTAGTCCCTCCATAGCTGCCAGCCTCCCGGGCCGACACCATCATGAGACGCCGAATTGGAGGAAAGTCAAATGCAGAAACGCTGAAATAAAAGGGGCGGCCCGAAAACCGCCCCTGCTTGCGCGAAAAGCTGTGACTATCGTTATTCTGCGGCGATAGCATGCTTGGGTTGAACGGCGATAGAATAGTCGTTCATGAGATTCTTGGCGATCTCGCCGACTTCGAATCGGTAAGGGCCGATCTCCGAAACCGGGGTTACTTCCGCTGCCGTTCCGGTCAGGAAGCACTGCTCGAACCCTTCCAGTTCTTCCGGCAGGATGGCGCGTTCGATGATCTCCAGGCCGCGATCCTTGGCGAGTCCAATGACCGTGCGGCGGGTAATGCCGTCGAGGAAGCAATCGGGCTTGGGCGTGTGGATCTTGCCGTCCTTGACGAAGAAGATGTTGGCGCCCGTCGCTTCGGCGACCTGGCCCCGCCAGTCGAGCATCATGGCGTCGGCATAGCCCTTGGCCTCGGCGGCATGCTTGGACATGGTGCAGATCATGTAGAGGCCGGCGGCCTTCGACCGCGACGGCGCCGTGCGCGGATCGGGCCGGCGCCATTCCGCCACATCGAGACGGATGCCCTTCAGCTTCTGCGCCGGGTCGAAATAGCTCGGCCATTGCCAAATGGCGATGGCGACGTTGATGCGGTTGTTTTGCGCCGAAACGCCCATCTGCTCGCTGCCGCGCCAGGCGATCGGCCTGACATAGGCGTCCTGGAAGCCCTGCTTCTTCAGGAGCGTGGTCGACGCGTCGTTGAGCTCGGCCACCGAATAGGGAATCTTGAAGCCGAGCAGGCGTGCCGATTCATGCAGGCGTTCCGTATGCTCGTTGAGCTTGAAGATCTCGCCGCCATAGGCGCGCTCACCCTCGAAGACCGCGCTGGCGTAATGCAGGCCGTGGGTCAGCACATGAATCTTGGCGTCCCCCCACGGGACGAACGCGCCATTCATCCAGATGAAGCCGTCCAGTTGATCGAAGGGAACGGATGCCATGGTAACCTCCCGCGGGTCGCGACCCGCATATCCTAGCGTCGTTGCGTGTTCTTTTGGCAGCGCCATGTGGTTGGAGACGCCGGCCGGTGTCTGGAAGCGTAAGCGGATAATCGCGCCCTGGCAAACTCAGGAAGTTCCGGAAAAACCGGCTTGCCTCGCCTTTTCGTTCGCAATCCGCTCAAAAGCTTGTCAAAAATTACCATTGCAGGGAAATTACGTCAATAGTACTGACATAATCTCCCGTTCCCATGGAGAAATGATGACGGATAAAAGCCCAGCTGCCGGAAAACCGATCAGGACCGCGATCACCAGCGAGGACGGCATCGACTTCGCCATCATCGAACTCTTCTTCTTCGCCTATCGCGACTTCACTTCCGATCCCGATCAGATCCTGGCCGACTACGGCTTCGGCCGCGCCCACCACCGCGTGCTGCATTTCGTCAACCGCCGGCCGGGCCTGACCGTCGCCGAATTGCTCGACGTGCTGAAGATAACCAAGCAGAGCCTGGCGCGTGTGCTGAAGCAATTGATCGACACCGATCACGTCGTGCAGTTGCAGGGCCCGCGCGACCGTCGCCAGCGCGAACTCTATCCGACGGCCAAGGGCCGTGCGCTGGCGCTGGCGCTGGCGCGGCCACAGTCACGCCGCATCCGTGCTGCATTGGAAGATTCCGGCGCCACCGAACGGACCTTGGTGGAACGCTTCCTCGAAGCAATGGTCAATCCGGAACTGAGAGCTCAGATCGACGTTGGGTCCGCAAAAATGTCAGGGAAAAGCCATGGAGAGCACTGAGAGGGTCGACACCGCGGCCGCACCGGATGACGACGCACCACATCTGCTCGTGGTCGACGACGACACCCGCATTCGCAATCTTCTCAAGCAGTATCTGACCGAAAACGGCTTTCGCGTCACCGTCGCCGGCAATGCCGGCGAGGCCCGCCGCAAGCTCGCCGGCCTCGATTTCGACCTGCTCGTGCTCGACGTGATGATGCCGGGAGAAAGTGGCGTCGATCTCACCAAGGCGCTGCGCGCCGAGAAGAACGTGCCGATCCTGATGCTGACGGCCTTGTCGGAGACCGACAGCCGCATCTCGGGGCTCGAAGCCGGCGCCGACGACTACCTGCCAAAACCCTTCGACCCGCGCGAGCTGATCCTGCGCATCAACAACATCCTGCGCCGTGGCGGCCCGGCGGCGACGCCCAAGGTCGAGCAGCTGGTGTTCGGCCCCTACACCTTCCAGATCGCCAGGCGCGAACTGAAGCGCGGCGGCGAGGCGCTGAAGCTGACCGACCGCGAACAGGAGATCCTGGCGATCTTCGCCGCGCGCGCCGGCGAAACCATCCCCCGCCACGAACTCGTCGGCGACGATTCGGAAGTCGGCGAGCGCACCATCGACGTCCAGATCAACCGGCTGCGCCGCAAGATCGAGCGCGATCCGTCCAATCCGGTCTGGCTGCAGACCGTGCGCGGTATTGGGTATCGGCTCAGCGTGGAATAGAATGCCGGCGGCGGCCCAAGTGCATGGTCCCGAAAAGTGGGAACCGGTTTTCGGAAAAGATCATGCTCCAACAAAGAGTTGGATCAGGATGACGATTCAGCCAAACGTCATCCCGACCCAATACCGCCGACGGATGAAAAGAGCCAATGGCGACCACGGAACTGGAACAGCCGGACAATGACGGTTTGAGTGCACGCGCCACACGGTCGCTCAAGGCGGTGCCGCGCATCTGGAACCGGTTCTGGCGCCTGGTTTCGCTTTACATGCCCAAGCGCCTCTATGCGCGCTCGCTGATCATCGTCATCGCGCCGATGATCCTTTTGCAGTCGGTTGTCGCCTTCGATTTCATGGAGCGCCACTGGGCAACCGTGACGCAACGCCTGTCGCAGGCCACCGTGCGCGACATCGCCGCCATCATCGACATGATCGAGACTTATCCGCACGACGCCGACTACGCCAACATCATCCGCATCGCGCAGGATCGCATGCAGCTGAAGGTCGATCTCCTGCCGCCCGATCCGCTGCCGCCGCCCGGTCCAAAGCCGTTCTTCTCTATCCTCGACGATGTTCTCTCCGCCGAAATCACTCGGCAGATCAACCGCCCCTTCTGGATCGACACTGTCGGCAATTCCAACATCATCGAAGTGCGCGTCCAGCTCGAGAACAAGGTGCTGCGCGTCTTCGTGCGCCGCAGCCAGGCCTATGCCTCCAACACCCACATTTTCCTGATCTGGATGGTCGGCACCTCGCTGGTGCTCCTGATGATCGCCATCCCCTTCCTGCGCAACCAGATCCGGCCGATCCTGGCGCTTGCCGAGGCCGCCGAAAGCTTCGGCAAGGGCCGGCCGATGCCGCGCGATTTCCGCCCGCGCGGGGCCGAAGAGGTGCGCCGCGCCGGCTTTGCCTTCATCCAGATGCGCGAGCGCATCGAGCGCCAGATCGAGCAGCGCACGGCCATGCTGACCGGTGTCAGCCATGATCTCAGGACCATCCTTACTCGCTTCAAGCTGCAGCTGGCGTTGGCCGGCGGCAAGGCCGAGACCAAGGCGGCGCTCGACCAGGACATCGAGGACATGCAGTCGATGCTGGAAGGCTATCTCGCCTTTGCCAAGGGCGAGGCCTCGGAGGACCCGGGACGTTTCGATCTGGAAGCCTATTTCCAGAAGCTTGGCGAAGAAGCGAACTTGCGCAAATGCAGGCTGTCGACGACGCTTTCCGGCGATCCGACCGTGCATGTCAGGCCGAACGCCTTCGCGCGGCTGCTGTCCAACGTCATCGGCAATGCCTTCCGCTATGCCCGCACCGTTGAGGTCACCGCCGACCACGGCCGCGGCTCGCTTCTCGTCACCGTCGACGATAATGGGCCAGGCATTCCGGCCGACAGGCGCGAAGACGTGTTCAAGCCCTTCGTGCGGCTCGACGAAGCCCGTAACCTCGACGCCAGCGGCACCGGGCTCGGTCTGTCGATCGCCCGCGACATCGCCCGCAGCCACGGCGGCGACATCACGCTCGACGACAGCCCGATGGGTGGCCTGCGCGCGGTGATCAAGGTTCCGGCCTGATTTCTATTTGGCATGATCTTGCCTGAAAACCGCTTTCGACTTTTCGGGATCACGGTCTGCTTCATCCGCCCGTCATGAAACCATGGTCAAGAGCGCGCATGAAGCGCGCGACCGCACTTGATTCGTCCTTGCCGCCTCACTTCGATCCCGTACCCGTCAGGGTGCGCTGGAGCGAAGCGAGGGCGGCCGCATGGTCGCCGTTCCGGCATCGTTTCAAGGCAACCGCCGACCTCCGGAGCAAAGGGCCGCCATGCGCATAGTGATGGTCACCGACGCCTGGCGCCCGCAGATCAACGGCGTCGTCCACACGCTGGAGCGGCTCACCGAGACCCTGAAATCCTTCGACGTCGCGGTCGAGTTCCTGACCCCGAACATCTTTCGCACCCTGCCCCTGCCGACCTACCCCGACATCCGCCTGGCGCTGACCACGCCCGGCCATGTCGCGCGCCTGATCGACGGCTACAAGGCCGATCACATCCACATCGTCACCGAAGGACCGCTTGGCATCATGGCGCGGCGCCATTGCCGCAATGCCGGCCGGCCGTTCACCACCAGCTACCACACCCGCTTTCCCGAATATCTCAGCGCCCGCCTGCCGGTGCCGGAGAGCTGGGCCTATCGCTGGCTGCGCGATTTCCACAATTCGGGCCAGGGCACGCTGGTCGCCACCCAGTCGCTCGCCGACGATCTCACGGCGCGCGGCTTCAACAAGCTGAGGCCCTGGACGCGTGGCGTCGACACCGAGCATTTCCGGCCCGATAAGCGCAAGAACCTCGGCTTCCCCAGCCCGGTCTTCCTCTGTGTCGGCCGCGTCGCCATCGAAAAGAACCTGTCGGCCTTCCTCGACCTAGACCTGCCCGGCAGCAAGGTGATCGTCGGTGAAGGGCCCGAGCTTGCCAAGCTGAAGGCGAAATATCCGAAGGCGTATTTCCTCGGCCATCGCCCCAATGACGAACTGGCCGAAATCTACGCCTCCGCCGACGTCTTCGTCTTTCCCAGCCGCACCGACACTTTCGGTAACGTCATCATCGAGGCGCTGGCCAGCGGCACGCCGGTCGCCGCCTACCCGGTGACCGGGCCGATCGACATCGTTGGTGATGGTGTCGGCGGTGCTGTTTCCACCGATTTGCGCGAGGCCGCGCTGGCCGCGCTCGACGTCAGCCGCGACCAGGCCCGCGAGCGCGCCATGCGCTACAGTTGGAAGGCCTGCGCGGAAATGTTTCTCGACGCGGTCGGGGAAGCACTGGGAACGACGCGCAAGCTGGCGGCCTGATCCGACAGGCCGGCGGGGACGCCAAGGAACGAGGCGGTATTCTGTTTGACCTCGGAAAGCCTAGAACAGCCTGCCGCCATCCGGCACCCTGCGCTCGATGGCGCCCAACACCACGGCGCCCTCTTCATCGGGAAAGCCGAGCGTCAGCACTTCCGACATGAACGGGCCGATCTGGCGCGGCGGGAAATTGACCACCGCGAACACCTGTCGGCCGACCAAGGTCTCGGGCGAATAGTATTTGGTGATCTGCGCCGAGGACTTCTTCACTCCGATCCCAGGCCCGAAATCGATCTTCAGCTTGAAGGCCGGCTTGCGCGCCTCCGGAAACGGTTCGGCCTCGACGATCGTGCCGGCACGGATGTCGACACGATCGAAATCGGCGAAGCTGATTTCAGGCTTGCGCTCGTTGTTTGAACTCATGTCGAACGCTTCTGCTCAGGCGTTGCCGAAGGTCTCGAACAGCACGCCGGCCAGCGCGTCCTTGGCCGAGGTTCCCGACCAGACGACGAACTGGAAAGCCTGGAAATAGCATTCGCAGGCTTCCAGCGCCGAGGACAAAAGCACCTCGACCTGCTGGCTCGAGGGTTCGACCCCGCCAGCGAGCAGCAGCGACTGGCGGAACATGATCGCGCCTTCCTGCTCCCAGAGGTCGAAATGGCCGAACAGCATCTGTTCGTTGATCAGCGACAACAGCCGCATCACTTCCAGCGTGCGGGCTTCCGGCACCTTGATGTCGAAGGCGCAGGCAAGGTGCAGCGCCTCGAAATCCTCCATCCATGAGAAGGAGACGTGGTAGTCGGTCCAGCTGCCGGCAACCGAGATCGAGATTTCGTCATCGCCGGCCCGTTCGAAGGACCAGTCATTGTTGTGGGCCACCTGCTCGATCACATCCACCGGATGGATTTCGCGGGAAAATTCGAGTTCGAGAAGTTCCATGGAATGCTTCCTGTGTTCAGGGGGAGCGCCACACGCTCCGCGGGGCACACACGACGAACAATCTTGTCTAGAACTCGGACGGCCGGGACTTATCAACGCAAAGACCCCAGACCGAACCCCACCGCCCGGTTGCATGACCCTGCTCCGAATCATGCAACAAATTCAGTCTATTGATCGGGAGTCGCGTGAACAGCCCAATTTTTCGCACTGCGTCATTCGCATGTGGAAAGGTGCCTGTCACAAAGAGTCACGCAATGCCGGTAAGCGATTCACGGCAAAGCGATTTTCAGGCTGGTGCTTTGTGGAAAAGTTTAACGAATTATTTTTTCGGCTTGGGCTTCGCCGGCGCCGCAGGTGTGGCCTGACTGGTCAGCTCGGCGATCCTGGCCTCGAGCGTCTCGATGCGCGAGGCGAGCCTGCCGTTTTCTTCCCTCGCCTTGGCGGCCATCTCGCGCGCGGCCTCGAACTCCTCGCGCTGCACGACATCCATGGAGTTGAGGATGCGTTCCGCCTGGCCCTTGAAGGCCGTCTCCACCTCGCGCCGCACGCCTTGAGCGGCACCGGCGGCATCGGTCATCAGCTTGGCGAATTCATCGAGAATGCGGTTCGGTCCGGTCGACATGGCAAATCCTCGCTTGCTTGATTTGAATTAGTGACGTGGCGCCAGGAATGCAAGAACGTTGGGACCCGATGCGGCCTCCGCGCTGCTATGGCGCACGGCCCGCATGATGGGCGCGGGTCCTGCAGGAGCCTCTCGAACGGCTCCGAAGCTGTACTTGATGGTGGCAAGTCGCCTATTGTAAGGCCCTCGTCTCCCTTCACGCACGTTTCAATCAGGACAACCAATGGCAACGCCCCCGCGCAGACCGACAAATCCGATGGAAGCCGCCGAAGCTGTTTTCAAGCCGGTCAAGAAACCGGCAGCGGCCCCGCCTCGCGAACCCTCCACCGCACCGAATGTCCGCGAGCTGGTCTCGATCAGGATCGACCGGGCCGTGCTCGATCATTTCCAGGAAGATGGTCCCGGCTGGCAGGACAGGATCAACGACGCCTTGCGCGAAGTGGTGGCCGCCAAGCCCAGGGGGTAAGCACGCCACCACGGCGACGGAACTGGAAGCGAATCTGTTCCCGGATCCGAATCTGTTCCCGGACCATTGACCCCCGTGACCTTGCCTTGACCCTGCCAAAACCCTGCCGCATGGTCCGCGCCGATCGCAATCGAGAGCTCCCCGTTGAACGAATATTTCCTGCTGCCGCTGGCTTCGCTGCCTTTTCCCAATATCAATCCGATCCTCGTCCAGATCGGGCCGCTGGCGGTGCATTGGTACGGCATCGGTTACATCGTCGGCATCCTGTTTGCCTGGTGGTATGCCAAGCGGCTCGCCGCCAATCCTAAACTCTGGCCCGACGGCGTCCTGCCGATGAAGCCTGAGGATCTCGACGATTTCATCGTCTGGGCGGCCATTGGCGTGGTTCTGGGCGGCCGCACCGGCTATGTCCTGTTCTACGACCTGGCGCGCTACATCGCCCATCCGCTCGACATCTTCGCTGTCTGGCAAGGCGGCATGTCCTTCCATGGCGGCCTGCTCGGCGTCATCCTCGCCATGACGCTGTTTTCCATGAAGCGCGGCATCCGCACCTGGTCGCTGTTCGATGTCGTGGCAGCTGGCGTGCCGGTCGGTCTCGGTCTCGTGCGCGTCGCCAACTTCATTAATTCCGAGCTCTGGGGGCGGCCCACCGATGTGCCCTGGGCGATCGAATTCCCCAACGGCGGTCCGTTCACCCGCCATCCGAGCCAGCTCTACGAGGCCTTGCTCGAAGGGCTGGTGCTGTTTGTCGTGCTGCGCATCCTTACCCATTCGCGCCTCAAGCTGAAGACACCGCGCTTTGTCGGCGGCGCCTTCATCTGCGGCTACGGCCTGTCACGAATTTTCGTGGAATTCTTCCGCGAACCCGACCAGCAGCTCGGCTATCTCCTCGGCACCAACTGGCTGACCATGGGCATGATCCTGTCGACGCCGATGGTGCTGGCCGGCATCTGGGCCATGGCGACCGCCAAGCCGGTGACGCAAACGCAGCCGCAGGCAACATGACGCGGCTGAAGGCTCGTATCGTCGACCTGATCGAGGCGGTCGGTCCGATGCCCATCAACGAATACATGGCGCTGTGCCTGTTCGATCCGCGCGATGGCTATTACACCACACGCGAGCCGTTCGGCGCGGCCGGCGACTTCATCACCGCGCCGGAGATCAGCCAGATGTTCGGCGAACTCGTCGCCGTTTGGCTTTACCAGGCTTGGGCAGCGATCGGCCGGCCGATGCCGGTCACCGTCGCAGAGATCGGCCCCGGCCGTGGCACGCTGATGAAAGACATGCTGCGCACCTTGTCGCGGCTCGATCCGGCCTTGGCCAACGGCGCCGCCTTCGCCATAATCGAGACCAGTCCGCGCTTGGCCGAGATCCAGAAGCAGACGCTTGGAGCGACACCCTTCGCGATAGACTGGCATGAAGCGATCGAGACCCTGCCCCATCAACCGCTGTTGATCGTCGGCAACGAATTGTTCGATGCCGTGCCCATCCGCCAGTTCATCCGCGCCGGCGCCGACTGGCGCGAGCGCATGGTCGGCCTGGACGATGCCGACAATCTTTGCTTCTTCGCCGGCGCCGGCTCGGTCGACCCGACGCTGCTGCCCAGGGATGCGGCCGATGCGCCGCAAGGCGCGATCGTCGAAATCGCGCCCGCCCGCACCGCCCTGATGGCGGCGATCGCCGAGCGCATCGCGGCTCATGGCGGCGCCGGGCTATTCCTCGACTACGGCCATATGCGGCCCGGAGTCGGCGACACGCTGCAGGCCTTGCGCCGGCACAATCACGAAGATGTGCTGGCCAATCCTGGCGAAGCAGACCTTACGTCCCATGTCGATTTCGCCGCTCTTGCAGCGATCGTGCGCGCGCATGGTCTCGATGCCCATCTGTCGACGCAGGGCAATTTCCTGCTGGGCATGGGCATTCTGGAGCGCGCCGGCCAGCTGGGCGCCGATGCCGGCCAGGCGGCACGCGACAACATATCGAATGCCGTCGAACGGCTCGCCGGGCCGCAAGCGATGGGCGAACTCTTCAAGGTCCTCGCCGTCGTTCCACGCGACGTCTCCGTCAGGCCCTTCGCAACGGCGGATTGACTTTTCGTCGCTACCCCTCCCAATCTCCCGTCCGGTAAAAGAGCCGCCGGACTGCCGGCCGCTTTTCCTTGACGAAACCGCCCACACGGACAACAACGCCCGCATGCTCAATCAGACCAAACCGGATCCCATTCGGTCGCCGCTGCTGGACAAGGCACAGGCACAAGGCATCCGCCACGGCTATTTCACCCGCATCGGCGGCGTCTCCACGGGCATCTACCGGGGCCTCAACATCGGCACCGGGTCGGATGACGACCAGGCACTGGTGACCGAGAACCGCGCCCGTGTCGCCGCCTGGATGGGCGTGCCCGCAAATCATCTGCTGACCGCCTGGCAGGTCCATTCGCCCGACGTCATCGTCGCCAGGGAACCCTTTGCCGGCGAACGGCCAAAGGCCGACGCCATCGTCACCGACCGGCCGGGCATCGCCATCGGGGCCTCGACCGCCGATTGCGGCCCGGTTCTTTTCGCGGATGCCGGCGCGCGCATCATCGGCGCGGCGCATGCCGGCTGGAAAGGCGCTTTGTCAGGCGTGCTCGAAAACACCATTGCCGCCATGGAGCGCCTCGGCGCCCGGCGCGAAAACATCGTCGCCGTGCTTGGCCCTTCAATCGGCCCTGCAAATTACGAGGTCGGGCCCGAATTCGTCGCCCGCTTCGTCGAGGCCGACAGCGAAAATGCCCGGTATTTCGTGCCTTCGGCCCATGCCGGCCATTCGATGTTCGACCTCAACCGCTACACGATCGACCGGCTGGCCAAGGCTGGTGTGACGGCCAATGGCCTTGGCCGCTGCACCTATGCCGAGGAAGATCTGTTTTACTCCTACCGGCGCACCACGCACCGCAGGGAGCCCGATTATGGCCGGCAGGTTTCGGCAATCGTTTTGGAGAAGGTATAATGGCGCTGCATTTTGAACGATCCGAATTCGACGCGCGGCGCGACCGGCTGATGATCGAGATGGCCGAGAAGAAGCTCGACGCCATCCTGCTGTTCGCCCAGGAAAGCATGTACTGGCTCACCGGCTACGACACGTTCGGCTTCTGCTTCTTCCAATGCCTGGTGGTCAAGGCCGACGGCTCGATGGTGCTGCTGACCCGCTCGGCCGATCTGCGCCAGGCGCGCCAAACCTCGATCATCGACAACATCGTGCTGTGGACCGACCGCGACGGCGCCAATCCCGCGGTCGACCTGCGCAACCTGCTCAACGAACTCGACCTGCTCGGCGCCCGCATCGGCGTCGAATACGACACTCACGGCCTGACCGCCTACAATGGCCGCCGCCTGGACGAGCAGTTGCAGACCTTCGGCCAGATCGCCGACGCCTCCGGCATCGTCGGGCGGCTGCGCCTGTTCAAGAGCCCGGCCGAGGTCGCCAAGGCCGAAAAGGCAGCCAATCTCTCCGACGACGCGCTGGACGCGGCCCTGCCGCTGATCAAGCAGGGCGGCGACGAGGCGCTGATCCTGGCCGCCATGCAGGGCGCGATCTTCGCCGGCGGCGGCGACTATCCGGCCAACGAGTTCATCATCGGCTCCGGCGTCGATGCGCTGCTGTGCCGCTACAAGGCCGGACGCCGCAAGCTCACCAAGAACGACCAGTTGACGCTCGAATGGGCCGGCGTCTTCCATCACTACCATGCGCCGATGATGCGCACGGTGCTGACCGGCAAGGTCTCCAAGCGCCATCAGGAGCTGTTCGACGCCGCACGCGCGGCACTTCTGGCCGTCGAAAAGGCGATGACGCCGGGCAACAGCTTCGGCGATGTGTTCGACGCCCATGCCCGCACCATGGAAGCACACGGGCTGACCAAGCACCGGCTGAACGCCTGCGGCTATTCGGTCGGCGCCCGCTTCACGCCGTCCTGGATGGACATGCCGATGTTCTACCAGGGCAATCCCGAGCCGATCGCGCCGAACATGACGCTGTTTGCCCACATGATCATCATGGACTCCGAGACCGAGACGGCGATGACGCTTGGCCGCACCTACCTGACCACCGAATCCCAGCCGAAGCCGCTGTCCCGCCATGATCTCGACTTGATCGTGCAGTGAATCCATAATGGGAGGCGTTCTTCGCCAAGGAGTTAGAAGGCAAATGAGACGATCGCATGTGACGACCGTGTCATTGCTTGTGGCATTGGCTTTGACCGCCTGCACCAACGCAAAGGACGTCCTCGAACCTTCCGCCATCACCCCGCCGGCGGCCTCGGCGCAGCCCGCACCGGCCACGCAAGGCAGCGCTGCCGCCACCGTTCCCGCCCCGGCGCCATCCACGGCCGCGACGGCCACCACGACGGCGGGCGCGCCCGCGCCCATCACTTCGGCCCAGGCCGCCGCCATCCTGGCGAAGACCCGGCTGCAGATCGCGCCGATCGTCGGCGCTTCGGTGGAAGCCGCCACGCCGCTGACGGCGGAACTGCAGAAACGCGCCAGGCAGCGCGGCATTACGCTGGCCGGCAGCCAGGACCAGACCGCGACCCATGTGCTCAAGGGCTACTTCTCGGCGATGACGGAGGGCAAGGACACCACGGTCATCTATGTCTGGGATGTCTACGACCCATCCGGCAACCGGCTGCACCGTATCAACGGCCAGATGAAGGCGCCTTCCACCGGTTCCGGCGACAGCGCGGGCGCCGACAGCTGGAAGTCGGTCTCGCCAGCCACCATGCAGGCGATCGCCGACCAGACCATCGACCAGTTTGCGGCCTTTCTCAGCGGCAAGGCGAGTTGAGGTGTTGCCAGCCGGTGATGCCGAACAGCTTTCTTAGGCTTAGCCGGCGGATTCACGATCTCGGCGCTTGCAATAGCCGCGCGGGCCGCTAAAAGCCCGGTTAAAAGGTGCAGGAGAGTCCGTCAGGCCTCTCCGTCCTCCACCAGGAACGGTGCATGAAACTCTTCGCGGGCAATTCCAACAGGGTGCTGGCCGAAGCGGTCGCCCGCTATCTCAACGTCCCGCTGGGCAAGGCCAGTGTCAGGCGCTTCGCCGACCAGGAAATCTTCGTCGAGATCCAGGAAAACGTGCGTGGCGAGGATGTCTTCATCCTGCAGTCGACCTCGTTCCCGACCAACGATCACCTGATGGAACTGCTCATCATGATCGACGCCTTCATGCGCTCGTCGGCCAAGCGCATCACCGCGGTTATTCCCTATTTCGGCTATGCCAGGCAGGATCGCCGCGCTTCCGGGCGCACGCCGATCTCTGCCAAGCTGGTCGCCAACATGATCACCCGTGCAGGTGTCGACCGGGTTTTGACGCTGGATCTCCATGCCGGCCAGATCCAGGGCTTTTTCGACATCCCCACCGACAATCTGTTCTCGGTGCCGGTGATGGCCCGCGACGTCAAGGCGAAGTACAAGCAACTCGGCAATGTCGTCGTCGTGTCGCCCGATATTGGCGGCGTGGTGCGTGCGCGTGCGCTTGCCAAGCGTTTCGACGCGCAACTCGCCATCGTCGACAAGCGCCGTGAGCGTCCCGGCGAATCGGAAGTCATGAACATCATCGGCGCGGTCGCCGGCAAGGATTGCCTTTTGATCGACGACATCGTCGATTCCGGCGGCACGCTGTGCAATGCCGCCGACGCACTGCTGGCCAACGGCGCCACCAGCGTCACCGCCTATATCACCCACGGCGTGCTGTCGGGCGGCGCGGTCGCTCGCATCAGCGGCTCGAAGCTGCAGGAACTGGTGATCACCGATTCCATCCAGCCGACGCAAGGCGTGCTCGACGCGCCCAACATCCGCGTCATCTCGATCGCCGACCTGATGGGCGAAGCCATTTCGCGCACAGCGACCGAGGAATCGGTTTCGAGCCTGTTCGACTGAAAACCAGTTATCCCTGCGGCCCAAGTTACCCCTGCGGCCCAAATTGCTCATGCGGCCCAAGTTACCCCTGCGGCCCAAGTTATTCCTGCGGCAAGGCCGATGGCGTCGGCGCCTCCAACCGGGCCGGGGCTCGCCGCATGCCTTCGCCGGCGTCACGTGCACCGCGCATATAGCCGCGCGGCGAGGAGCCAAGCATGCGCTTGAACATGGTGATGAAGGCCGGCACGCTGTCATAGCCGAGATCGAGCGCCACCCG
This sequence comes from Mesorhizobium sp. B2-4-18, assembly GCF_006441385.1. Taxonomy (NCBI): domain Bacteria; kingdom Pseudomonadati; phylum Pseudomonadota; class Alphaproteobacteria; order Hyphomicrobiales; family Phyllobacteriaceae; genus Mesorhizobium; species Mesorhizobium sp. B2-4-18. The sequence continues at coordinate 349,823 of NZ_VFUW01000004.1, read as the reverse complement.
CGTGATCGGCTCGCCATCGGCGAACCTCGGCAGCGCCGCGAACAGGCAGGCCTGCTGGCGCCATGTCGACAGCGACAGGCCGGTCTGCCGCTGGAAGGCGCGCGTGAAGGAGCGCCGGCTCATGCCGACGGTATCGGCCCATTCGTCGATGGTCGCGTGCGGTGAGGGTGCGGCGACGAAACGCCGGCAGAGCGCCGCCAGTTTGGGATCCGACGGGAACGGCAGGCCGAGCGGCCGCTCCGGCAATTGCGGGATCTCATGCAGCAGCAGGCTCATGATCAGGCCACCGCGCCCTTCCAGTTCGCCGCCTTGCGGCAGCTTCTCGGATTCCACGATAAGACTGTGCATCAGGTCAGTGACGCCGACGACGCGCATGCCCTCCGGCAGGCCTGGGATCGCCTGCGGTATGACATAGACCGAGCGCATCGAGACGTCGCCGAGCATCTCGACGGAATGTTCGATGCCGGCTGGAATCCACATCGCATGGTCCGGCGGCACCATCCAGCGCCCATGCCGCGTCGTCACCAGCACGACGCCGACCAGCGCATGCAGCAACTGGCTGCGGCTGTGGTGGTGGTGCGGCACGTGGTAGCCATCCGGATATTCGGTCGGCAGCACCACCGCCGGCCCGACCGCCTGCTCGAGCCACTGCCAGCGCAGCCCGTGCAATTGCTCGAGGTCGGTGTGGCCGGCGCCGAAAATTTCCCTGGTTTTTGGCATTCGATATGGCCCACTTGCGAAACTATTGGACCAAACCACGAAAGAAGTCGCCTGGCAACCGGACTATAAGGCTGCCTGCGGGAAGCGCCCGCCACGTCGCCTGCGGTAACAACCCGCCAAAAAGACTACGGAGCCTATCTTGACCGATACGACCGCCACCAGCGTCGCGCCGCCTGCGACCGCCAGTCACGCGTCAGCCCAGGCTACGGCCTTCACCGTTATCCTGGCGGTGAGCCTCTGCCACTCCATCAACGACATCATGCAGTCGCTGCTATCGGCCATCTATCCGCTTCTGAAAGACAATTACGGCCTCGACTTCTGGCAGATCGGGCTGTTGACCTTCACCTTCCAGGTAACGGCATCCCTGCTGCAGCCGATCATCGGCGCGGTCACCGACAAGCGGCCCATGCCCTACTCGCTGCCCTGGGGCATGGCATCCTCGCTGATCGGCCTGGTCGTGCTCGCCTATGCCGGGCACTACTACCTGCTGCTGATCGGCGCCTCGCTGATCGGCATCGGTTCGGCGATCTTCCATCCGGAATCCTCGCGCATTGCCCGCTTCGCTTCCGGAGGCCGGTTTGGCCTGGCGCAGTCGCTGTTCCAGGTCGGCGGCAATTTCGGCCAGTCCATGGGTCCCTTGCTGGCCGCCTTCATCGTCGTGCCTTTCGGCCAGACCAGCATCGCCTGGTTCGCCGTCGGCTCGCTGATCGGCATCGTCATCCTGTGGCAGGTCGGCGGCTGGTACAGCCGCTTGCGCGCCGCGCAAGGCAATCGCAAGGCGGCAAGCTTCGTGTCGCCCTTCCCGCGCCGCAAGGTGATGTGGGCCCTGGCGGTGCTGACCTTGCTGGTGCTGACCAAGAACGCCTATATCGCCAGCCTGGCCAGCTACTACACCTTCTATTCCATCCACAAGTTCGGCGTTTCGGTGCAGATGTCGCAGGTCATGCTGTTCCTCTTCCTCGGCTCTTCGGCGCTGGGCATCCTGCTCGGCGGTCCCTTCGGCGATCGCTATGGACAAAAGGCGATGATCTGGTTCTCGATCGTCGGTGTCCTGCCCTTCACCCTGGCGCTGCCCTACGCCAACATGGAATGGACGATGGTGCTGACCGTGCTGATCGGCCTCATCCTGTCGTCGGCCTTCTCCAACATCGTCGTCTTCGCGCAGGAGTTGGTGCCGGGCCGCGTCGGCACGATCGCCGGCATCTTCTTCGGCTTCGCCTTCGGCGTCGGCGGCATCGCGGCCGCGGTGCTTGGCGTCGTCGCCGACATGAAGGGCATCGACTTCGTCTTCCAGATCTGCTCCTACCTGCCGTTCCTGGGGCTGCTGACGGTGTTCCTGCCCAACATGAAGGAAGCCCGGAAGGCGCAAGCGGCCGCTTGAATCATCTGTGTCCAGGCAAAAGGCACCCGCCATATGGCGGATGCCTTTTGCCATTCCGGCAGGAGGGCTTCAGGCCTTGAAGAAGGCCAGCAGGTCGGCGTTGATGATGTCGGCGTGGGTCGTCGCCATGCCGTGCGGAAAGCCCTTGTAGACCTTGAGCTCGCCCTTCTTGAGCAGCTTGATGCTCAGCAGCGCCGAATCTGCGATGGGAACGATCTGGTCGTCGTCGCCATGCATGACCAGCACCGGCACGTCGATCTTCTGGAGGTCTTCGGTGAAGTCGGTCTCCGAGAAGGCCTTGATGCAGTCGTAATGCGCCTTGGTGCCGCCCATCATGCCCTGGCGGTACCAATTGTCGATTACGCCCTGCGAGACCACGGCGCCCGGACGGTTGAACCCGTAGAACGGGCCAGCGGGAACATCCACGTATAGCTGCGCGCGGTTGGCGGCGACGCCCGAGCGGAAGCCGTCGAAGACCTCGATCGGCAGGCCGCCGGGATTGGCTGGGGTCTTGAGCATGATCGGCGGCACCGCGCCGAGCAACGCTGCCTTGGCGACACGGCCGCCCGCTCCATACTGGGCGACATAGCGCGCCACCTCGCCGCCACCGGTCGAATGGCCGACATGGATGGCGTCCTTGAGGTCGAGATGCGCGACAAGTTCAGCCACATCGGCGGCATAGGTGTCCATCTCGTTGCCGATATCCGTCTGCGTCGAACGGCCGTGGCCGCGGCGGTCGTGGGCGATGACCCGGTAGCCTTGGCCCAGGAAGAACAGCATCTGTGCATCCCAATCGTCGCTGCTCAGCGGCCAGCCGTGATGGAACACGATGGGCTGACCGGTTCCCCAGTCCTTGTAATAGATCTCCGTGCCGTCCTTGGTGGTGATCGTGCCGCTGCCTGAGCCTGGTTTGGTCTGCGAGGTCATCTCTATCTCCGTTTGATTGCTGTCGCGATAAAAAATATCGCGATAGCAATATCGCTAACCCAGCTCGAGGTTGTTGTCCATAGAAATATGTATCGCGATATCTTTTTCCGTGGTACATAATGCGTGCGCTTAATCGGCAAAGGAATCCACCGTGCCTCTCCCGCTGGACAATCAGCTCTGCTTCACGCTCTACGCCACCAGCATGGCGATCAATCGCACCTACAAGCCGATGTTGGACGAGATGGGGATCACCTATCCGCAATATCTCGTGCTCAACGCGCTGGGCGAGGCCGACGGCATGTCTGTCGGTACGATCGCGCACAGGCTCGCCCTGGAATCGAGCACGGTCACGCCGCTGGTGAAGCGGATGGAGCAGGCCGGCCTGGTTACCCGCCAGCGCAGCCAGACCGACGAGCGCCAGGTACAGGTCGACCTGACACCGGCCGGCCGCAAGCTGCTCGTCCAGTGCAGCTGCCTGAACGCGACCCTGGTCGAACGCTCGGGCATGACGCTGGCCGAACTCGACACGCTGAACCGGCAGGTCCAGGCGTTGCGCGACGCGTTGAGCGGCGACCGGTAGCAACGGCCTTCCCACCCGCCGCTTGCACGCCTGCCCGCCTTCCGCTATAGAGCCGCCACCCGCGTAGACACCCTTGGAGGCAACGCGGCGGAAGGCTGCCTTCCCCTTGTGATCCCGAACAAAGATCCGCTCGCTGCGGTTTCCGGCATTCGGACATCGAGGTCTGGCGGCTTTCGACGTTTACGGCCTGGTACATTGCCAACCGTAGGCGCTCCATAACACGCGAAAGGAAAAGCCATGAGCCACGATACTTACGAGCTCAAGGCCGAAGCGCGCGAACAGGTCGGTAAGGGGTCCGCCCGTGCAGTTCGCCGCAACGGTAAAGTGCCTGCAGTAATTTACGGTGACAGACAGCCTCCCCTGGCGATCGCGCTCACCTACAAGGACATCTACTACAAGATCCATGGCGGCGGGTTCCTGACCACGATCGCCACGATCGATGTCGACGGCAAGAAGATCCAGGTCCTGCCGAAGGACTTCCAGCTCGACCCGGTCAAGGATTTCCCTGTCCATGTCGACTTCCTGCGCATCGGCAAGGACACCGAAGTCAACGTCGATGTTCCCGTGCACTTCATCAATGAAGACAAGTCGCCCGGTATCAAGCGCGGCGGCGTGCTCAACATCGTGCGTCACGAAGTCGAGTTCCACTGCCCGGCCAATGCGATCCCGGAATTCATCACCGTCGATCTCACCGGCGCCGACATTGGCGATTCGATCCACATCTCGTCGGTTAAGCTGCCGGCCGGCGTCAAGCCCGTCATCTCCGACCGCGACTTCACCATCGCGACCGTTGCCGGTTCGTCGGCGATGAAGCCGGAGACGGAAGAGACAGCTGAGGCCGCGGCTCCCGAAGCGGCTCCCGCCGCCGAAGAGAAGTAACTCTTTTCACGCCCGGAGGCGACGATGCCAGAAAAGACAGCGCTTGTCTTTGCCGGCCTCGGCAATCCGGGCGCGAAATACGCTGAAAACCGGCACAATGTCGGCTTCATGGCGGCGGACGCTATCGCCCGCCGCCATTCCTTTTCACCCTGGTCGAAGAAGTTCCAGGGCCTGATTTCCGAGGGCACGCTCGGCGGCGAAAAGATCATCCTGATCAAGCCGCAGACCTTCATGAACCTGTCCGGCCAGTCGGTCGGCGAAGCGCTGCGCTTCTACAAGCTCGACCTTTCCGCCCTCACCGTCTTCTATGACGAGATCGACCTTGCCGAAGGCAAGCTGCGCATCAAGACCGGCGGCGGCGCCGGCGGCCACAACGGCATCCGCTCGATCGACGGCCATGTCGGCAATGCGTACCGCCGTGTGCGCATCGGCGTCGGCCATCCCGGCGTCAAGGAAATGGTCCAGCATCATGTGCTCGGTGATTTCGCCAAGGCCGACCGCGACTGGCTCGACCCGCTGCTCGACGCGATTGCCGACAATGCGGCGATGATCGTCAAGGGCGACGAATCCGGTTTCATGAACAAGGCCGCCCTTGCCGTCCAAGGCAAGACCGGCGCCGAACCGGAAAACCCGGCGCGGAAGCAGTCGAGCCCGAAACAGCAAAGCCCGAAACAGCAAAGTCATGTCCGCCAGGCCCGCCCTCAGCAGCCCGTCGCCAAGCTGCCGGAAAGCGGCCCCATGGCCGCCATGCTGAAGAAACTGTTCGGCAACAAGGACTGAGGCGTAGGCGCATGCGGCGTCACGGGACTTGACGTTCCCAACCCCTATCGCCCATAGCCTCATCAAATTTCGCTTTTCCCGATAGGACCGGATAAAAATGGGTTTCAAATGCGGCATCGTTGGCTTGCCCAATGTCGGCAAGTCGACGCTTTTCAACGCGCTGACGAGGACGGCCGCCGCGCAGGCCGCCAACTACCCGTTCTGCACCATCGAACCGAACACCGGCGAGGTGGCGGTGCCCGATCCGCGCCTGCAGAAGATCGCGGCGATCGGCAAGTCGAAGGAGATCATCCCGACCCGCATCTCCTTTGTCGACATCGCCGGCCTGGTCCGCGGCGCCTCCAAGGGCGAAGGCCTGGGCAACCAGTTCCTCGCCAACATCCGCGAGGTCGACGCCATCGTGCATGTGCTGCGCTGCTTCGAGGATGACGACATCACCCATGTCGAGGGCCGCATCGACCCCGTTGCCGACGCCGAGACGGTCGAGACCGAGCTGATGCTCGCCGACCTCGACAGCCTCGAGCGCCGCATCGTCCAGTTCCGCAAGCGCGCCGGCAGCAAGGACAAGGAAGCGACGACCGTGCTGCCGATGATGGAGGACGCGCTCGAGCTGCTGCAGGCAGGCAAGCCGACCCGCATCCTGCTCGACGGCATCTCGGCGGAAGATCTGCACATTTTGCAGGGCTTGAACCTTCTGACCTCACATCCCGTGCTCTACGTCTGCAACGTCGCCGAGGCGGACGCGGCCACCGGCAACGAGCACACCAGGGCCGTGGAGCAGATGGCCGCAGCGCAGGGCGCCCGCACTGTCGTCATTTCGGCCGCGATCGAAGCCGAGGTTGCGCAGCTCTCCGACGAGGAAGAGATGGAATTCCTGTCCTCGCTCGGCCTCGACGAGCCCGGCCTGAACAAGGTGATCCGTGCCGGCTACGAATTGTTGCAGCTCATCACCTATTTCACCGTTGGGCCGAAGGAGACGCGCGCCTGGACCGTGCACAAGGGCGCCAAGGCGCCGCAGGCGGCCGGCGTCATCCACACCGATTTCGAGCGCGGCTTCATCCGCGCCCAGACCATCGCCTACAACGACTTCGCCACGCTGGGCGGCGAAGTGGCGGCCAAGGAAGCCGGCAAGGCACGCGACGAAGGCAAGGAGTACGTCGTCCAGGACGGCGACATCATGCTGTTCAAGTTCAATACCTGAGGAGGTCGCGGCGGAGCGACCCAACCGTCAGTCGGACAGCACCATCCCTGCCGCAGAGTTCTCGCGGGGGTATTGAAGACCATAAGTCGCCTTACCCCGATCAGCACCCGGTGGAGACCGATGAAAGCCATGTCCCATTATTTGCTAACGCAAATTTCTAGCTTGCGCGCGGATGCCCGCCAACACGGCTCGGCTGATCACTGCTAAAATCGGCCAATATGCAGCCGAACCGGCCAGCTTGGCGAAAAATGTCAAACGGCTGAAAGGCCGGCCAGGCTTCAGGCTTAGGGTCGGGGACTACCGTATTATCTTCGATCAGGAAGGCACGGTAATGGACATTCTGGAGATCGGACCGCGCGGTAGCATCTACGAGGACTGAGGACATGAACAAGCCCACCATCATTACCACGCCGAATGGCGACCGTATGGCTATTCTGCCACTCGCTGATTACGAGAGCCTTGTTGAAGCGGCGGAGGACGTGGCCGACATTCAAACCTACGATCAGATCAAGCAAAAGATCGCTGCCGGCGAGGAGGAGCTTATTCCGGTCGCCGTCGTCAACCGCATCCTGGACGGCGAGAATAAGATCCGCGTCTGGCGCGAGCATCGCGGGATTTCGGCTCGCGACCTCGCTGAAAGGACTGAGATCAGCGCAGGCTATCTCTCGCAGATCGAGACAGGCACCCGCGACGGTAGCTTCGACACGATCAAGCGCATCGCCGCCGCCCTCAATGTCTCGGTTGACGATCTCGTATAGCGCCCGTTGCGAAAGACGAAAACGGGCTGTCGTATTCCATGCTCGCAGGCGCTGCCGACGTCGGCACAGGGCCATGTTTATTCGCGCAGGCGAGGCCACTACAAGTGAGCGTAGCTTAGCTACAGCCGACCACCGGCCGGCCTCCGACCCAAACAGTGGCAATATTGGCCCGTGCCGCATTGAGCACGATCTTCTGAAAGACGTCGTCGAGCGTATCGTCGGCGCCGTTGACATGGATGTTCGAGGCGCTCGCTTTGGTGTCGATCAGCAGCGCGTCGAATTCGTGTCCGACGCGAAAACTGCCGGTCGGCAGGTCGAGCGCTTCCGCGCCTCCCGCAGTCGCCAGCCAGAACGCTTCCTGATGCGTGATCGGCTCGCCGGGCGCGCCGCGCTCCTTTGCCGGCAGGCCGGCATGCACGCCGCTCTGCAATGTTCTCGAGGCCGACAGCGCGTTCCGGCAACCGTCGAACAGCGATGGGCTGTAGCCGCCTGAAATATCGGTGCCGAGCCCGACATGCATGTGCCGGTCGAGCGCCTCGCGAAGCGGAAACACTGCATTGGCGAAGTAGACGTTGGACAGCGGGCAATGAGCGACGCCGGCGCCCTTCTCCTTGATCAGGTCCATGTCCTGCCCATCGATGAAGTTCGAATGCGCCAGGATCGTATGACGGGTGAGCAGGCCGAAACCATCGAGGCTTGCCGCATCCGTTTGGCCGAAGCGCGCTTCCACGAACTGCTTTGCCCAATCGCTTTCGGAGCAATGGGTCTGCACGTGGCAACCGAACTCTTCCGCGAGTTCGCCCAGCCCCTGCAAGGCCGCGTCGGTGCAGCTTGGAATGAAGCGCGGCGTGATCACCGGCTGGACAAGCGGCCTCTCGCCCGGATTCAATGACATGACGGCCTCGATGAAGCGCCTGGTATCCGAAACAGCGCTTGCCGCATCGGCATCGCGATAGAAGGGCGGACACTGTTCGGGGTCGTCCATCACCACCTTTCCGACCAGGGCACGCTGGCCTTTCTCAAGACATGTCTCGGCGAGCGCCACGCTCGCCTCGACATGGACGGTGGCGAAATAGAGCGCGGTGGTGGTGCCGTTGGCGAGCAGATTGTCGACCAGATCAGCATAGACCGCGCGAGCATAGTCCAAATCCGCATAGCGGGCCTCGAGCGGAAAAGTATATTTCCGCAGCCAGACTTCGAGCGGCACGTCCAGCGCCTTGCCCATCTGCGGCCATTGCGGCGCATGGATGTGCAGGTCGACGAGCCCCGGCAGCAGGAACTGCCCCTCGCCCAGTTTCACCAGCCTGCCCGCCCGGCGGGCATCGCTTATCGTGGCCGTGTATTCCGGATGGCCGGGCGCCAGGATCTCGGCGATGCGCCCCTGTGTGTCGACGCAGAACAGGTGCTCCTCCAGCACCTCCAGCCTGCCGCGCTCAGGCGTATGGAAGGCGGTGCCGAGCAGCGTGAAAGGATCTGCCGTCATATCGTCGCTCCGGTGCTGCTGGTGGGCGGGGCTGCCAATGCGTGGCCTAGAAGAAAACAGTTGGCAAACATTTCCGCCGCTGTCCTTTGCCGCCGACTGATCCCATGATCGGCCGGGGATTTCCAGAGGGGACATCATGGAACGCGTTGCGCCAGAAATCAGTTTGATCGCCCAGCCGGACGATCCGTTGCCCCTGGGCAAGGCCGCCCTGCTCGGCCTCCAGCACGTGCTGGCGATGGACGTCTATATCGTGCCGTTCATCATCGCGTCGGTGCTTGCCTTCAGCGTCGGCGACGCCGGCGCCTTCATCCAGTCGGCCTTCGTGGCGGCAGGCATCGCAACCCTGATCCAGTCGCAGTTGCTGATGCGGCTGCCCGTCGTCCAGGGACCGTCCTTCGTCCCGATCGGCGCGGTGCTGGCGATTGCCTTTGGCGCCGGCGGCGGCCTGCCGGGCCTGTCGGCCGTGATCGGCGCACTCATTCCGGGCGCCATACTGGTCATGCTTCTGGGATCGCCCACAAAGCTCTTCCACCGCCTGGTCAACCGCTTCGTCCCACCCATCGTCGGCGGTGCCATCATCATCGTCGTCGGCGTCGCGCTGATGCCGGTGGCACTGAAGGAGAGCGTCTTCGCTGTCCACGGCACCGCCACCGTCGGCGGCAACATCGTCCTCGCCTTCGTCGCCGCGGCGGTGCTTGTCGGCTGCATGCTGATCGGCATGGCGCTTGGCGCGAAAGGCGCCTGGCTGCGCCTGCTGTCCGTGATCATCGCGCTTGTGGCCGGCAGCGTGGCCGCCGCCTTCATGGGCCAGCTCGACATGACGGGCGTTTCCGCCGCGACCTGGTTTTCCATGCCGCGCATCGCTTTCCTCAATCTCGACGTGACCTTCTCCTGGTCGGCGACGCTGACCATGCTGATCGTCTACATCGTGGTCCTGGCCGAAACCACCGGCACCTGGTTCGCGGTCGGTGCCGTCATCGACAAGCCGCTCTCGGACGAGCAGCTCGACCGGGGCGCCACCGGCGAAGGCCTCGGCTGCCTGATCAGCGCGCTGCTGTGCAGCACGCCGGTCACCGGCTATTCGTCCAACGCCGGCATCATCGCCATCACCGGCATCGCCAGCCGTGCCGCCTTCGGGGCGGCCGGCATCTTCCTGGTGCTGTTCGGGCTGATCGGCAAGCTTTCGGCGGTCATCGCCTCAATCCCGGGGCCGGTCATCGGCGGCGTCTTCGGAGTGCTTTGCGTCGTCATCGCCATGAACGGTTTTCGGGTGGTGCGCGGGACGCCGCTGACCGAACGTAACATGCTGGTCATCGGCCTGCCCATCCTGATGGCGCTGTTCGCCACGCTGGTACCGCCGGATTTCGTCAAGACGCTGCCCGATATCGTGCAGTACATTCTGGGCTCATCCATTGCCTTCGGCGCCGTCTGGGCGATCGTCCTGCACCAGATCCTGCCGAACGCCCGCTAGCCGATCGGAGGCGCCGCGGCTGGCCCCTACGGCCGCCGCGGGCCCGATCGCGCCGGCTGGCTCACCAGAAAGGACTTGACCAAATCGCCCGCGGCCTGCATCCGGGTTCGCCGATCCATGCGGATCGCGCGTTCTGCAGGGATGCCAGACCATGACCGGCAAGACATGGGCCTATGAGGACTTCGTCGAGGGCGCCTCGTTCGACCTCGGCACGAAAGAGGTGAGTGCGGCCGAAATCATCGAGTTCGCCAGCGAGTTCGATGCCCAGCCGATGCATCTCGACGAGGAGGCCGGCAAGGCGAGTATCCTGGGCGGCCTCTCGGCTTCAGGCTGGCACACCTGCGCCATGTTCATGCGCATGCTGTGCGATGCCTTCCTGCTGGACTCCACCTGCCAGGGCGCACCGGGAGTCGATCAGGTCAAATGGAAGAAGCCGGTGCTCGCCGGCGATACGCTGCGGGGCAGCCTGGTGGTTCTGGCCAGGCGCCTGTCGAAATCGAAGCCGCAACTCGGCTTCGTGACCATGCGCAGCGAACTGGTCAACCAGCGCGGCGAAAGCGTGTTCGAGCTCGAGAACTCCGTCATGTTCCTGACGCGCGACGCGGGGAATGCGGCATGACGCTCGACGAATTCTTCCGCATCGGCACCACGGTGACGCTGGGCTCGCACAGATTCGAGCCCGAGGCGATCAAGGCGTTCGCCCGCAAATACGACCCGCAGATCTTTCACATCGACGAAGAGGCCGCGAAGAAGAGCGTGCTCGGCGGCCTCTGCGCCTCCGGCTGGCATACCGCCGCCACCTGGATGAAGCTGAACCTGGAGAGCCGCCTGGACGCCGAAGGCTGGGACGGCCCGGTGCCCGAATTCGGCCCCTCGCCCGGATTCAAGAACCTGAAGTGGCTGAAGCCCGTCTTTGCTGGGCAAACCATCACCTTCACGCGCACGGCGCTGTCCCACCGCCCCATCGCGTCCCGCCCCGGCTGGCGGTTGCTGGCGCTCCTCTGCGAGGCCACTGATTCGACCGGCGGCAAGGTGCTGGAGTTCGAAAGCGCGGTGCTGGTGAAGGTGGAGTAGTCTCTTCCTTCGCCCCGTTTATGGCGTGGCCGAAGGCGGATGAGGGCGGCACCCGCGCTGGTTATCGTGTTGCCTCCCTGCCCTTCGCTATCGCTCCGGGCGTTCGAGATCTTTGAAAGGTCCACTGGACCTTTCAATTTCCTTCGGCAAACCGGTCTCAAACCCCCTCGAACCCAATCAGCGTTCGCACCGGCACGCCGAGCGCTTCGAGCTTGGCGCGCCCGCCCAAATCCGGCAGGTCGATGACGAAACAGGCGGCGAGAATGTCGGCGCCGATCTGGCGCAGCAGCTTGACCGCCGCTTCAGCCGTGCCGCCGGTGGCGATCAGATCGTCGACCAGGATCACCTTCTCGCCGGGCGCGACGCCGTCCTTGTGCATCTCCATCTCGTCCAGCCCGTATTCCAGGCTATAGGCGACGCGCACGGTCTCATAAGGCAGCTTGCCCTTCTTGCGGATCGGCACGAAGCCGGCCGAGAGCTGGTGGGCAACGGCGCCGCCCAGGATGAAGCCGCGCGCTTCGATGCCGGCGATCTTGTCGATCTTCTGCCCGGCATAGGGATGCACCAGCTCGTCGATGGCGCGGCGGAAGGCGCGCGCATTGCCGAGCAGCGTGGTGATGTCGCGAAACAGGATGCCGGGCTTGGGATAGTCCGGGATGGTACGGATCGAGGCCAGCAGCGTGTCTTCGAGAGAAGGTTTCATGAAGCGGCTCCGAATGATCCGGCTGACAAAGTGAAGCGGCGCGGGGCCGATCGTAACCCGGCGCGACCGACAACGGCTAGCGCGATGTGGCGACCGAGACAAGCGCATCCGGCAAAGGAATTGACTACGGGCTGGGAGCAACCACCAGGCGATTTTCCTCCTGTTGGGCGCAGCCACGAAAAAGGGGCGCCCGAAGGCGCCCCGCTCGAACGGATGGCTATCGGCCAAATCCTACATGCCGAGATCGGAACGAAGCTCCGCCCTGGCCACATCGTACTCGGCCTTGAAGTCATCCCGGTTGAGCAGGACGGCGGCGATGACGCTGCCGGAAATCTTGCCCATCTCGACGTCGGACGGATAGTGGATGCCGCCGACGATGCGGTTGTGGGCGAACTCGGCCGCGCGCGCCATGATCTCAGCACGCCTTTCCGGAACCATGTCGGACAGGATGATGCCCATCATCGTGCCGACGGTCGCATGGCCGGACGGCCAGGAACCGGAGCTCGACAGCTTGACCACCGGCTTGACGAGATCGCTGAGCTGGTGCGGACGCGGGCGCTTCCAGACATCCTTGGCCGGATCGACGACGGCGCCTTCGGTCTCCACCACGCGATCGAAGAAGGCGCTGAATTTCGGCAGCTTGTCCTTGTTGAAATTCGGCCCCATGACATCGGCGAAACGCCAGACGTTTTCCTCGGCGTCGGCGATGGCGCGGGCTTCCATCTCGGGTGTGCGCGTGACCTGCATGGTCAGCACTTCGCCAAGCTCGGCCTTGGTCTCAGCCGAATCATTGGCCGGCGGCGGCGGCAGGATCATCGTCAGGTCGACATCCTTGTTGGTGATGAATGGTTTTGCGTCTTCGGCGCGGGCCGCGGAACCAACGACGAGCAGCAGCAGGCCTGCCGCAAGCGATGCGTATCTTTTCATGGGCGTGATCCTTTGATGAGAGCGCCGCAGGATCGCGATGTGTGGTGACGGCCATGTGACACCGCCGAGACGTGGAGCCGCAATCCACTCAAAAAGCAGAAAGGGCGCCTCGCGGCGCCCCATGTTGTGCACTGAACGACCCAAGGCCTTTTGAGATTCAGATCAGGCTGAATCGAAAACGATGGTTTCCGAGAACCGGAGCGGAGCGTACTTGAAGTACGTGAGCACCGGAAGCGCAGGAAGCCATCGTTTGCAGACCGGCCTCACCTGAAGATCAACAGGCCTAGTGCGCGACGGCTTCCCACACCTTGCGCTTGGTCAGGTAGACCAGGGCGCCGAACAGAAGCAGGAACACCAGCACGCGGAAGCCCATCTTCTTGCGGTCTTCCATGTGCGGCTCGGCAGCCCATGTCAGGAAGGCAGCCACGTCGCGGGAATACTGGTCGATGGTCTGCGGCGAACCGTCGTCATAGGTGACCTGGCCGTCGGAGAGCGGCTTGGGCATCTTCAGCGACACGCCGGACATGAAGTACGGGTTGTAGTGTGTGCCTTCGGGGATGACCATGCCGGCGGGCGGCGTCTGGTCGTAGCCGGTCAAGAGCGAATGGATGTAGTCGGGACCACCGGCATCATACTGGGTGAAGATATCGAAGACGAACTGCGGGAAGCCGCGCTCGACGCCGCGCGCCTTGGCCAGCAACGACATATCCGGCGGCGCCGCGCCGCCATTGGAGGCAGCGGCGGCTTCCTCATTGGCGAACGGTGCCGGGAAATGGTCGGACGGCTTGCCGGGACGGTCGAACATGTCGCCGGCATCGTTGGGACCGTCATGGATGGTGTATTCGGCTGACAGCGTCTTGATCTGCGCGTCGCTGTAGCCGAGGTCCGAAAGCGTGCGGAACGCCACCAGGTTCATCGAATGGCAGGCCGAGCAGACTTCCTTGTAGACCTTCAGGCCGCGCTGCAACTGCGCCTTGTCATAGGTGCCGAACGGGCCGGTGAAGCTCCAGCTCATTTCCTTCGGCTCGTTGATCGGGAAATGCGTCGGTGCCGCCGCGTTGTGCGCCTCTTCGGCCGCGAACGCGCAAGTGCCTGCAACTCCGGTGCCGGCGGCCACGAGGCCGACCAGCGCAAGCGAAGTGAGAATCTTTTTCATGCCAAATCCCCTTAGATTCTCTACCGCTCAGCCCTTGGTCTCAGGTGCTGCCGTGGCGCCCGCCGGATGTCCGCTGCCACCCTTGTTCTTTTCGAGCACCGCCTCGGTGATCGAGTTCGGCAGCCTGCGGGGTGTCTCGATCAAGCCGAGCACCGGCAGCGCGATCAGGAAGAAGGCGAAGTAGAACAGCGTCGCCATCTGCGCCATGAACACATAGCTGCCTTCCGCCGGCTGCGAGCCCAGCCAGCCCAGCAGGATGGCATCGGCCACGAACAGCCAGAAAAACAGCTTGTACCAGGGCCGGTAGACCGCCGAGCGCACCTTGGAGGTGTCGAGCCACGGCACCAGGAACAGCATGACGATGGCGCCGAACATGCACAGCACGCCGCCGAGCTTGGAATTGATCGGCCCGATGTTGAACGTGATGGCGCGCAGGATTGCGTAGAACGGCAGGAAGTACCATTCCGGGACGATATGGGCCGGCGTCTTAAGCGGGTTGGCGACCGTGTAGTTGTCCGGATGGCCGAGATAGTTCGGCAGGTAGAAGACGAAGTAGGCGAAGACGAACAGGAACACGATCATGCCGAACGCGTCCTTGATGGTCGCGTAGGGCGTGAAGGCCACGGTATCTGTCTTCGACTTGACCTCGATGCCGGTCGGGTTCGACTGGCCGACGACATGCAGCGCCCAGACATGCAGAACGACGACGCCGGCAATCATGAACGGCAGCAGGTAATGCAGGGCGAAGAAGCGGTTCAGCGTCGGATTGTCGACGGCGAAGCCGCCGAGCAGGAGCTGCTGGATCCAGTCGCCAACCAGCGGAATGGCGCTGAAGAAGCCGGTGATGACAGTGGCGCCCCAGAAGCTCATCTGCCCCCATGGCAGCACATAGCCCATGAAGCCGGTCGCCATCATCAGCAGGTAGATGATGCAGCCGAGGATCCACAGCAGCTCGCGCGGCGCCTTGTAGGAGCCGTAATAAAGACCGCGGAAGATATGCAGGTAGACGGCGATGAAGAAGAACGAGGCGCCGTTGGCGTGCATGTAGCGCAGCAGCCATCCGGAATTCACGTCGCGCATGATCTTTTCGACCGAACCGAAGGCGAGATTGGTGTCGGCCGTATAGTGCATGGCCAGCACGATGCCGGTCAGGATCTGCGCCACCAGCATGATCGCCAGAATGCCGCCGAAGGTCCACATATAGTTCAGGTTGCGCGGCACCGGATAGGCGATGAAGCTGTCATAGACCATCCTGGGCAGCGGCATGCGGGCGTCGAACCAGCGTTCGATACCGGTCTTCGGCGTGTAGGTCGAGTGTCCCTCGCTCATCGAAATATCCCCTGCCTCAACCGATAAGGAGTTTGGTGTCGGAAACGAATTTGAATACCGGAATCGCCATGTTCTCCGGCGCCGGGCCTTTGCGGATGCGGCCGGCCGTGTCGTATTGCGAACCGTGGCACGGGCAGAACCAGCCGCCGAAATCGCCTTCCTGGCCGAGCGGGATGCAGCCCAGATGGGTGCAGACCTGAACCATCACCATCCAGGCCTCCTTGCCGGGCGTGGTGCGGTTGGCGTCGGTCGCCGGCGCATCGGACGGCAAATTGGCGTTGCGGGCGATCGGATCCTTGAGATCGGAGAGGCTGACGGCCTCGCCGTCCTTCATTTCCTTCTCGGTCCGGTTGCGCACCACGACCGGCTTGCCGCGCCACTTGACGATCAGCGAGCTGCCAGGCGCCAGCGAGGAGACATCGACCTCGACCGAAGCGAGCGCCAGCGTCGAGGCATCAGGGCGCATCTGGTCGATGAACGGCCAGGCCACGGCACCGGCGCCAACCACGGCGGCCATGCCGGTGGCGACGTAGAGAAAATCTCGACGATTGGGATCGTGGATGTCGGTTGCGCTCACGGGTGCCTGATCCTTTCGCCTCTTCCGCGCCGGTGGCCGAGCCTTGTTCCCCGCTCAATCACGCCAACCCGACAGCGCATGGCGAACAGGCTAGCGAATTCCTCCGGCATTTGGACTTCGGTTTATGCGTGAAGCCCGTTTTTGTCCAGACGGGTGAAGGCACAAGGGCAGATTGTCGCGGGGACAAAATCCCCCAGTGTCCGGCGGGACGGCGAATGGCTGCAAAAGGCGGCTAAACAACCGGGAAATATCAGCAAAATCCAAGGCTCCAGCTTGCCTCGACACAGGGCGCCGGTGTGATCTATCCTCCTTCGCATGGCGCACGTCATCGATCGCGAGCAATGGGCTGTTCGTTCCGACCACTGGAAGGGCGAACTGCAGTGCGGTGCCTACGGCTCAAACTCCTGCCTGATCTTCAATCACCTGCCCGACGTCGGCGGCGGCCCGCGGCTGCACGCCCATCCCTATGCGGAGATCTTCATCATCCGCCAGGGAACCGGCCTCTTCACGGTCGGTGACCAGGAAATCGAGGCTTCGGCGGGGCAGATCCTGATCGTGCCGCCCAACACGCCGCACAAATTCACCAATCTCGGTCCCGGTCCACTGGAAACGACCGACATTCACGAAAACGGCAGCTTCATCACCGAATGGCTGGAGTGATTCCTAAAAACTGATTTTACGCGGCGCCCAGCCTCACTAGAACCGCCCTGGGGATATTGTATTCGCGGATCACGGCGTCATGCTTGCGAAGGCCGCACAGTTCGCGCTGGATGAAATAGGCGTGAACGGCCACGGCAGCCTCCTTGAGCAGACGGGGGCGCAACTCATCGTCCCCGTTATCGCGCAACCGCGCCAAGGTTTCTTCCACGCGCTGGCCGGCCCGCCCGAGCGCCGCCGCCTTCTCTGCCAGGATTTCATGGCCAAGCGCGTCGAAGGCCGCGTCGGCGGCCGACGTGCCGGCAAGATGGGATGGCGGACGCAAGGACATTTCAGTTCCCTTTCCTGAACACCATGCGATGGGTGACGAATTCTTCACCCTCCACGGGCTGAAAACCAAGCCGTTCATAGAAAGCGAAGGCTTCTGGCGGCGCGCGGGTGTTCAACACGGTGAAATACTGGCGGGCTCGGTCGATCACGATCTCGACCAGCGTTCGGCCAAGGCCGGCGCGACGGTGACGCGCGCTGACGAACAGGTGGCGGACCCGGCCGTGGTCCCTGCCCTCGAAATAGGGATCGATGTTCAGCCCGCAGACACCGGCGAGTTCGGCGCCATGCCAGGCTCCGAACAGCGCCTCGCCCCGCTTCAGGAACTTGTTGCGGCCGCTTGCCCAGCCATCGCCCAGACGCACCAGCATCCAGTAGCCTTCCAGCCGGCTCTCTTCCTTCAGCGTGTCGAAGGCCGCCACGGTTGGCCGCAAACGCTTGAGCGTGTAGCCGATCTCTGGGCCGATCTCCGGACTGAGCTCTGCCGATCCACCCACGCGCCTACTCCGCCGGCCGCGTCTCTTCCAGCACGCTTTCCTCGTGATAGAGGAACCCGCCGGACTGGCGCTTCCACAGCCGGGCATAAAGCCCGTCGAGCGCCACCAGTTCGTCATGTGTGCCTTGCTCGACGATGCGGCCGCCGTCGAGCACCACCAGGCGGTCAAGTGCCGCGATCGTCGACAGCCGGTGGGCAATCGCGATCACGGTCTTGTTCTCCATCAGCCGCGTCAGATTCTCCTGGATCGCCGCCTCGATGTCGGAATCGAGCGCCGACGTCGCCTCGTCGAGGATCAGGACCGGCGCGTCCTTGAGGAAGACGCGGGCGATCGCCACGCGCTGGCGCTGGCCGCCCGACAGTTTCACGCCGCGCTCGCCGACAAAGGCTTCGTAGCCCTGGCGGTCCCTGTTGTCGCGCAAGGTCAGGATGAATTCATGGGCCTCGGCTTTTTTCGCCGCCGCGATGACCTGCGCATCGGTTGCGTCGGGCATGCCGAGCTTGATGTTGTCACGCAGCGAACGGTGGAACAGGGCCGTGTCCTGGCTGACGACGCCGATATTGGCGCGCAGCGAATCCTGCGTTACACCAGAGACGTCCTGGCCGTCGATGGTGATCTGGCCGCTTTCGAGATCGTAGAGGCGCAGGATAAGGTTCGCCAGCGTCGTCTTGCCGGCGCCCGAAGGCCCGACCAGCCCGACCTTCTCGCCCGGCTTGACGACAAGGTCGATGCCGTTCAGCACCCCAAACCCCTTGCCGTAGTGGAACTCGACATTTTTCACGTCGATGCGCCCACCCGCCACGACCAGTTCCCCGGCGTCCGGTGCATCGGTCAGGCCGAGCGGCTGCGAGATCAGCGCCTTGGAGTTCTCCAGCACGCCGAGATTCCGCAAGATGCCGTTCATCTGCATCATCAACCGGCCGAGCAGCATGTTGAGCCGCAGCACCAGGCTGAGCGTAAAGGCGACCGCCCCGACCGTGATCGAGCCCTCGACCCAGAGATAAACGGCAAAGCAGCCGATCGCCGTGATCATGATGCCCGACAGCGTCGTCAGCGCCATGCGCACGCCGGTCAAGCGGCGGGTGAAGGGCCGCAATGCGTCGAGATAGATGTCGAAGCCGTTCCTGATGTAGCGATCGTCGCCGTCGGCCGCGAACAGTTTCAGCGTCTGCACGTTGGAGTAGGAATCGACAATGCGGCCATTGATCATGGAGCCCGCCTCCGCCGTCGCTTCGGCGTGCTTGCGGATTGCCGGCAAATAGCGCTTCGCCAGAAAGCCGAAGGCGGTGATCCAGACCACCACGAGTGCCGCCAGCCTGAGGTCAAGCCCGGCGACCAGCGCCAGCGTCGTCGCCGTATAGACGACCATGAACCAGACGACCTCGATGAAACTTTCCATCAGGTCGCCCGTTGCCTGCCCGGCCTGCCAGACTTTCGTCGCGATGCGGCCGGCAAAATCGTTCTGGAAGAAGGCGTAGGACTGGCGCGAGACGTGCCGGTGCGCCTGCCAGCGCACCAGATTGTAGAAGCCGGGCGTGATCGTCTGTTCGTCGACCAGCGCCGACAAGGCGACGACCACGGTGCGGATGATCAGCACCACCGCGACCATGAACACCAGTTCGGGTCCGGCGGCGGTCCACAGCGCGTGCCAGCTCCGTTCGCCGGGCAATTGGTCGAGAATATCGACCAGCCGTCCGACGAAATAGAACAGCCCGGCCTCGACGAGCGGCGCGATGCCGCCGATGACCAGCATGGCGAAGAAGGCGAACTTCGCTTGCCCGACATAGTGCCAGAGGAAGCCCGTAACGCTGGCCGGTGGCCGAAGATTCGCCGGCTCCCTGAACGGGTAGACCCAGGTCTCGAACCAGCGGTAGACGGCTGTCATCATGCGGCGGCCATCATTCTGCGGCTTGCCCCTTTGCTATTGCGTCATTGGCGGCTTCGACTGGGACGTCATCGAGCAGGAACCCACCCGACTGGCGCTGCCAGAGCTGCGCGTAGAGCCCGCCTCTGGCGACCAGTTCCTCGTGCGAGCCCTCCTCGATGACGCGACCCTGGTCCATCACGACGAGCCTGTCCATCGCCGCGATGGTTGACAGCCGGTGCGCGATGGCGATGACGGTCTTGCCTTGCATGAGCTTGTAGAGGTTCTCCTGGATGGCGGCTTCCGCCTCGGAATCGAGCGCCGACGTCGCCTCGTCAAGGATAAGTATGGGCGCGTCCTTCAACATAACGCGAGCAATGGCGATGCGTTGCCGCTGACCGCCGGACAGTTTGACGCCGCGGTCGCCCACATAGGCGTCGAACCCCTTGCGTCCATGATGATCCGAAAGTCCTGATATGAAATCCATCGCCTCGGCTCGCCGCGCCGCCTCGAGCAGCATCTCGTCGGTGGCATCGGGCCGGCCATAGAGGATGTTCTCGCGCACCGAACGATGCAGCAGCGAGGTGTCCTGCGTGACCATCCCGATCTGGGCGCGCAGCGAATCCTGTTTCATGCCGGCGATCTCCTGGCCGTCGATCAGGATCCGGCCGCTTTCCAAGTCGTAGAAGCGCAAGAGGAGATTGACCAGCGTCGACTTGCCGGCGCCCGAGCGGCCGACAATGCCGACCTTCTCGCCCGGCTTCACCGCCAGCGACAGGTTTTCGATGACGCCCTTCTGCTTGCCGTAATGGAAGCGGATATCCTCGAAGCGGATATCGCCTTTGGAAACGATGATCTCCTTGGCATCCGGCCTGTCCTCGACAAGGCGCGGCAACGAAATCGAGGCAATGCCGTCCTGCACCGTGCCGATATTCTCGAACAGGCTCGACATTTCCCACATGATCCACTGCGACATGCCCCACATCCGGAGCACCAGGCCGATGACCACCGCGACCGCACCGATCGTCACCACTTGCCCCATCCACAGCCACAGCGAGATGGCGGTGACCGAGAACAGCAGCAGCGCGTTCAGTATGTAGAGCGAGCCGAACAGCAGTGTCACCAGCCGCATCGACCGGTAGACCGTGTCGAGGAAGCCCATCATGCCTTCCCTGGCGAAGGCGGCCTCGCGGCGTGAATGGGAAAACAGCTTGACCGTCTGGATGTTGGTGTAGCTGTCGACGACGCGACCGGTCATGGTCGAGCGCGCATTGGCCTGCTCCTCGCCGACCTTGCCCAGGCGCGGGATGAAGAAGCGCAGCAGCAGGATGTAGCCGACCATCCAGACGCCGAGCGGCGCGGCCAGCCGCCAGTCGGCCGAACCGACGATCAACAGCATGCCGAGGAAATAGACGACGACGTAGTTCAGGACGTCGATCACCTTGATGACGCATTCGCGCACGGCAAGCGCGGTCTGCATCAGCTTGGTGGCGATGCGGCCGGCGAACTCGTCCTGGTAGAAGCTCATCGATTGCTTGAGCAGGTAGCGGTGCACCTGCCAGCGGATGCGCATGGGGTAATTGCCCATCAGCGTCTGCTGGTTGAGCAGGGAATGCAGCCCGACCGTGCCGGGCAGCGCAAACAATACGATGAAGGCCATGCCGGCGAGTTTCCAGCCCTCCGTCTGCAGGAAGGTTTCGCGGTTCTGCCCCGACAGCCAGTCGACGATGCGGCCGAGGAAGCCGAACATCCACACTTCCGCGATGGCGATGGCCGCGACCAGCACCGCATCGACAAGAATATAGGGCCATGCCCCGCGCGTATAATGCAGGCAAAAGGCAACAAGCGTCTTGGGCGGCTCGACCGGTTCCGCGGCCGGGAACGGATCGAGCTTTCTTTCAAACCAGCTAAACAACAACATAGGTCACGCCTGTGAGATCTGTTTTCCGCTTACGCGGCTTGGCGGCGTACGAAGTCCTCGGACCGCATGGCATCGAGGGCCGACGCTCCGGAATCATCCGGAGCGTCGGCCCTGCTTCGCGCTATATAGGGGTTCGCCGGCTTTTCGCCGACAGCCACCTTTGTCGATCCTGACGACATGGCGCCACCAGTCCGGTTTTTCGCGCCTGGCCGGATCAGCCGGATGATCCGGCGCACCAGCGACGGACGGCTCGGATCGGGTACCGCGCGCGAGAAATCGACATCCGGCAGCATGCCGCGATGTGGACGCCGGCGTACTTCGGCATGAACCGCCGACGAATAGGTGTCACCGATCAACAGCGCCCAGGTCGGCAGCCGGTGGATATGCAGGCTCCTCGAGCCGGGTATTCTATAGGGATCGAACATCGGTCCGTCCTCCGTGTTGAAATAGAGATAAAAAGGATGATCGACGTCGTGCCGCGGGATCGGCGGCGGATCAGTCGGAACGCGTTGGGACGGGGCCATCGGCCCCTTCGGCAGCTTGAAAAACATCGCGGTTTCCTTCGAAGACCAGGGTATGGTTTCGGCGGAAATCGGTGCGGAAGTGTCTAAAAGATCAGGAGAAACGTCGTACCGAAACCGCCAGGGCGCAAATAAGCCCACAGGTGGGGCGCTGGATGTACATGGCCATCATGAATTACCCCTCCATCGGTTCGGGTTGACAATGCCGGTCATATACCCGACTTCGAAAAAAATGGCCACCCGCAGGTCCAGGAATTTCCAAAACCAGGAAGCTGCTGTGGCCGATCTGCCACTTATTAGAAGGACGCGGAAGTGAACCCTGGTCTCCGCATCGCGCTCTACCAGCCTGACATTGCCGGCAATACCGGGACAATCCTGCGCTTCGCCGCTTGCCTCGGCCTCGGCGTCGACATCATTGAGCCGGCCGGCTTTCCGCTCTCCGACAAAGCGCTCAAGCGCGCCGGCATGGACTACCTCGAAATGGCTGCCCTGACCCGGCATGTCGACTGGGACGCCTTCGAGGAGTGGCGCAAGGCCCGCGCGGATCGCATGGTGCTGCTGTCGACCAAGGCTACGATCCCCTACACCGACTTCAGCTTCACCGACCGCGACATCCTCCTGTTCGGCCGCGAATCCGCGGGGGTGCCGGATCCAGTCCATCAGGCGGCGGATGCGCGGCTGACCATCCCGATGCAGCCCGGCGCGCGCAGCATCAACGTCGCCCTTTCCGTCGCCATGGTGGCGGGCGAAGCCGTCCGGCAACTCCGATAGGGGATCGCCGGCAGCGCCGTCAGCGGTGATTTTTGCCCAGGCGCACATCCGCCTTCTCCTTTGGTTTGCACAGTCAGGCTTTCTTGGCTACAAGCTCAACTTAACTTGAGGTCAAGCGGAAAGTGCGAAAATGGCGCCGGTAACGGAATTGACGGTCGGCCAGGTGGCCGCGCGTAGCGGCGTGGCTGTGTCGGCACTGCATTTCTACGAAGCGCGCGGTCTGATCCGCAGCCATCGCACGGCAGGCAACCAGCGGCGCTACGGCCGTGACGTGCTGCGCCGGGTGGCCATAATCCGGATTGCCCAGGAGGTCGGCATCTCGCTCGCGGAAATCGGTGCCGCGCTTGAATCATTACCTGAAGGCCGCACGCCGACGCGCGAGGATTGGAATCTGCTTTCAACGGCTTGGCGCGATAGCCTCGACCAGAAAATCAGCCAGCTAAGGAAGCTGCGCGACGGCTTGACCGACTGCATTGGCTGCGGCTGCATGTCGATCGACAAATGCCCGCTTCGCAATAAGGGGGATCGGCTGGCAAGGGAGGGAACGGGCGCGAGGCGCCTGCTGGTCGAGCGCTAATCCGCGGCTGGCAGCCGCCTTATCGTGAACTCGATCAGATCGCCCGGGCGTTCGAACCAGCTTTCGATCTCGGTCCAGTAGGCCTGCTTGGGGAAGCGCTCGAACCATTCCTTGGCCTTGAGACGGGCGTCCGAGCGCGGCAGCACGAAGGTCTCGCGCAAAAAACCGTCGCGCGGCATGCGTGCGCGCTCTGCCCGGCTTTGATCGAGCCTTTTCTTCAGGCCATCCAGCGGCGGTCTTGCCGGGGTGCGCACGAAACAACTCCTTGCACCTGGCGCATGACCCCGAAATCGGAATCGGGTTTCGGAAAGGATCATGCGCGAAACCAAAGTGACTTGACCCTATCCCTTAAGAGATTAGGGATCGCGCCCGGAAAAGACGAGTCTTTTGTCGACTCACCGCCCCGCAACCGGAGACGGCACTTGGAACGACCTGAAATACCGGCGGGGCTGCCTGCCGACATCGAAGAAAAGAAGATGAAGGCCCGGCTTTGGTTCGAGGCGCTGCGCGAGCGCATCTGCGGCGCTTTCGAGCAGATCGAGCAGGATCTCGGCGGGCCGCTGGCTTCGTGGTCACCGGGCCGTTTCGAAAAGACGCCCTGGGAGCGCGATCACGGCAAGGGCGGTGGCGGCACCATGTCGATGATGCACGGCCGCGTCTTCGAGAAGGTCGGCGTCCACACTTCGACTGTTCATGGCGAGTTCTCGCCCGAGTTCAGGAAGCAGATGCCAGGCGCCGAGGAAGACCCGCGCTTCTGGGCATCGGGCATTTCACTGATCGCGCACCCCTGGAACCCCAACGTTCCGGCCGTGCATATGAACACCCGCATGGTGGTGACCTCGCGCCAGTGGTTCGGCGGCGGCGCCGACCTGACGCCGGTGCTCGACCGCCGCCGCACCCGGGATGATCCCGACACGATAGCCTTTCAGCGTGCCATGCAATTCGCTTGCGAGAAGAATGCCGCCGTCGCCGACTATCCGAAATTCAAGGCTTGGTGCGACGAGTACTTCTTCCTGCCGCACCGCAACGAGCCGCGCGGCACCGGCGGCATCTTCTTCGACTACCTGCATCCGGAAGAAGAGAAGGGCGGCTGGAATGCCAATTTCAACTTCGTCCAGGATGTCGGGCGCTCTTTTCTCGTGGTCTACGGCCACCTCGTGCGCGCCAACTTCAACGAGAACTGGACCGATGGCGACCGCGACGAACAGCTCGTTCGCCGCGGCCGCTATGTCGAATTCAACCTTCTTCACGATCGCGGCACCATCTTCGGGCTCAAGACCGGCGGCAATGTCGCCTCGATCCTGTCCAGCCTGCCGCCGGAGGTGCGCTGGCCATAAAAAAATTGTGAGCGCGATGTGAGGCCGCATTGATGTCCCATTGTTCGAATCTGGGCGCGGAATGTGACGCAATGAATATCTTTTTCGTCTAATATCCATCTGAAAAAGCTGGGTTATTTATCGCATTCGGGTCGGGAAGCGCCGGTGGTTTGCCTGAGGGCAATTCCAGGAAAATGCGGTTTTCCCTTCGGAATTGCATCGGAACAGGCGAACCGCGACTC
Source organism: Mesorhizobium sp. B2-4-18 (assembly GCF_006441385.1). Lineage (NCBI taxonomy): Bacteria > Pseudomonadati > Pseudomonadota > Alphaproteobacteria > Hyphomicrobiales > Phyllobacteriaceae > Mesorhizobium > Mesorhizobium sp. B2-4-18. The sequence goes on along the minus strand of NZ_VFUW01000004.1, from coordinate 325,184 downwards.
GACGCGACCGGACGGCCCGAAGACGATGCGGATCATCTTCGTCAAAGGATGGCCGCTTTCCCAGGAGTATATCAGCATGAGAAAGATCATTGTTTCCGCTGCCGCGGCTGCCTTTCTTGCTTCCGGTTCGGTGGCGTTCGCCGCCGTCAAGCACACCACCGGAACGGTCAAGAGCTTCGATGCGACGGCCAAGAGCCTGGTTCTCGACAATGGATCGTCTTTTACGCTTCCCCAAACCTTCAAGGATCCTGGCCTGAAGGTCGGCGAGAAGGTCAGAATTTCGTGGGACATGAGCGGCAAGGACAAAGTTGCCGAGGCAGTCAAGATCGTGAAGTGACGGCCTGCCCGCCGGGCTAGCGTAAGAGGGCGGAGCAGCGCTGCTCCGCCCTTTCACCGTTGACCGCAACCAATATCACACCATCTGTGTTATGGTTCTCACCCCCGCCCATGATCGGAAAAGTCGGATCATGAGCCAAAAAAGTACCGGAGCCTCGCAGGCTCCACGGAGGAAAAGGAGAAATCCGATGAAGGAATTTCACTGCGGGTCGCTGGTTCCCGGCTGTGAGTGGCATACTCGTGCCGGCGAGGAGGCCGAAGTGATGCGCCGTGCCGTCGAGCATATGCGTGAGACACATGGCGAAACGACCATCCGCGAGACGATGATCGAGGCTATCCGCTCCCGAATTGAGAAGGTCCGCGACGCGGCATGATCCTCATCAGCCTTCAAGTGCCTCCGCGGCGCGCTTGATCAGTGCGTCGCGATCGGGCGTGAAACTCGCATCGATCCATTCCGCTTCCAGGTTCTTGAGGATCTCGCCGAGCTTCGGCCCCGGGGTTGCGCCGAGCGCGGTCAGATCGGCGCCTCGCAGCGGAAACTCGGGCCTTTTCCATTTGAGCGCAAAGGAAAGCAGGCGCGAAAAGCCGCCGGCTTCGAGCAGCGCTTCATTGTCTTCGACGGCCCGCACCCGCGCCGCGGCAAGCGAAAGCCGCAGGCGGTCGACAAATCCTTGGCGGTCGCCGCGATAGAGCCGTTTCGCCAATTCGCCCTCGGTCGTCTTCGGTTCGACGGCGGTTGCCATGGACCAATGGCGCAGGCGATCCGCCTCGGCGGTCGAGAATTTCAGCCGCTCCGCAAGCGTCTTCATGCGCGCCGCATCCGGCGGCACCATAGCCTCCAGCCGCAGCATCGGATCCACTGCCCAGCCCAGATCCTTCTCGGCTCTGGTCAATCCGTGGATCGCATCGATGCCCCATTTCTCGCTTTCCGACAGCGCGGCGGTCAAGACACCGGCCTGCCGCATCCAGAGCAGCGCCCGCGAGGGATCGGGTGCGGACAAGAGCTTTTTCAGTTCGGACCAGATGCGCTCCGCCGAGAGTTGGGCGAGGCCTTCCTTCAACCGGGCGCAGGCCTTCAGCCCCTCGGCGTCGGGCCGGCCTTCGCCATACCAGGCGAAGAAGCGGAAGAAGCGCAGGATGCGAAGATAATCCTCGCGGATGCGTGCCTCCGGATCGCCGATGAAGCGCAGCCGGCGCGCCTCGATGTCGGCGATGCCGCCGACAAGGTCGACAACGCTGCCGTCGGCCTCCGCATAAAGCGCGTTGATGGTGAAGTCGCGCCGCTCGGCGTCGAGCTTCCAGTCGCGCCCGAACGACACCTTGGCACGACGGCCATCGGTCTCGACATCGGCGCGCAAGGTGGTGATTTCATAGGGTTTACCATCGGCGACCACGGTAATGGTGCCATGCTCGATACCGGTCGGCACCGCTTTGAACCCTTCCGCCTCGGCGCGGCGGATGGTTTCCCGCGGCAGGCAAGAGGTTGCTATGTCGATGTCGGTGACAGGCTGGCCCATCAGCACGTTGCGAACGGCGCCGCCGGCGATGCGCGCCTCTTCACCGCCTTCGGTGAGCGCGCCAAGCAGGCGCTGCAGATGCTTGTCGAAGAGCCAGTCCGCCCTGCCCGCGATCGAAACACTCACGCATAGAGCCTTTCATACAGTGTGCGGATGATCCCGGCGGTGACACCCCAGATGCGCCGGTCGCCATAGGGCATGTCGTAGAAGAACCATTCGAGATCGTTCCAGATGCGGCTGTCGCGCTTGTGGTTGGCCGCGTCCATCAGGAAGCGCAGCGGCACTTCGAAGGCGGCGTCGACCTCATCGGTGTTCAGGGTCAGCTGGAAATGTGGCCGCACGATGCCAAGCACCGGTGCGATGCGATAGCCGCTGCCGGCGACGTAATCGGGCATCCGGCCGATGATCTCGATGCGATCCTGGCCAAGGCCGATCTCCTCGAAGGTCTCGCGCAGTGCCGCCGCCTCCGGGCTTGCGTCGGTCGCATCGATCGTGCCGCCCGGGAAAGCCACTTGCCCGGAGTGATTGCGGAGTTTTTCGGCCCGTTTGGTCAGCAGAACCGTCGCCTCGCCGTCATGGTCGACCACCGGGATCAGCACCGCGGCGTTGCGCAGCGGCTTGCCAGGGTTAAGGCGCGGATGGCCGGGATTGAAGCGGTGATCGCCATAGTCGCCGCCGGCATGCGCCTCCGGCTGCGCGGCAAAGCGCGCGCGAAAATCCGCCGACGAAAACGGCGCCGGAGAGACCTGGTCCATCATTCGCTCAACCGCTTCAACTGATCGGCCGGCATGATCGGAAACACGGCGTTCTTGGAGCGCACCGAAAACATCGTCCTGCCGTCGATTTCGATCTCCTCGCCATGCCCGACCAGTTCGTACATGACCGGCCGCGCCACAAGCGCCTCCAGCCTGCCGCGCACCAGCAGATACGGCTTCAAACCGCCGGTCCCGTTCTCGTCGACGAAGCGCAGCGGCCGCTCCGGTCCGGCCTCGATCACGTCGCCGACATTGGTGCGGAAGGTGATGACCTGATCCTCGCCTTCGCCCGAAACATCCATCTCGACGGCGACGAAAGGCGCATCGGCGACGCGGATGCCGACTTTTTCCACCGGCGTCACCAGATAGGTCCTGCCGTCGGCGTCCTTGCGCAGCACAGAGGAGAAAAGCTGCACCAGCGGCATGCGGCCGATCGGCGTGCCCAGGTAGAACCAGGTGCCGTCGGCCTTGATTTCCATGTCGAGATCGCCGCAAAAGTCGGGATTCCAGCGCTCGACCGGCGCCGCGCCCTTGCCTGCGCGGGCCGCGCGCGAGATCAGCGCCTCGAGGCCCCGAGCCTCGGTGGCCTGCGTAAGGCTTTGTTGGCGATGTTCGTGGTGTTCGCTCATCGTCACGAAATAGTCACTGTTGTTCCGCTTGTCAGCCTAAGTCTGTGATTTAAGTTCAACCATAGGCGCTCCGCGAGGCCGAATCGCGGCAGTCTATGGTATGGTGCGGGCCAGCATTTCCAAACCATGGCATTTCCAACCAAAGGGATCGATGCGGCATGAGCGTGATGGTCAAGGAAAGCCCGATCAGCGAAACGGACATGGTCGCCGAGGCCGAGAAGGCACTTGCCGACATCTCCAGGATCCGTGACGGGGTTGGCCGGGTGATCTTCGGCCAGGAGAACGTCGTCGAGCGTACGCTGGTGGCGCTGCTTGCCGGCGGCCATGCGCTTCTGGTCGGTGTGCCGGGCCTCGCCAAGACCAAGCTGGTGGAGACGCTGGGCGTCGTGCTGGGGCTCGATTCGCGCCGCATCCAGTTCACGCCCGACCTGATGCCGTCCGACATCCTCGGCTCCGAGGTCATGGAGCAGGACGAGACCGGCAAGCGCTCGTTCCGCTTCATTTCCGGGCCGATCTTCGCCCAGCTGCTGATGGCCGACGAGATCAACCGCGCCTCGCCGCGCACGCAGTCGGCGCTGCTGCAGGCGATGCAGGAATATCATGTCACCATTGCCGGCGCGCGCTACGACCTGCCTTCCCCCTTCCATGTGCTGGCGACGCAGAACCCGCTGGAGCAGGAAGGCACCTATCCGCTGCCCGAAGCCCAGCTCGACCGCTTCCTGATGCAGGTCGATATCCTCTACCCCGAAATCGAGGCCGAGCGCCGCATCCTGTTGGAAACCACCGGCGTCGAGGACGCGAAAGCCCAGAACGTGCTGCAGCCGGCGCGGCTGAAGGAGATCCAGACACTGATCCGCCGCATGCCGGTACCCGAAAGCGTCGTCGAGGCGATCCTTACCCTGGTGCGCTCGGCGCGTCCGGGCCAGGGCAATGCCGACACAGACAAGCATGTCGCCTGGGGCCCGGGCCCGCGCGCCAGCCAGGCGCTGATGCTGTGCACCAGGGCCCGCGCGCTCTACGACGGACGCCTGGCGCCCTCGGTCGACGATGTCAGGGCGCTGGCCGAGCCGGTGCTGCAGCATCGCATGGCGCTGACCTTCGCCGCCCGCGCGGAGGGCACCAGCGTGCGCGACGTGGTGGCGAAACTTGTGAAAGGCATTTGATGGCGCGTATCGGCGAAGTCCAGGCCCCGGCAGCGACGCGCGATGCGCTCGCCCGAGGCCGGTTGCGGGCTTCGCTGGTTCCCGACCTGCTGGTCGAGGCACGCCGTATCGTCAACACCGTGATCGCCGGCTGGCATGGCCGCCGCAAGCGCGGCATCGGCGAGAATTTCTGGCAGTTCCGGCCCTATGTCGAAGGCGACGCCTCGCGCATCGACTGGCGCCGCTCGGCCCGCGACGACCACACCTATGTGCGCGACCGTGAATGGGAAGCCGCCCACACCGTCTGGCTGTGGGCCGACCCCTCGCCGTCCATGCTCTACAAATCGACGGGAGCCGGCGTTTCCAAGCAATCGCGCGCCCTGGTGCTGACCTTGGCCATGGCCGAGCTTTTGTCACGCAGCGGCGAACGCATCGCCTGGCCTGATCTGACCGATCCATTCACCGCTCGCAACGGCGCCGAGCGCATCGCCGCCCAGCTCATGCATGCCGGCGAACTGCCGGCAAAACCCGATCTCTCCAACATCAGGCGCTTCTGCGACATCGTCATCGCCAGCGATTTCCTCGACCCCGTCGAGGAAACCATGGCCTGGCTCGACGTGCTCGCCCGCCATGGCGTGCGCGCCCATCTGATCGAGGTTGCCGACCCGGCCGAGGAAACCTTCCCCTATGCCGGCCGCACCGAGTTCACCGATCCCGAGACCGGCGACAAGCTGACCGCCGGCCGCGCCGAGATGCTGGCCGATGAATACCGCCTGCTCTACACCGCTCGCCGCCAGGAGCTGGCCGGCTGGTGCAAGCGGCTTGGCTGGAGCTTTACCGTCAACCACACCGACCGGCTCGCGTCCGACGCGCTGGTGCGCCTGCACATGGCGATGACCGCCGATGGCGGGCATGCCGGTATCATTGCCGGCGATCAGCCCAGGCTGATCGCCAAGGGCGATCAGCCTGGAAAGGCGGTCGCATGAGCTGGCTGCCGCTCTCCTTCGGTGCCCCCATGGTGCTGTGGGGCCTGCTGGCGCTACCGGTGATCTGGTGGCTGCTCAGGCTCACCCCGCCCAAGCCACAGACCGAGGTGTTCCCGCCGCTGAAGATCCTGGCCCGTGTGCTCAAGCGTGAGGAAACCCCACAGCGCAGCCCCTGGTGGCTGACGCTGCTCAGGCTTCTGATGGCTGCCCTCGTCGTCGCGGCATTGGCCGAACCGGTGTTCAACCCGCGCGAAAAGCTGCCGGCCGAGGGTGCCGCGCTTGCCCTGGTCATCGACAATGATTGGGCGAGTGCCGCCGACTGGAACAAGCGTGTCGCCACCGCCGAGCGGCTGATCAAGGACGCCGGCTCGAATGGCGTGCCTGTTATCATCGCCTTCACCGCCGAAAAGCCCAATGCGGAGATGGGCCCCTTCGATGCCGCCGCCGCGCTCGACCGGCTGCGCGCCGCCAAGCCGCGGCCGATCCCCACCGACCGGCCCGCCGTCTATGCCCGCGTCGCCGGCATGCTGGAAACCTTGCCAGGCGCCAGCGTCGCCGTGCTGGCCGATGGCCTGGCGGCAAAGGGCGACGAGGCCGCCTTCAACACGCTGTTGTCGAAAAATGCCGCCCGAATCGCCTGGGCGGTGGCCGACCGGCTGTCGCTGACTGGCCTGACATCAGCCGAAAACCAGGTTGATGGCTTTGGTTTGACCGCCATCCGCGCGCCCGGCGATCCCGCCCCGGCGCAGGTCACCGCCGGCGCATTCGACGACAAGGGCCGCCGCATCGCCGATGCGACCCTGACCTTCGCGCCGGGCGAAGCCACGGCCACCGGCACCATGGCGGTGCCGTTCGAATTGCGCAACGATTTCGCCTCGATCGCGCTCGATGGCGAACGGCATGCAGGTGCCGTGCGTGTGCTCGACGAAAGCTCCAAACGCCGCCGCGTCGGGCTGTTGTCGCAGGCCGAGGCCGACCAGGCGCAGCCGCTTCTGTCGCCGCTCTACTATATCAGGCGCGCGCTGCAGCCTTTCGCCGATCTGGTCGAGCCCTCCAGCGCCGATCTCGCCGACGCCATCCCGCAGATCCTCGACCAGAAGCCGGCGATGATCGTCATGGCCGATATCGGCACCATTCCCGCACAGGTCCGGCAAAGACTGGTCGACTGGGTCGACAATGGCGGCACGCTCGTGCGTTTCGCCGGCTCGCGGCTGGCCGCCGCCGGCAATGACGACGATTTGCTGCCGGTCCGCCTGCGCACCGGCGAGCGTTCGCTCGGCGGCGCGCTGTCATGGACCTCGCCGCAGCCGGTCACCGAATTTCCCAAGGCCGGCCCGTTCGCCGACCTGGCGCCGCCGACCGAGGTCACGGTGACCAGGCAGGTGCTGGCCGAACCGACACCCGACATCGTCGAGCGCACCTGGGCGGCTCTTGCCGACGGCACGCCGCTGGTGACCGGGCTGAAGAAGGGCAAGGGCACGCTGGTGCTGTTCCATGTCACCCCCGAGGCGACGTGGTCGAACCTGCCGATCTCGGGCAGTTTCGTGGAGATGCTGCGCCGCATCGTGCAATTGTCGCGCAACCAGGGCGCGGCGATCGCCAATGCCGAAGCCGCAGCCACGTCGCTGGCGCCCTATCGGATGATCGCGGCCGACGGCTCGCTGGTGCCGCCGACACCGGATGCACGGCCGCTGGTGCCGGGCGCAGGACCACTGCCGGTCACCTTCGAGAACCCGCCTGGCCTCTACGGCTCGGAAACCGGCGTCTTCGCCCACAATCTGCTCGACGCCTCAAGCACCTTCGCCCCGCTGGCGCGCCCGCAAGTGACGGTCCCGGTCACCACCGTCCAGTACGCCTTCGATGAGTCGCGCAACCTGAAGGGCGCGCTGGTCGCGGCGGCTCTGTTGCTGATGCTGCTCGACACGCTGGCTGTGTTGTGGATGGGCGGCCTGTTTTCGCGCCGGCCGCGCCGGGCCGGGGCGGCCGCGACCACAGCCGCCGTGCTGATCGCGCTTGGCGTACTGTTCGGCCATGCCGATGTCGCGCGCGCCGACGACGCCAAGCCGGGCGACCAGGTTGCTATCGAGGCGATTTCGAAAACCCGCATCGCCTATGTGCTGACAGGCGTCCCGGGTGTCGATTCGATCAGCCGCGCCGGGCTCGAGGGTCTGACCCGCTTCCTGATCGAGAAGACCGCCTTGGAGCCGGGGGCGCCGGCCGGCGTCGATATCTCGAAGGACGAACTGTCGTTCTATCCCCTGATCTACTGGCCGATCGATCCGGCGGCACCGATGCCGAGCCAGGCCGCGATCGCCCGGATCGACGCCTATATGCAGCAGGGCGGCACCGTGCTGTTCGACACGCGCGACCAGTTCGCCAACGGTATCGGTGCCGATTCCACCAGCCCGGCGACCGAGCGGCTGCGCGACATCCTCGGCAACTTGAACGTGCCGCCACTGGAGCCGGTGCCGTCGGACCATGTGCTGACCAAATCCTTCTTCATCCTGCCCGAGTTTCCCGGCCGCTTCGCCGGCAGCCCGCTCTGGGTCGAGGCATCGCTCGATGCCAGCAATGCCGACAACCGGCCGGTGCGCACCGGCGACGGCGTATCGCCGATCATGATCACCGCCAATGATTTCGCCGGCGCCTGGGCGGTTGACGAGAATGGCGATCCGCTGCTGCCGACCGTACCGAACGATCCGATGCAGCGGGTCTACGCGCTGCGCGCCGGCGTCAACATCATGATGTACATGCTGACCGGCAACTACAAATCCGACCAGGTGCATGTTCCCATCCTGCTCGAACGGCTGGGGCAGTAGGATGATTTCTTACTCCCCACGGCGGGTCAACTCTCTCCACAACGGGGAGGATGAGGCATGAACTGGTCGATCTCCTTCGAACCGCTTCTATCCTGGCCGCTTCTGGCCCTGGTGCTGGTACCGTTGGCGCTGCTGGCGCTCGTCGGCCTGTGGTTTCGCCAGCGCGGCGCGGTCCTGCGCCTGGTCGCCCTGCTGGCGCTCGCCGCCGCCCTCTTCAACCCCGTATTCCTCAACGAGGAGCGCGAGCCGCTGAAAAGCGTCGTCGCGCTGGTCGTCGACCGCAGCCAGAGCCAGGACATTGGCGACCGTACCAGGCAGACCGACGAGGCCGTGGCCGGGTTGCAGCAGCGTCTTGGCCGCTTCAAGCAGTTCGACGTCCGTGTCGTCGAGGCCGGCAAATCCGACGCCGCCGAGGAGCGCACGGAAACGCGGCTGTTCGGAGCGCTGGAAGGCGCCTTCCGCGACGTGCCGCCCTCGCGCATCGGCGGCGCCATCATGGTCACCGACGGCGAGGTGCATGACACGCCGTCGGGCACGCCCGAGTTCAACGCCCCGCTGCATGCCCTGATCACCGGCAACGACCATGAGAAGGACCGCCGTATACGTTTCGAGAACGCGCCGCGTTTCGGCCTCGTCGGCAAGCCGCTCGACATGAGCTATCGCGTCATCTCGACCGAAAACGAGACCGGACCGGTCGATGTGCGCGTCTCGGTCAATGGCGAGCAGGTTTCGGTCGAGCATGCCACGGTCGGCCAGGCCATGGCGCTGCAGGTGACCATCCCGGGCGCTGGCCGCAACATCATCGAACTTGCCATCGACCGTGAGTCGGGCGAACTGACCGACACCAACAACCGCGCCATCGCGCTGGTCGACGGCATCCGCGAGAACCTGCGCGTTCTGCTCGTTTCGGGCGAACCGCATGCGGGCGAGCGCACCTGGCGCAATCTGTTGAAATCCGACGCCTCGGTCGATCTCGTCCATTTCACAATCCTGCGGCCGCCGGAAAAGCAGGACGGCACGCCGATCAACGAATTGTCGCTGATTGCCTTCCCGACCCGCGAGCTGTTCGTCGAGAAGATCAAGGATTTCGACCTCATCATCTTCGACCGCTACCAGCACCGCGACGTGCTGCCGATCCTCTATTACGATTACATCTCCGAATATGTCGAAAAGGGCGGCGCGCTGCTGATCGCCGCCGGTCCCGAATATGCCGGCGAGGCTTCGATCGCACGCACGCCGCTGATGTCGGCGCTGCCGGCCATGCCGACCGGCGAGGTCGTCGACAAGGCCTTTTATCCCCGCCTCACCGAACTCGGTCAGCGTCACCCGGTGACGCGCGGCCTCGACGGTTCGGCCACCGAGCCGCCGCACTGGAGCCGCTGGTTCCGCACCATCGGCGTGCAGAACCCGCAGGGTGAAGTGGTGATGAAGGGCGCCGACAACCGGCCGCTGCTGCTGCTCGACCGCAAGGGCGAAGGCCGCGTCGGCATGCTTCTGTCCGACCAGGGCTGGCTGTGGGCGCGCGGCTTCGAGGGCGGCGGCCCGCATGTCCAGCTCTACCGGCGCATCGCCCACTGGCTGATGAAGGAGCCCGAGCTCGAGGAAGAGCGGCTGACCGCCGAGGGACGCGGCATGGTGCTGGAGATCCGCCGCCAGACCATGGCCGACGATCCCGGCCCGGCGCAGATCATCACCCCCTCCGGCAAGACGCTCGCCGTCAAGCTCGACAAGTCCGAGCCCGGCGTCTTCCTCGGCAGCGTCCAGACCAGCGAGATCGGCCTCTTCCAGGTCGCCAATGGCGATCTCACCGCGCTTGCCCATGTCGGACCGGTCAACGCTCCGGAATTCGCCGACGTCGTCTCCACGCAGGAGCGGCTGAAGGCGCCGGCGGAAGCCACCGGCGGCAGCGTGCGCCGGTTGGCGTCTGCCGCGGGCAGCGACGTGACGCTGCCTTCCATCGTGCCGGTGCGCTCGGCCGGCGAGGCGTCGGGCAGCGACTGGATCGGCCTGCGCACCACCGACGACAGTGTGCTCAAGGCCGTGTCGCGCGTGCCGCTGTTCGGCGGCTTCCTTGGCCTGGGCCTGTTGCTCCTGGCGATGGGTTCGATGTGGTACCGCGAGGGACGATAGAGCGGTGCGCTCCTACTTTCTCCCCGTGTAGTGACGCGGAGAGCGACGCTATCGCGAGTGGTTTCGCCAATCGTCGAAACCAAGGCTATGACGAGCCCCTCCTCACTCCTCCGGTTCCGTCGTGAACAGCAGTGGGTAGCCCTTGGCCTTGCCGGCGTCGGTCGCCCGCGTCGCCTTGGTCTCGGCGACATCCCTGGTGAAGACCGCGACCACGCAGACGCCACGCTGGTGCGCGGTGATCATGACCCGGTGCGCCTGGTCCTCCGAGAGCTTGAACTCGCCCTTCAGCACCGTGACCACGAATTCGCGCGGCGTGAAATCGTCATTGACGAGGATGACCTTGTAGAGCTTCGGCCGCTCTGTCTGCGGCTTGACCTTGGTGCGCGGTTTTGTGGTGATTTCAGGCATTCGAACCGACTGTTTTCGCGATCAGCTTAAGTCCGCATTTTGCCGCGGGCGGCAGTGATCGTCCATTTACAGACCGTCGGCGGGCGGGCCCGGTCCTCCGGGATCATGTGGGGAATTGTCGGTCGCGGTTCAACGGCCCTGACGGCCGAAGACGCGGCGCGTTGGGTCGGCATCCGCCCGGCGTTCCAGCCACGCCGCGATCGGCCATCCGGCAACACAGATCAGCGTCACGCCGGCGAGCACGATCAAAAGCCATGCCTGCACCGGCGTGATGTAATCCCAGTTGCTGGAAATCGCCGGTGCGAACAGCGAAGGCTCGGTGCGCCCGCTTGCAGGGTCCGGCACGGGGCTGGCGGTGAGCAGAATCAGCACCCTGGCGACGCCGGTGGCAACAAGGCCGCCGATCACCATGGAGCGAAAAATGGACGAAAGCCGCTTCTTCATGCGGATTGTCCTACAGGGCCGGCATTGCAAACGGGTTAAGCACGATCGAGATGCGTGGCTGGAAGCCGCCGGCGTTCAGCTCATCGACCATGCCCTTGGCAGAAGGCCGCCCCAGCCGGTTTGCGGCTGGGGCGGCCTTGCTAGAACTAACCTCGAAGCTGATCAGGGCTTCTTGGGAGCAGCCTTCGCAGGAGCCGCCTTCGCGGGAGCCGCCATCGCGGGGGCCTTCTTGACCGGGCACTTGTGCTTCTTGGTCACCTTGCAAACGGTCTTCTTGGCGACCTTCTTCGGAGCAGCCTTGGCCGGAGCAGTGGTCGTCGCGGCGGCAGCCGGAGCGGTGGTCGTGGTGGCAGCGGCCGGGGCAGCGGTCGTGGTCGCGGCAGCGTTGCCGAGAACGGGCATCGAGAAGGCGAGAGCGACGGCGAGACCAAGGGCGGACAGGAGGGATTTTTTCATGGCTTCGTTTTCCTTTTTTGTGCGGGTCGTTTTGAGTGTCACTGGACCGGGTCGTTCGGTGTCACTCCAAGCAGCTTCAAAGCATTGGCGAGCATCCGGATGCCCTGCGCCTGTTTCTTGGCGGCGCAGTACCGGTTGCCCTTTCTCTGAAGTGCCTTTGCCGCGGTGACCTGCGTTGCCGTGGCATGGGTTTCGAGGGCTTCATCAAATTGGTGGCTGAGATTGGCGCACCGTTCGCTCCGGGTCAGCGGCGCCTTTGCGTCTGATTGGTCGACAGCGGCAGTGAGCAGGCCAAGGCCCAGCAAAACTCCCAACAAACTGATCGACAATCTTGGCATCGGTTTATCCGTGAACCCGGAGACTAGCGTCGCAGCCGATGACCTGACCGCCACGGCACCGTTATGCCGGCCTACCTTTTCAGGAGTTTTTCCCGATTGTAGAATTTTGTTTCTGAATTGTGTCTGGCCAGGCCACGCCAAGCTGGCCGTTGCTTCATGTGGAGACGGCGGAATTCATTTTTCCTTGAAAAGCAAGGCACTGGCCAACATACGGCCCGAATTCTATCGTGTGGCTCACGAGCCAAAAATGGCGTGGCTCGCAAACCAGACAGGGCAGCTGTGAAATCCGAGACACACATACTGATCGTCGACGACGACAAGGGCATTCGCGACCTGCTTCAGGAGTTCTTCCAGAAGCGGGGTCTGCACACCTCGGTTGCCGCCGACGGCACCGAGATGGAAACCATCCTGCGCCGCACGCAGGTGGATCTGATCGTGCTTGACGTGATGCTGCCCGGCAGGAGCGGGCTGGAACTGTGCCGCGACATCCGCGCCCAGTATACGACGCCGATCATCATGCTGACCGCCGTCACCGAGACGACCGACCGGGTCGTCGGGCTCGAGATGGGCGCCGACGACTATGTGCCCAAACCCTTCGACCCGCGCGAATTGCTGGCCCGCATCCGCGCCGTGCTGCGGCGCAATGGCGCCGCCGAGCCCAAGCGCGCCACCACCAAGCAGATTTACCACTTCGCCGGCTGGACGATGGACTGCTCGCGGCGGCGGCTGACCGCGCCCGACGATGTCAGGGTCGAACTGACCATGGCTGAGTTCAACCTCCTGCAGACCTTCGTCAAGAGCGCCCAGCGCGTGCTGACCCGCGATCAGCTCATCGAACTGTCCGGCGGCGACAGCGACTATTCCTTCGACCGCAGCATCGACATCCTTGTCTCCAGGCTGCGGCGCAAGATGGAAGATGATCCCAAGACGCCCAAACTGATCCTCACCGTGCGCAGCGGCGGCTACCAGTTCCTGCCCGAGACGACATCCGAATGAGACGTTTCCTGCCGCAGACCTTGCCTGTCTGGGTGCTGCTGATCGTCATTGCCGGCCTGCTGATCAGTCAGGTCGCGACGCTTTATATCGTATCGCGCGACCGCGCCGCCGCCAACGACGTGGTCGACCTCTACCGCCTCAACGACCGCGCCTTCTCGCTCGTGCAGCTGATGCACGACGCCACGCCGGAGGAGCGCAAGGCGACGGCGACCGGGCTGTTCAACTCCACCTACGCGCTCACCGTCTCGGACACGCCCGCCGTCACCTCCTCGATCGCCGGCGACGACGAACTGGCCGAACTGGAAGACATTCTCGTCGGCCGATTGTCCAAGTTCGGTATCACCGACGCGCGCGTGCGGCGCGATCCGGCGACGCGCGAAGCCGACGATGCCGGCGGCGCGGCACCGGGACCCGAGATCGGCCAGGTGGAGCGGGATCTTCTGGTGCTGGCCGCCGATTTCGCCCAGAGCGACAAGCTGACGGCTTCGCTGCGCTTCGCCGACGGCCAATGGCTGAATTTCACCGAACCGATCACGCCCGTCGGCCCGATCCTGAGCGTCGATAGCCTGCCGCTCTATTCGCTGATCGCGGGGCTGGTGGTGATCATGTCGATCTGGTCGCTGCGCCGGCTGACCGCGCCCTATCGGATGATGGAAACCGCCGTAAACCGGATCGGCAACGACCTCAAGAGCCCGCCGATCGCCGAGAGCGGCAGCCGCGAGGTACGCGCCGCCGCCAAGGCGATCAACGCCATGCAGGCGAGGCTGCGCGAATATGTCGAGGATCGTGAGCACCTGGCGGCGGCCCTCGCGCACGACCTGCGCACGCCGATGACCAGGATGCGGCTGCGCCTGGAGCTGTTGCGCAGATCACCGGCGCGCCAGGCGCTCGCCCACGATCTCGCCGACATCGAAAGCATCGCGAGTTCCGTGATAGACTTCGCCAAATTCGAGGTCACGGAAGAGAAGGCCGAACGGATCGATTTCTGGTCGCTCGTCGAATCGGTCGCCGACAGCTACGAGACCGTGTCCTTCGACAATGACGACGTCCGTTCGCGAGGCCTGATCTGCATGGCGCGGCCGGTGGCTCTCAAGCGCTGCGTCACCAATCTGGTGCAGAACGCCGTCACCTACGGCAAGCAAGCGCATCTCAGCCTCAGCCGCTTGGACGGCACGATCACGCTCGCCATCCGTGACGAGGGACCGGGCATTCCCCAGGCCCAGATCGACGCCGTCTTCGGCTCCTTCGTGCGTCTCGAACAGTCCCGCAACCGCCAGACCGGCGGTCTCGGGCTGGGGCTGACCATTGCCCGCAACATCGCGCGCGCGGCGGGCGGCGAAGTGCGCCTATCCAACCATCCAGACGGCGGCCTGCTGACCGAGTTGCGCCTGCCGATGGCGGCTTAGGACATAGCCGCCTGAAGCGCGTCGCGCCGAAGCGGATCAGGCGCCGCGCTTCAGTCTTCGTTTTTGTGCATGTCGTCTTCCCAAAACCGAGGTCACTTTTGGGCGACATGCATCAGCGCCGCAGCACCGCGCTCAGCACGTCGCGGATGCCGATCGCGCCGACGAAGCGCGACTGGTCGTCGAACAGCGCCACGGGTGCGGTCTGCGACCGGTGCATGGCCAGCATCACGGTCTTCAGCGAGGTGCCGGGATTGGCCCAGAACACTTGCGCCAACTCCTCCGGCTGGCCCTCGACATCGGCGCAGGACACCCATACGGCCGGCTTGCCGTCGCGCTCGGCCGCCGCCACCAGCCCGTGCTCGTCGATCTTGAAGCGCGTCGTCTTGCGCCGGTCGAGCCACACCCAGCCGTCCTTGCCCTGTTCGAGATCGCGGCGGTCGCGCATCACGTTCCAGGCGGTCAGCACCGAGAGCGGGTTCACATTGGCGATGAAGTCGCGGACATAATCGTTGGCGGGGCGCAGCACGATGTCTTCCGGCGCGCCGGTCTGGACGATACGGCCGCCCTCCATGATAGTGATGTGGCTGCCGATCTTCAGTGCCTCCTCGAGATCGTGGCTGACGAAGATGATGGTCTTCTTCAATTCCGCCTGCAGCTGCAGAAGTTCGTCCTGCAGCTTGGTGCGGATCAGCGGGTCGAGGGCCGAGAACGGCTCGTCCATCAACAGGATAGGCGCCTCGGTGGCGAAGGCACGCGCCAGGCCGACGCGCTGCTGCATGCCGCCCGACAGCTCATGGGCGTATTTGTTCGACCATTGGTCGAGATTGACCAGCTTGAGCTGGCGATGCACCCGCTCCTTGCGCTCGGCGTCCGGCACGCCGGCGAGTTCGAGGCCGAGACCGACATTCTCCTCCACCGTGCGCCATGGCAGCAGGCCGAACTGCTGGAACACCATTGCCACCTGCTTCTGGCGCAGCCGCCGCAGGGTCGGCTCGTCGCAGGTGACGACATCGACCGTGCGGTCACCGTCCTTCACCAGCACCTGGCCGCGCGACACCACGTTCAGCCGGTTGACCGCGCGAAGCAGCGTCGACTTGCCCGAACCGGACAGGCCCATCAGCACCGAGATTTCGCCTTCATGCACAGTCAGGCTGGCGCCGGCGCAGCCGAGCACATTGCCGGTCTTCTCGAGGATTTCGGCCCGGGTGGCGCCCTTGTCGATCATCGCCAGCGAGCCGGCCTGGTCGGCGCCGAAGACGATATCGACATTCCTGAAATCGACGGCGACGGTCATTTCTTGCCTCCAACGCCAATGCGGGTCATCCGGTCGAGCACGATGGCGAGCACGACGATAGCGAGACCGGCCTCAAGGCCCAGATCGATGCGGCGCGAACCGAGCGCCCGGTTGATTTCCGTGCCGAGCCCGCCGGCGCCGATCAGGGCCGCGAACACCACCATCGACAGCGACAGCATGATCGACTGCGTCAGACCGGCCATGATGGTGGGCAGCGCCGAGGGCAGCTCGACCTTCCACAACAGCTGGCTCTTGGTGGCGCCAAAGGCCTCGCCGGCCTCGATGATCGACTTCGGTACCGAGACGACGCCGAGATGGGTGAGCCGGACCGCGGTCGGGATGACGAAGATGATGGTGACGATCAGGCCGGGCGCGTTGCCAAGACCGAACAGCGTCAGCACCGGGATCAGGTAGACGAAGGTCGGCAGCGTCTGCATCAGGTCGAGCACCGGCAGCATGATGCGATAAACCTTCGGCTTGTGCGCGGCCCAGATGCCGAGCGGCACGCCGATCGCCATCGCCGCCGCCGCCGCCGCGACAACCAGCACCAGCGTCTGCACCGTCTGTTTCCAAAGGTTCTGGTTGATGATGAAGATCAGCCCGATGAAAACGCCGATGGCGAGCGGCCGCGAACGCTGCAGCAGCCAGGCGATGACGGCAATCACCAAAGCGAGCAGCACCGGCGGCACCATCAGCAGGATGTTGACCAGCCCGTCGAGCAGAAAATTGAGGCCATTCGAGAACGCCCTGAAGACGGTGTCGAAATTGTCGGTAAGGAAACCGAAGAACGCCTTTCCCCAGGCGCCGATCGGGATCTTGTGATCGACCATGAACTTGGAAATCGGATCCATCTCACCCCTCGTTTGCCAGAGCTCTGCCTTCGGCCCCGTACTGTCGCGACGTCATCTTGTCACAGGATACGAAAAAGGGCAGCCTTTTCCACAAAGACTGCCCTCTGTTTCGGTCACGCCGAAATCAAAGTCGGCTCAGCTTCCGAGCGCGGTCTTGACCGCCGCCGCAGCGTCGCCGCCGTCGAAGGTGGTCACGCCGGCGATCCACGGCTTGACCGCATCCGGGTTTTTCTTCAACCAGTCGGTTGCCACCTTGTTGGCATCGCTGCCCTTCAGGATGGCGTCCATCATCTGGCCTTCCATATCCAGATTGAACTTCAGGTTGGCGATGAACTTGCCGACATTCGGGCACTCGCTCATGTAGCCCTTGCGCACATTGGTCGAGACGGTGGCCGCGCCGAAACCGCTGTCGCCCATGCCGTCGAGATAGGTGATCTTCATGGCACCCATCACCGGATGCGGCGTCCAGCCGAGGAAGGCGATCCACTCATTGCTCTTCATCGACTGCTCGGCTTGCGTCAGCATGCCGGCCTCCGAGGATTCGACCAGTTCGAACCCGTCGAGATTGTCCTTCGGGTTCTTGATCATGTCGAGGATGATGCGATTGCCGTCATTGCCGGCCTCGATGCCGTAGATCTTGCCGTTGAACTTGTCCTTGAACTTGCCGAGGTCGGTCAGCGACTTGACGCCGGCATCCGCGACATAGGTCGGCACGACGATGCCGTAACCGGCGCCGGCCAGGTTCTGGCTGACGGTCTCGACCGAACCGTCGGCCGTATAATCCTTGATGTCATTGGTCATCGACGGCATCCAGTTGCCGAGGAAGACGTCGAGGTCCTTGTTCTTCAGCGACGCATAGGTCACCGGAACCGAGAGCTGGATCACCTGCGGCTCGTAGCCGAGCGCGGTGAGCAGCACCGAGGCCAGCCCGGTGGTGGCCTGGATGTCGGTCCAGCCGACATCGGAGAGGCGAACCGCCTTGCAGCTTGCCGGATCGCCGGCGAAGGCGGCGCTCGTGGACAGGAAAGCCGCCAGGCCCAGGCCGGCGACGAAGGAATTCATGCGCGACATCTGTATTCTCCCATTTCGATTCTTTGGCGAAGCGAAGTTACGGTTTTTGTGCCCGCCTTGTTTCGTCAGCCAAACACCATTCTGGAGTGGTTTCAAGCGCTAAGACAATCACGATCAACGGCGCTGGCTGGCCCATCAGCGACACAGCTGACGCTTTCCGCGCCGAGCCCAAGCGCAATCTGCCTCGGCAATGGCGGCTTTTTCAGGGGAATGCGGCGCCTGCCCCTCCCCGAGGCCTGGCAAGTCGGCTTAAAAGAGCGGCATGGCCAAGCTTTACTTCCACTACGCGACGATGAATGCCGGCAAGACGACCATGCTGTTGCAGGCGTCGTACAATTACCGCGAGCGCGGCATGACGACGATGCTGTTCGTCGCCGGCCACTACCGCAAGGGTGACACCGGCCTGATCTCGTCGCGCATCGGGCTGGAAACGGAAGCCGAGATGTTCCGCGACGGCGACGACCTGTTCGCCCGCGTCGCCGAGCATCACCAGCACACGGCGGTGCATTGCATCTTTGTCGACGAGGCGCAGTTCCTGGAGGAGGAGCAGGTCTGGCAGCTTGCCCGGATCGCCGACCGGCTCAACATCCCGGTCATGTGCTATGGCCTGCGCACCGATTTCCAGGGAAAGCTGTTTCCCGGCTCGCGCGCGCTGCTGGCGATCGCCGACGATCTGCGCGAAGTGCGCACCATCTGCCGCTGCGGCCGCAAGGCGACGATGGTCGTGCGCCTCGGTCCCGACGGCAAGGTGGCCAGGCAGGGCGAACAGGTGGCGATCGGCAAGGACGTCTATGTCTCGCTCTGCCGCCGGCATTGGGAAGAGGAAATGGGCCGCGCGGCACCGGACGACTTCATCGGCTTCATCAGCCGCTGAATGGGGCTCGCTGGGGCGTCGGCGTGGGTAGCTGGCTGCCACCTCTTGTCGGCCGCGCCGTTCTATGGTGCCTTTGTCAAGGCCAGCGCCCTATTTTCCCACCCTCAGCCAGAGCCTCCCGGGGTCAGCCATGCTTCGAGCCGCCTTGTCCGCCAGCCTTCTTTTGCTTGCCACCTCCGTTACCGCCCGGGCCGGGGGCGATCCTGTGCTGGGCAAACATGTTTTCAACCGATGCATGGCCTGCCATGAGGCGGCGTCCGACCGCGACAAGGTCGGCCCGCATCTGATGGGCGTCGTCGGCCGCAAGGCGGGAACCGCCGAAAGCTTCCTCGACCGTTATTCGGACGCCATGAAGAGCGCGGGTGCTGCCGGCCTCGTCTGGGACGAGGCAAATCTTGCCGAATACCTCAGATCGCCCAAGCTGAAGGTGCCCGGCAACAGGATGGCCTTTGGCGGCCTCAGCAATGACGACGACATCGCCAACGTCGTCGCCTATCTGAAGGCCGACCCCAAACCCTGAGCAGACGCCGTTCGTCGTCGGATGGGCCGACTTGTGCCGCCGGTGGGGCTGCAAATGGCCAGTTGTTGTCGAGTTTAGGAGCCATTCGCTTCCGCGTGGATTGATTGCTTTGCCGGCATCAAAGTTCAAAATCAGCTGAACAAGGCTTGGCCTGCCAGTTGATCACGCCATGACCACGGCTCCACTGGCTTTCAAGGGTTCGGCCGGATATTTGTTTTCGCGCCATGCACTGTCTTCACGTCTTTCAATCCCCTGATACCCCACATATATTCGCCGCTGTTCGCAACCAGCGAGCGGAAGCCGAAGCGGGAGGCCCCTATGGCGACATTGCAGAATTTCGATGCCGAAATTGCCAAGACCAAGCAGGTCGTCCAGGACATGCGCACCAAGATCGAGCAATCCGGCACCGTGCTCGACACGCTCGCAACCGCCGACAAGAAGATCGGCGACGCCAATTTCGACATCGAGAACGCCCGCATTGAGGATGTACTGAAGCAGCAGAAGGTGATGGAAGGCAACATCGCCGACCTGATCATCGGGCTGGAGGACGCCACCAACGTCTTCGGCGCCGAGTTCGAGAGCATGAAGAACTATACCGGCTGGGAAAACTTCGTCGGCGTTTTTTCGGCGCAGCGCAAGCAGCGCATGCGCACCGATCGCGTCCGCAACATGTCGCTCGCCGGCAACCTGCAGGAGCTGCTGGCCAAGTCTGATACCATCGTCGGCATATTGAAGGCGCAGAAGGAAATTCTCGACCAGCGCTACAAGACCTCCGAGGCCAGCCTGTCGCAGGTGATCGAGCGCCGCAAGACCACCATGACCAACCTCGAAACCGTGCAGAAGCGCATCGAGGAGCTCAATCCGATGCTGCTCGACATCGAAAACAGGATCGCCGCCTCGACCAGCCAGAAAGACCGCACGCAGCTCGAGGGCGAGCGTTCCAAGCTCGCCACCGAATACAATGAAAAGCAGGCGAAGGAGCAGGAGCTGCTGGCCGAAAGCCAGACGCTGGAGCGCTATACTTCGATGTTCCAGACCTTCGTCGATTCGCTCAACAACCAGATCGCCGCGCAGTCGACGCTGATCAACAAGCTGACCATCGATACCGAACAGCGCATCGTGCTCTACAAGGCGCTCGAGGACTCGCTGAAGACCGCCGCCCAGCAGGACGTCGCCCACAAGATCAACACGCTGGGCAGCCAGGTCGACAACACGGCCGAGGAAACCATGGCCGGCATCGGCGCCGCCTCGCAGAAGCACATCGGCGATCTCTTGGAGATGCACGAGAAGAACATGGTCGCCAGCGCCGACATCCAGCGCCGCAAGAAGCTGGCCGACGATGCCTTTGCCCGCCGCTTCGACGAGGTGCTGAAGAAGCACAATTCGGCCAACTACGTGCAGTCATAATTGCCGCGCGCATCGGTGCGACAATCCCAGGACTGACAGCATGACCCCCGAAAACGACGCCGCGGCGCGGTATTTCTCGGCAATCACGGCCGCGCTCAGCGGCCTTGAAGTGTTCATGCGCGACGACCGCTCGCCGCTTTACCGACACGGCATCGTCGCCAAGATCGTTGCCGAGTACATCGCTCGGCTCGACAAGTCCTTTTCCTGCTGGCGCAACCGGCTGGGCTTCATGGACACGTTCCGCATTTCGCGCGCCGAGAGCGGCTACCCGGTGTTCCAGAACCTGCTTGAACTGGAAAACGACCGCCTGCAGGCCGACGC
This sequence comes from Mesorhizobium sp. B2-4-18, assembly GCF_006441385.1. Lineage (NCBI taxonomy): Bacteria > Pseudomonadati > Pseudomonadota > Alphaproteobacteria > Hyphomicrobiales > Phyllobacteriaceae > Mesorhizobium > Mesorhizobium sp. B2-4-18. The sequence continues at coordinate 304,484 of NZ_VFUW01000004.1, read as the reverse complement.
GCGGCTCGCCAACATCCCCCAGGCCGGCGAGCTGCGCGAGGAGATGGCCGACTTCATCCTGCGCCACAAGGAGTTTCCCGAGGCGCTGCAGAAATCGATGGCCGAGCGGCTCTATCTCGAAGACGTCAAGAGCGAGCAGACCTTCGGTCCGTTCACGCTGGCGCAGACGGCCAAGGTGTCGGTCAATCCGAAGACGGCGCGGCCTTATTACCTCGTCCACTGGGCAAGCTTCGACGGCAGCGCCAACCTGCCTCTGGTCTATATGGTGACGGTGGAGGATTCCTCGGAAAGCATGGTCCGTCAGCTTGTCGACCGGAGCGGCAAGCTCAACGACAAGGTCGACATTCCGCTGCCCGTCGACGGCCTGCTCAACCCCGAGCTTGCCCACCGCTTCGACGATTTCACCGAGAAGAATTCGGCCTATACGCTGTCGCCGGCGACCATCGCGGTCAATCTCGACAAGGATTTCGAGCCATTGCACCCCAAGCAGCTGAGGCGGGTGGTGCTTGGCCCCTTCTACTCGGCAGGCATCACCGACAACAACTCGACGGTGACGGAAGTGCTGGCCAAGGTGCGCAAGCCCGAAAATGCCTGGCTTTTGACCTGGACCATCCAGGAAGTCTATTCCAAGGGCGAGAAGCCCGGCCGCAAGGGCCTGTTCTCCAGCGAGAAGACGACGCAGGAATTCTTCATCAACACCGACGACCTGGAAGCCGCCCGCCAAGGCGTGTCGAGCTACGAAAACCACGCGCTGATCCCGCACGAAGCCTACCAGGCGCTTTACGCCGCCGGCGAAGCACAGAAGATCTTTGGCGGCTACAAGGTTCACATCCTATCGAATGGGCAGGTCATCTCAGACGTCTGACCGTCACACCACGGAGCACCCTTCATGGACACCGGCCTGACCACCATCCCGGAAGCGGCTATCGAAAAACACCGCGCCACCGCGCAGAGCTTCATCACCCGCATCGTCGTGCTGGAGGATCCATCGCGCGAATCCGGTACGGCATTGGCCGGCACCAACCGCCGCTTCGTCTCCACCGTCTCGGTCGGTTCGGTGCGCCGCACCCGCGAGGTCGAGCTGTCGAAGACGGTCGGCGCCGTTCATCCCGACGACCAGTTGCTGACCATCCCGCAGCACACGCTGCTCTTTCGCGCCCGGCGCGGCACGGCGATCGCGCTGGCGGTATCGGACGTCTTCGCCGAAGGCTCCGATCTCGAAAGCCTGCAGGCCAGGAACACCCGCGCGCCGCTCGAAGGCGACGAGGCGTCCACCTTCAAGAAACTGCTGTCGGCTTCGGCCTATATTTCGGCCTTCAGCCTCGCCTCGTATCTGTTCCAGCTCATCGATAGCGACGGCGAGGCGCCGAACGATATCCCCGAGCCGGACTTCCTGTTCGACACGCCCCAGGATGCGGTGAAATCGATCCTGGCCGGCCTCGACAAGGCGATAGCGGGCTCGACGGACGACGGCGACCTGACGACCAGGGCGCGCGCCTTCGCCCGCGTCGCCATCGACGGGCTTTTGGCGCGCAAAAGCCGCTTCGACGGCATCGGCCCGTTCGAGAACGCCCATATCCGCATCGACGCCGACGACTTCACCCTCGACGGCTTCGACGTCGCGCCCGGCAAGCGCTCCAAGCCGCTGGTGATGACCTTCAAGAAACCGGAAGAGGTCGTCGGCAACCACATCGCCAAATACCAGTCGGTCAAGCTCGCCAAGATGCTGATGGCCTATGATTTCGAGCGTGAACTGAACCCGTTCGTCGAGCTCGGCGGCTTCCTGTTCACCTTCATCGGCGACGGCGCGCCCGGCACCGGCAAGACGACGCTGATCCAGATGATCGCCGGCCTCGTCAACGGCTATTGCCAGGTCGCCGGCTATCCCTTTGCCTATGAAAATTTCGGCGTCGACCAGATTTCGTCCTACCAAGGCAAGTCTGGCCAGAACTGCCGCCAGTTCATCAACAATGTGTTGAACCCGCGCGTCATCGGCTTCGGCACCATCGACGACATCGACCAGGTGGCCGCCCGCCGTTCCGACGACCGCGCATCGGCCGGCCAGCAGGAGATCACCGGCGTGCTGATGGACGCCTTCGCCGGTGCTGCCACCGTGGTGCGTGGCAATTGCTCGTTCGGCATGTTTTCCAACTATCCCGAAAATGTCGACGATGCGCTGCGCCAGCGCGCCGGCGCCCGCTGGCTGGTCGACGGGCCGCAGACCCGAGACGACTATATCGACATTTTCGTGCTGCTCGCCGGCAAGAACCACGAAATCCCCCTGGGCAAGCACGAACTCTACGCCGCGCAGGAGATCCAGCGCGCCGTGACCGAAGCCTATGAAGAGCATGAAAAGCCGCGGGAGGACGGACTGGTGCGGGTCTACGAGCGCTATATGAAGGAAAATGGCGCGCCCAGGACCATGGCCGACATCGGCACCTACCTGCACCTGATCAAGGACGCCGAGCCGCGCTTCACCGGCCGCGCCATCAAGAACGTCACCGACGCCATCAAGATGCGTGCCATGGACATCGAGCTTCCCGACGACTGGTTCGAAAAGCCGGAAGCCTTCATGCACAAGAGCTACGACGACAAGAAGGCGATGATCGAGGAATTGCGCGGGCCGTTCTCGCTTGCCATGGTCATGCAGGAGATCAACCGCTACGCCGATTCCGAGTTCCGCTATTCCGACAAGTCCGACGATGCCGCGGTGGAGAAGCTGCTGCGCGACGCAAGGCTGCGCGAACGCGCAGCGCGCGAGATGGAGGAGATGAAGAAGAAGGGTCTGTGGAATGCGTGAGGCGAGCTCTTCTTCCTTCTCTCCGTTCACGGGGAGAAGGTGCCCGAAGGGCGGATGAGGGGCAGCGCCATGCGTGGTGGAAACGAACCCAAGGTGGCAAGAGCCCGCGAGCTTCGGAAAATCGAGAACGATGCCGAGGAAAAGCTCTGGCATGAACTGCGTGGGCGACGATTGAATGGCCACAAATTCATTCGCCAACTGCCCATCGGGCCCTATTTCGCCGACTTTGCCTGTCGTGAGGCTAATCTGGTCGTGGAGGTCGATGGCAGCCAGCATGCAGGTGGATCCCGGGATCGCTACAGGGACGAAACGATGAACGCTAATGGTTGGTCGGTATTGAGGATTTGGCACGCTGATGTTTTGAGCGGCCGAAAGAGCGTATTGGAGACCATCGTTGCGGCCGTGGATGGTCGGCTGAACAAGAAGATGATTGGCATCGACGCGAAGTTTCTGCCTTCAATCTTGGAGACGAGATGATGAGCGTTTGCGCCGCCCCTCATCCGCCCTTCGGGCACCTTCTCCCCGTGAACGGGGAGAAGGCAAGATGAGCAAAAAACCCGACCTCCTTCGTGACAACGAGCTCATCTACGGCCGGCTGCTCACGGTCGACGAGCCGCATCTCATCCAGCGTTACAACAAGGCTCTGGCCGCTTTCGGACTCAAGCCCACCAGGCTGAAGAGCTTCCAGATCGACCGCACCGGCTTTTCGCCCGAAGTGGCCGAGGAGTGTGGCGACTACGATTATCTGGATCCCAACGAGGTCAACCGCCGCTTCATCATCCTGACGCCGTCGCAGATCGACCTGCCGGTGGTGCACACGGCCTTCTCGAACACCTCGCAGCTGATGTTCGAATTCATGTCCAGGAACCAGCGCGCCATAGACGCGCTGACCATCAAGGACGTGATCTACGGCGAGATGGAGGATTCCGTTCCCAAGGTCAACGACATCGAGGACCTGCTGTCGATCAGCCAGGTCGAGTTCAAGGTGCTGTCGGCCGAGGACGTGCTGGGCAAGGCGGCCGAGCTCGGCAAGCTCGTCGACCGGCTGAAGCAGGAGCCCGACGCCTGGCGCGACAATGCCATGCTGACCCGCATGGTGGAACTCGCCAAGGTCTGCGGCGACATCAGGGAGAACGCGCTGGTGCCCGACCAGGTGATCTTCCGCCACAACGCCTACTGGACCAGCCATTTCGGCGGCCTCTACGTGTTCGTCGATCCCGACATGACGACGGTGATCAGCGATCCGGCGGCTCCAGGTTTCCGCCGCTCGCGGCCCTGGCAGGTGAGCTATCTCTCCATCAAGGACGCCGACAAGGTGTTCAAATTCCTGGCCGCCACCGGCCGCATCGAACTGCCGCGCGCCTCCTGGATCGAAACCTCGGGCTATCTCGAGCACCGCGCCGAAATGGTGGTGCGCGCGCTGATCCGCGACGCCGAGCCGAACCGCAATTTGACCGATGTCGACAAGGTCTGGCTGCAGACCTGGATCCAGAGCCATGCCGACCTGATCACCAGGGACGGCAATTTTCCCTTCCTCAACGCCGCCAAGCGCGAGATCGCCCAGCTCGGCCACCTCAAGATCGAGGACGTCTTCCCGCAACAGCGCTTCCTGGTGGTCCGCGCCAAGCCGGATCATCCCGACGCCTGGCTGACCAACCGGCTGATCTCGGATTTCGTGCCGTCTGACTTCGTCTCGCGCTACATCTTCAACAAGGACGGCTTCTACAAGGACTATGACGGCTTCAGCGACGCTTGGCGATCGCATGTTGTGGACGTTCTGAAAACCACATATTTGAAGGAAAAGGTGGCGTTTCGCACACGCCTCTACGGCCTGACCGACTAGAACGATATGAACCGTCATTCCGTTCTAACTTGTTGTTTTGGTGCATGATGTTATCCAAAAAGCCTGCAACTTTTTGGCATCGTGCTGAGGGGGTGATACAGCCATGCTCGACCCGATCGTGAACTTCTTCGTCAAGCTGTTCCAGTGGATCGGCCGCGGCATCGGCCTTCTGATCGGCGTGATCCTGTGGCCCTTCTTGTGGGCCGGCCGCTGGTATACGCAGCGCGGCTGGATCCTGAAGGCCGTCGTCGGCCTAGCCTTGCTGGTGCTGATCGGCCTTTACGCCAACTTCTTCTACGCCACCCAGTGGTGGAACAGGTTCAACCCGAACTACCCGGACACCTATACGTTCGAGAAGCGCAACGTTTCCGCCGGTGAACAGGTGGCCGCCGGCGCCGGCACCGACACGGCCAAGACTTGCGGCAACTCCGGCATCGCCCAGGTGGCGGCGGACCTGACTGACTTCAACGTCAACCAGAATGCCTGGATCTCGTCGATGATCCTCTACAAGCTCGGCCTGTTCGGCATCGACTGGGACAACACCCCGTGGATGGACAACAAGGCCTCTTTCCAGCGCGGCATCAACCAGGCGGTGCGACGCACGGCGACCGAGCTTGCCGACAATCTCGGCCGCGTGCGCACCACCTCGCAGATCGATGCCGACCTGCAGGACGCGCGTGGCAATCTGCAGTTCGACGAGTATACCTGGTATTTCGGCGTGAGCCCGTTTGGACCGAAGACACCGACGCCGAGCTACTATCGCGACGCCGTGCGCAAGCTGCGTTCGTTCAATGCCCGGCTCGCCACCTGCCAGGCCACTTTCGATGCCCGCGCCGACAATCTGAAGCAGTATATCGATCGCATCGCCAGTGACATCGGCTCGACCTCCGCCATCCTCAAGGAGCGTGCCGAGAACCACAACAATGGCTGGTTCGACACCCGCGCCGACGACCGCTACTGGTTCGCCTATGGCCAGCTCTATGCCTATTACGGCCTGATGAAGGGCGCCCAGGCCGACTTCGAGGACGTCATCAAGGAAAAGCACCTGCAGAGCCTGTGGGATACGATGGACGCGCAGTTCGTGTCGGCCCTGCGCATCCAGCCCTTCATCATCGCCAATGGCCGCGAGGACGGCTGGCTGCTGCCCACCCATCTGACGACGATGGGCTTCTACGTGCTTCGGGTGCGCTCGAACATGGTTGAAATCAGCAACGTGCTGACGCAGTAGCGCTGTCCCACGGCAACACTCGCGATGGCGGATTTGCGTCGTCGCGTCTGTCGCATTCCGTGCATTGTGCGGCTGTTTTGAGACGGCGGAAGCGCCCCTGCTCTGGCTTCTATACGGCGCGGCAAGCGGAGCCATAAAGAACCGGGAATAGGTCGGCCGCCGCAGAGGAATTTTCTCTATAGGAAACATAGTTGCATGAAAGTTGACGCCGCCGCAGCGACAGGGTTAGATGCCCTGCGCGTCCGGCTCCAGCCTTCTTGCGAGTAAGATCAACCCCGTCCCCTCCACCGTCCAATCCAGAGGAACGCCGTCATGGCCGAAGTGAAGTCCGACATCGAGATCGCGCGTGGCGCCAGGAAAAAGCAGATCCAGGAGATCGGCCAGAAGATCGGCATCCCAACCGAACATCTGCTGCCCTACGGCCACGACAAGGCCAAGATTTCGGCCGAGTTCATCAAGTCGGTGAAGGGCAACAGGGACGGCAAGCTGATCCTCGTCACCGCCATCAACCCGACCCCGGCCGGCGAAGGCAAGACCACCACCACCGTCGGCCTCGGTGACGGTCTGAACCGCATCGGCAAGAAGGCGATCGTCTGCATCCGTGAAGCTTCGCTCGGCCCGAATTTCGGCGTCAAGGGCGGAGCCGCCGGCGGCGGTTACGCGCAGGTCGTGCCGATGGAGGACATGAACCTCCACTTCACCGGCGACTTCCACGCCATCACCACGGCGCACAACCTTTTGTCGGCCCTGATCGACAACCACATCTACTGGGGTAATGAACTCGGCATCGACACCCGCCGCGTGGTGTGGCGCCGCGTCATGGACATGAACGACCGGGCGCTGCGCGAGATCATCTGCTCACTCGGCGGCGTCGCCAACGGCTTTCCGCGCGAAGCCGGCTTCGACATCACCGTCGCCTCGGAAGTGATGGCGATCCTCTGCCTCGCCACCGACCTGAAGGACCTGGAAAAACGCCTCGGCGACATCATCGTCGCCTATCGCCGCGACAAGTCGGCGGTCTATGCCCGCGACCTCAAGGCCGATGGCGCCATGGCCGTCCTGCTCAAGGACGCCATGCAGCCCAATCTGGTGCAGACGCTGGAGAACAACCCGGCCTTCGTGCATGGCGGCCCGTTCGCCAACATCGCGCATGGCTGCAATTCGGTCGTCGCCACCACGACGGCACTCAAGCTTGCCGACTACGTCGTCACCGAAGCCGGTTTTGGTGCTGATCTGGGTGCCGAAAAGTTCTTCGACATCAAGTGCCGCAAGGCCGGGCTGAAGCCGGCCGCCACCGTCATCGTCGCCACCGTGCGCGCCATGAAGATGAATGGCGGCGTCAAGAAGGAAGACCTTGGCAAGGAGAATATCGAAGCCGTCAGGAAGGGCTGCCCGAACCTTGGACGCCACATCGAGAACATCAGGCAGTTCGGCGTCCCGGCGGTCGTTGCCATCAACCACTTCTATTCCGACACCGACGCCGAGATCCAGGCGCTCAAGGACTATGTCGCCTCGATGGGCGAGGAAGCGATCCTGTGCAAGCACTGGGCCAACGGCTCCGCCGGCATTGAGGAGCTTGCCAACAAGGTGGTGGCGCTCGCCGAATCCGGCGCCTCGCAGTTCGCGCCACTCTATCCCGACTCCATGCCGCTGTTCGAGAAAATAAACACCATCGTTCAGCGCATCTATCGCGGCTCGGAAGCCATCGCCGACAAATCGGTGCGCGACCAGTTGAAGGCCTGGGAGGATGCTGGTTACGGCAACCTTCCGGTCTGCATGGCCAAGACACAGTACTCGTTCTCGACCGACCCGAACCTGCGCGGCGCGCCGACCGGCCACACCGTGCCGGTGCGCGAGGTCAGGCTGTCCGCCGGCGCCGGCTTCGTCGTCATCATCTGCGGCGAGGTCATGACCATGCCTGGCCTGCCGAGCAAGCCGTCGTCGGAAAAGATCTTCCTCAACGAGGCCGGCCAGATCGAAGGCCTGTTCTGATCTTTCATCTCGACAAGAACAAGAAGGGCGCCGCATCGCCGCGGCGCCCTTCTCGTTTGCGGATAGTCCTACGCGGCGCTGCGCGACAGCGCCCGCTGGTTGGACGCATGGATCGTGTCGCGTTCCGGCAGCGCGCCGGTCTCCAGGCAGTCGATCCATTCGGCGGTCTTGAGCACCGCGGCGAAGCGCGACTGCAGGATGATGCTCACCACGCGATGGATCTCCTCGGCCGAGGCGTAGCCGGCGCTGTTGGCGTAAGGCACCGAACCGCTCGCGTCGGACAGGAACTCGACCGCGAAGCCCATATGCACGGCATGGATGATGGTCGACAGGTCGCAATTATGCGTCATATAGCCGACGACCGCGATCGTATCGATGGCGTTGGCGCGCAACCAGTCCTCGAGGTCGGTACCGGTGAAGGCGCTTGGCAAGTTCTTCTCGACGTAATGGTCGCGGCTACGCCTGGCGATCTCGGGATGCAGTTCGCCGCCATGGCTGCCCCGGGCGAAGATCGGCGACGTCTCGGGCGCCATCTGCTTGACGACCACGACCTTGATGCCTGCTGCCGATGCGGCATCCATGGCACGCGTCACGTTGACGACGCTGTCGCGGAACGGCGGATACTGGATCGCCAGGTTGCCGCCGTCATAGTCATTCTGGACGTCGACGACGATCAGCGCGCGGCGCGGCGCGGTGTTGGCTGGGGCAGACATGATGTTTCCTTTCAGGCTTGAATGCGATGGACCGAAGATAGCCTGCTGACCGAGGCGCCAACAGTGGCCCGATTGACATCACACGAAAGAATTGGGACAATCCTCCTTCACACTGGAACCGCCCCATGACCGCTCCCATCATCGCCGTCCTCGCCTTCGACGGCATCAGTCCGTTCCATCTCTCCGTGCCGTGCCTGGTGTTCGGCGCCGACCGCACCAGGCTCGGCCTGCCGCGCTTCGACTTCCGCGTCTGCGGCGTGGAGGAAGGGCTGATTCAGACCGACGCCGGATTGAGCATCCTGGTCCCGCACGGGCTTGCCGCGCTCGAAGACGCCGATATCGTCATCATCCCGAGCTGGAAGGATCTCGGAGCGCCTGTGGCAAAACCGCTCGAGGAAGCGCTCGGCCGCGCCCACCGGCGCGGCGCGCTGATCGTGGGCCTCTGCCTCGGCACCTTTGCCCTCGCCGCCGCCGGCCTGCTTTCAGGACGGAAGGCGACCACGCATTGGGCCTATACGGATCAGTTGCAGGCTCTCCATCCCGACATTTCGGTCGATGCGGACGTGCTCTACGTTGACGGCGGCGACATCGTCACCTCCGCCGGCGTCGCCGCCGGGCTCGACTGCTGCCTGCACATCGTGCGCGCCCGCTATGGCGCCGAGGCGGCACTGCGGCTCGCCCGGCACATCGTGCTTTCGCCGCACCGGCAAGGCGGACAGGCGCAGTTCATCGAACGCCCGGTAGCGCCGAGCCCGGCCGCCGACCGCTTTACCCAGGCTCTCGACATGGTGCGCGCGACATCAGGCGAACCGCACAGTCTCGACAGCGTCGCTGACGCGGCCGGTCTCACCCGCCGCACCTTTACCCGCCGTTTCCAGAAGACGACAGGTACCAGCTTCGGCGACTGGCTGGCCGACCAGCGCATCGCGCTGGCGCAGAGGCTGCTGGAGGCGACGGACAAGCCGATGGACATGGTCGCCTTCGAGGCCGGCTTCGGCAGCGCAACTTCCTTGCGCCAACATTTTGCCGCGCGGCTAAGGACATCGCCGGTGCAATATCGGCGCGAGTTTTCCAGACGGGTCGATCAGGACGAACGGGTGGCGCTGGACCTGTCATCTTGATCGAACGGCAAGGGCGCCGCGTCGCTGCGGGTGCCCTTGCATTTCCGCTCTCCGCGGTCAGCCAACGTCTTGCGGCGAGGCCGCGCGTTTACGGCCGGTGATCATGGCGCGAACCAGATTTTCATGATGACGCAGACTGGCGAACAGCACGCCGCCGACATGAAGTCCAATCAGCACCAGGACACCATTGCCCAGGATCTTGTGCGTATCCTCGACCCAGGCCACGCCCCACCAGGCATCGGTGGTCTGCATCCAGCCGGTGAGCGCAATTCCTGCCACGCAAGCCAGAAGCGCCAGCACCATTGCACCGCCGGCGGGGTTGTGGCCGAGATAGCGTTTTTCATCGCCATGCGCCACGTCGGCGAGATAAGAACTCACCACGCGCGGTCCACGCACAAACTGACGGAAGCGCGTGTATCCCGACCCCGCCAGACCGGCGATCAAACGCGAGGCAATCAGAACCCCGGCACTGTAGCCGGCCAGTTCATGCACCTTCATGATTTCGCCTGAAGAAAGCCACGCCACCGCGACGCAAAGGACCAGCGACCAGTGAAAGAGGCGGACGTAGGGGCTCCAGACCTCGACCGAGGCCTCTCGTGTCGACTCGACCGAGGTTTCTCGTGTCGAAACAGTGGCGTTCATGGCCGTCAACCGTCATCGGAATCGGCACCGACCGACTCCAGCGTCTTGGGATTGAAGACGGCTTCCAGCTTCTTGCCATTGGCGTCTAGCGCCTTGGCTTCATAGCAGCCGTGTTCCGTCTTGATGCTGCGAACCTTCCAGCCTTCGCTTTCAAGCTTCTTCTGCAAGGCTTCGCGCGGCTGCCACTGGCCGGTCGGCACATCGCATTTGTCGGCGGCGAAGGCCGGGCTGGCAAAAGCCATAACCAGCGCGGTCAGGATCAAGGTCTTCATCTTATTTTCTCCATCGGCCAATTCCGATGTCGAGGACCTTGGCCGCGAAACCTGACAGCAGCCTGAACACGCATCGCATCGTGCAAAAGCCTCAGTTGGCTTTCATTCAGCTTCCTGTCAGCCTCGTGCCGCATGAAGGCGCGTGTGCAGCGACACGGAGGCGAAGTGCGCGTTCTGTTGATCGAAGATGATCCGGTGCTGGGCGAAGCGGTGCGCGATCATATCGCCGCCGACGGCCACGCCGTGGACTGGAGCACGACGCTTGGCGGTGCCTGCGATCACCTCCGTGTAGTTTCCTATATGCTCCTCCTGCTTGACCTGCATCTGCCCGACGGCAAGGGTCTCGAATTCCTTAAAACGCTGCGTCGTGAAGGCACCGATACGCCGGTCATCATCCTGACCGCGCGCGACCAGCTCTCAGACCGCATAGCGGGGCTGAATTCCGGGGCGGACGACTATCTGGTCAAGCCCTTCGATCTCAGCGAGTTGTCTGCACGCCTTGCCGCGGTCGCGCGCCGCTATGCCGGAAACCCCAACCCTTTGATCCGGCTCGGAGCCGTCGAAATCGACCAGGCCGCGCGCCGCGTTACCATCGACGGCACGGAGGCCATGCTGACATCGCGCGAATGGGCGGTGCTGGAGCAGTTCCTGCGCCGGCCCGGCATGACAGTCGGCAAGAACCAGATCGAGGAGGCGCTCTATGCCTTCGGCGCGGAGATCGAAAGCAACACTGTCGAAGTCTATGTCAGCCGCTTACGCAAGAAGATCGGGCGCCAGGTCCTTACAACCGTGAGGGGGTTGGGCTACCGCCTTGCACTCCCATGAAGGTCTTCAGCAGCCTTGCCGGTCGCCTCGTGTCGTCGCTGATCCTCGTCACGGTCGCTGTTGGCCTGGTCGCCGCTGGCACCGGAAGCATCACGCTGCACCGCGAAATCAATGAAGCCATGGACAATTCGATGCAGGAGGCAGCCCGCAGACTGCTGCCGCTGGTCATCGACGATATGTTCGGGCGTGAGGCATCGCAATCGCCGCGCAGGCTGGGGGAGGCTGTTTCGGACGACGAAGGCGGCCGCCTCATCTTCCAGGTGCGGGACGCCGGCGGCCGCGTTCTCATGCATTCCCATGACGCTCCCGCGGAGCCGCTCACGGCTGAGCTCGCGCAGGGCTTCTCGGAGGCAGCCGGATGGCGCATCTACACCGAGCCCGCGGTCAGCGGCACAATACTCATCCAGGTCGCCGAGCTCGATTCACGGCGCAATGAGGAAACGCTCGAAGCCGCCACCGGCTTCCTCATACCGATGGTCATTCTCATCCCGTTGAGCGCACTTGTCGCGTGGCTGACCCTGACGCGTTTCCTGAGGCCGATCGCGACACTGCGCGGCGAAATCAGCGCCCGCCACGGCGACAACCTTGCTCCGATCCGCACCGAGGACCTGCCCTCCGAACTTGCCGCCATCGCCAAGTCGGTCAACAGCCTGATGCGGCGCCTGCATATGGCGCTCGATGCTGAAAAGGAGTTCACGGCGAACGCCGCGCATGAATTGCGCACACCGATCGCCGGCGCGTTGGCACAAACGGAGCGCCTGATCGCGGAAACATCCGACGAGGCGGCAAGAAAACGCCCGCGCCAGATCAAGGCGGCTCTGTCCGACCTCGCCGGCCTGTCCGAAAAGCTGATGCAGCTGGCGCGCGCCGACGCCGGAGTAGCGATCGCCGGCAAGCCAGCCGATCTCGCCGCGGTCGCCGCATTGGTGGTCGCCGACTTCGAGCAGCACGGCCAGAACAGGGGTCGGCTTCGTATTGAAGCGTCCGACCAAGGCAAGGCGTTGGCCGCGATCGATACGGATGCATTGGCCATTATCCTGCGCAACCTCATCGAGAACGCCTTGCGGCATGGCGCCGAGGGCGGCGAGGTTGTCGTTCGCATCACTGACGATGCCCGGCTCAGCGTGATCAACCAAGGTCCGGTGGCGTCAGCTCCCGGCGGTCTGGTCAAACGGTTCGAACGCGGTGGGACGCGTGCCGAAGGATCAGGCCTGGGACTGGCGATCGTCACCAAAATCCTGCAGCAGATCGATGCGACGCTTGTCCTGACCTCACCGGCATCCGGCCGACGGGACGGTTTTGAAGCGACGATCAGGTTCCCGCCGCGTAGTGTCAGCCCCGCCTGACCACCCGCGCCGGGTTGCCGACCACGGTCGTGTGCGCCGCCACGTCGCGCGTCACCACCGCCCCGGCGCCGACGATGGCGCCCTCGCCGATACTGACGCCGCCAAGGACGACCGCGCTGCCGCCGATCCAGGTATTGTCACCGATCGTGACCGGCTTGGCGATCTCCAGCCCCGCCTGGCGCCTTGCCGCCTCCTTATGGTGCTCGGCGCAATAGATCTGCACATTGGGGCCAAGCAGCGTCCCCTCGCCGATACGCACCGGCGCGGTGTCAAGAATGGTGCAGCCGGCATTGAGGAAGGTGCCGGCGCCGAGAAAGATGTTGAAGCCGTAGGCGCAATGGAACGGCGCCTCGATGCGGGCACCCTCGCCCACGCCGCCCAGCAGTGTCCGCAGGGCCGGCCCGAGATTCCCGCGTCGGCGAGGCGGCAGCGTATTGTGCTCGAACACCGCATCCGCGGCCAAGCCGCGCAACGCGCCAAGATCGTCATCCAGGCACGTATACCATTCACCACCAGCCATTTTCGCGCGTTCGCTCTGAACCATGGCAGTGCCTCCGTTTTTTTACATCACTGCGAACAGCGCCAAGGCGAGGACTGACGTGAAATCCGTAAACCAGGATGCGCGGCCTTGCTGATTGGCGGCCATTCGCGATCTGCTCCGGCAATGAAATAGTTCAGGACCGATGTCGATTTCCGGGAAGCTCATTCGTCCTCGGTAGGAAGCCGAAGAAATTCGCCCAGGCAAGGAACAAATGCGATGACAATCACGATCACGGCGTTTGAACGATCACCCGATGGCGGGAAGGGACTGGCCCGCGATACGCGTGTTCGCTGGGCGCTGGAAGAAGTGGGGCAGCCTTACGCGGTTCGTTTTGTTTCCTTCGCGGGCATGAAGGCGCCTGACCATCTGGCCATCCATCCTTTCGGCCAGATCCCCACCTATGAGGACGGTTCTCTCTCGCTGTTCGAGACCGGCTCGATCGTCTTTCATCTTGCCGAGCAGCATGCGGGCCTGCTGCCGAAGGAGCGCAACGCCCGCGCGCGAGCGATCACGTGGATGTTTGCCGCGCTGAACACCATCGAGCCGCCGATCCTCGAATTGACCACGGCAAGAATTTTCGAAGCGGACAAGCCCTGGAGCGAGGCGCGCTTGCCGCTGGTAAAGGACCGTGTTCGCGCCCGGCTGGACTGTCTCTCGACGCATTTGGGCGTCGCGGACTGGCTCGATGATGCGTTCAGCGCCGGCGATCTATTGATGGTGTCAGTGCTGCTACGACTGAGAATGTCAGGCATTCTGGATGAATACCAAAACCTGGCCGCCTATGTGGCGCGCGGGGAAGCTCGGCCCGCTTATATCAGGGCTTTCGCCGCGCAATTTGCGATCAACGCTCCATCAGCCAACTGACTTGCCTCGATCCGCCGTGGCTGTGCGCTTGTGAGTCTGCGGCCTAGCCAAATATCCGGCCTATGGTAGCTTGCCGTTTCAAGGCTGTACCGGCCCGGGATCGAGGGGGATCGACCATGCTCTACATTCTTGCACTCCTGATCGGCGTCATTGCCGGCCTGCGCGCCATGACGGCACCTGCCGCCGTTGCCTGGGGCGCCTATCTCAGCTGGCTGCCGGTTGCCGGCACCTGGGCGAGCTTCATGGGCCATTGGGCGGCTGTCGGCATCTTCACCGTCCTGGCCATCGTCGAACTGGTCACCGACCAGCTGCCGTCGACGCCAAGCCGCAAGGTGCCGCAGCAGTTCGGCGCCCGCATTCTGCTCGGCGCGTTCAGCGGCGCGGTGATCGGCGCGACCAGCGGCGCCACCATCGTGTGCCTGATCGCCGGAGCGATCGGCGCGGTCATCGGCACCCTGGGTGGTGCCGAAGCGCGCGGCCGGCTGGCGGCCGTTTTCGGCAAGGATCCGCCCGCGGCCTTCATCGAGGATGCGGTGGCGATCATCGGCGGCCTGCTGATCGTGGCGGCGGTGGCATGACGGCCCAGACCTTGAACGCAAGGACCTTCGACGCCATCATCATCGGCGCTGGCCAGGCGGGGTCGCCCCTGGCGGGCCGCCTGGCGGCAGCCGGTATGAGCGTGGCGCTGATCGAGCGCAAGCTGGTCGGCGGCACCTGTGTCAACACCGGCTGCATGCCGACCAAGACCATGGTCGCCAGCGCCTATGCCGCCCATCTGGCGCGGCGCGCTGCCGACTATGGCGTGACGTTCCCCGGCTCCGTCGGGGTCGATTATAGCAGGATCAAGGCGCGCAAGGACAAGGTAACCAACGACGCCCGTGGCAATCTGGAGACCTGGATCGCCGGAATGGAGCGCTGCACGCTCTATCGCGGCCATGCACGCTTCGAATCCGCCAACACGGTGCGCGTCGGCGACGACCTGTTGACCGCCGAGAAGATCTTTCTCAACACCGGCGGCCGCGCCTCGGTGCCGGACCTGCCCGGCATCCACGACATCGACTATCTGACCAACTCGTCGATGATGGATCTCGACGTTTTGCCGCGCCACCTGATCGTCGTCGGCGGCAGCTACATCTCGCTCGAATTCGCGCAGATGTTCCGCCGCTTCGGTTCGGAAGTCACCGTCATCGAAAAGAGCCCGCGCCTCACCGGCCGCGAGGACGAGGACGTCTCGGCCGCCATCCTGTCGATCCTCGAAAACGAAGGGATCGCGGTCCATGTCGGCGCCGACGACATCGGCTTCGCCAAGCAGGGCGGGGACATTGCCGTGAGTTTCTCCACGGGCCAGCCGCCCGCGGTCGGCTCGCATGTGCTGCTGGCGCTGGGCCGAACGCTCAATACCGACGATCTCGGCCTCGACAAGGCGGGCGTCGAGGTCGACGAACGCGGCGCGGTTGTCGTCGACGACCAGCTGCGCACCAGCGTGCCAGGCATCTGGGCGATGGGCGACTGCAACGGCAAGGGCGCCTTCACCCACACCTCCTACAACGACTATGAGATCGTCGCCGCCAATCTGCTCGACAAGGATCCGCGCAGGATCAGCGACCGCATCGAGGCGTACGCGCTCTACATCGATCCGCCGCTCGGCCGTTGCGGCATGACCGAGACGGCGGTGAGGAAATCCGGACGTCGCGCCCTGGTCGGCCAGCGGCCGATGACCCGTGTCGGCCGCGCCGTCGAAAAGGGCGAGACGCAGGGTTTCATGAAGATCCTCGTGGACGCCGACACCAGGGAGATCCTCGGCTGCTCCGTGCTCGGTCCGGGCGGTGACGAGGCGGTGCATTGCGTGCTCGACCTGATGTACGCCAAGGCGCCGGTCGACACACTGGCGCGCGCCGTGCACATCCATCCCACCGTCTCGGAGCTGCTGCCCACCATCGCCCAGGAGCTGAAGCCGCTGGCGTGAGACTGTCAGCCGCAGCCCCTTCTGTCGTCGCCTGTGTCTTGCCGAAGGCTCCGCGATTTCACGGTCGTCATCACGCATTTATTGCTGGGGCCGCGCCGGCTTCAAGATATCGTGTCGGGCACGAAGCGACATCGTTTCAGCCCTTGAAGGATCGGCCTGCGTCGGGCCGGTAGAAGAGGAGACGTCCGCTCCACGCTTTCTGCATTGCTGCATTGCGGCAATGTCTGTTGCGCCCGGCAGGGATCCTCGCGCAGTCTGAAATTGAACCGATTCAGTCTGGACCTCCCATGCCTTTGCCGATCCTTGCGCTTGCCATTGCGTCCTTCTGCATCGGCACCACCGAATTCGTCATCATGGGCCTGCTGCCCGAGGTCGCCGCCGATCTCGGCGTGACGATCCCCGCCGCCGGCCTGCTGGTTACCGGCTACGCGCTGGGGGTCGTCTTCGGCGCGCCTGTCGTGGCCATGGCTACCGCGCATTTGCCGCGCAAGCCCGTGCTGGTGGGACTTGCGGCCCTGTTCGTCGTCGGCAATCTCTTCTGCGCCATCGCGCCCAATTACTGGCTGCTGATGGCTGCGCGCGTCTTCACCGCTTTCGGCCATGGCGCCTTCTTCGGCATCGGCTCGGTCGTCGCGGCAAGCCTTGTGCCGCGCAACAAGCGCGCCAGCGCCATCGCGCTGATGTTCGCGGGCCTGACGCTCGCCAACATCCTCGGGGTTCCCGCAGGCACCGCACTCGGCGAAGCCTTCGGCTGGCGGGCCACCTTTCTGGCCGTGGTCGGCATCGGCCTGATCTCGGTCGCGGCCATCGCCTGGCTGGTGCCGTCCGACGTCACGGAACCGAGCGGCGGCGGTCTGCGCGCCGAAGTCCGTGTGCTCGGCAAGCTGCAAGTGTGGCTGGCGATGCTGATCGCGGCGCTGACCTCGGCCAGCCTGTTCGCCGTCTTCACATACATAAAGCCATACCTCACCGACGTGTCGGGCCTGTCGACCGCGGCTGTCACCTGGGTGCTGTTGCTGTTCGGCGCCGGCATGACCATCGGCAACATCATCGGCGGCAGGCTTGCCGACTGGAAACTGATGCCGACAGTGATCGCCACCTTGCTGCTGATGGCCCTGCTGTTCGTCGGCTTCATGCAGTTCGGCGCGATCGCCAGCGTTGCCATCGGCATCGTCTTCCTCTGGGGCCTGCTCATCTTCGTCGTCGTGCCACCTCTGCAGATCCGGGTCGTCGAGGCGGCTTCCGAAGGACCGAACCTTGCAGCCACGCTCAATCAAGGCGCCTTCAATGTCGGCAATGCCGGCGGCGCATGGATCGGCGGCGTGGCGCTGTCATCAGGCGTTTCCTATGCCGGTTTGCCACTGGTCGGCGCGGTGCTAGCCCTGCTGGCGGTCGCCGCTGCGGTGCTGTCGGCGGCGCTGGACAGGCGCGCGCCTGTCACGCTTCACGCTGCCGCGGAATAGGCCCTTGCGCCCATAGCGCGGCGGGCTGGACCAATCGACATCGGTACCTTCCAATGGGCATGTCTTCTCGCTTTCATGGAGAACGTCATGCAGAAATCGATCGAACGCATCGCCGGCGACAGCGACGGCGTTTCCTACGAATTCCCGGTGCTCCGCTTGGCCGGCGCCGACAAGACAGCACCTTCGGCCTACCTGCAGGCAGCGCTCCATGCCGGCGAATTGCCTGGCGTCGTCGCCGTCGATGCATTGATGCCGATGCTGAACAAGGCCGAGGCCGAGGGTCGCATCAAGGGCAACATCACCATCGTGCCCTGGGCCAACCCGATCGGCCGCGCGCAATACCATTTCGGCGAGCACCAGGGTCGCTTTCATCTGGGCACCCGCACCAACTTCAACCGCGGCTTTCCGCTGCTGGCCGCGCCCGACGCCAGGCTCTTGCCGGACGCCACCTTTGGCGGCGCCGACCAGCGGCTGAAGTCGCGCCTGGTGCAGCTTTCGCTCGGCCATGACATCGTTCTCGACCTGCACTGCGACGATGAGGGTCTTGCCTATCTCTACGTCCACACCAGCCTGTGGCCCGGGATGGCCGATTGCGCCGCCGCCATGGGCGTCGATGCCGTGGTGCTGTGGAGCGAGGACACCGACGGCACCTTCGAGGGCGCTTCGATCATGCCCTACCAGAACGCATCGGCCGATGTGGCGAAGTTCGACAGGCGCGTCGCCACCACTGTCGAATATCGCGGCATTCTCGATGTCGACGGCGCGCTGGCCAAGTCCGACGCCGAAGGCCTCTACCGGCTGCTGGTGGCGCGCGGCGTGATATCCGACACCGCCCTGCCCGCGCCCGGCCCCTTCAAGGGCGTCGCGGCACCTCTGGAAAATATCGACATGATGCCGGCGCCCCGTGGCGGTGCGGTCCTCTACGACGTCAAGCCCGGCGACCGCGTCACCAGGGGCGCGCGGCTCGCTACCATCGTTCACGCGCCAGGCGAAGCCGATGGCCGCACGGAAGTGTTCGCGCCGCAGGACGGCATCATCCTGACCCGCCGCTCGCGCCGCATCATCCGCATCGGCGAAGACCTGTTGAAACTGGTTGGCGACAGGAAGAGTGCCGATGCAAGGTCGGGCACGCTGGAGGATTGAGCCTGCGTCGAATCCAGTTGCGCGGCCGCCCAATCGCCGCTAAGGGAATCGCCATGAACATGCGTTCGATCAAGACCATTTGGTGGTGGGCCTGCTGACAGCGGCCTGTTCGAACGCGTGCGCGTGAAAATAGAGGGTGGCCGCAACGGAATGTCCGGGCGGCCATTTGTTTTTTAAAGCCATTCCCGGGTCCGTTGCCCAAGTAGCTGATGGAGACGGCAATGACGTTGAAGGTTCTGGAAAACGGCGCTGAAAGCTTCGCGACGGCGGGTGGCATCACCATCACCCGCGAGCGCCACGACCGCCCCTATGAAGGCGCGATCGACACTTATGTCGAGGGGCTGAACTCGCGCCGGGGCGCGGTATTTTCCTCGAACTACGAATATCCCGGCCGCTACACGCGCTGGGATACGGCCATCATCGATCCGCCGCTGGTCATCTCGGCACGCGGCCGCGCCATGCGTATCGAGGCGCTGAACGGCCGTGGCGAGGCGCTGTTGCCGGTCATCGGCAGGACACTGGGCGGCCTCGCCGAGGTCACGATCGCCGAGACCTCGAAAAAGCTGATCCGCCTCGATGTCGCCAAACCCGGCCGTGTCTTCACCGAGGAGGAACGCAGCCGCGTTCCCTCGGTCTTCACCGTGCTGCGCGCCATCACCGCGCTGTTCAAGACGGCGGAAGACGCCAATCTTGGTCTCTACGGCGCCTTCGGCTACGACCTTGCCTTCCAGTTCGACCCGGTCGACCACACGCTCGTGCGCAAGCAAAGCCAGCGCGACCTGGTGTTGTTCCTGCCCGACGAGATCCTGGTCGTCGACCACTACTCGGCCAAGGCCTGGACCGACCGTTACGACTATGCGGGCGAAGGTTTTTCGACCGAAGGCCTGCCACGCGACCAAATCGCCGAGCCGTTCAAGACCGCCGACCGTATCCCGCCACGCGGCGACCATGAGCCCGGCGAATACGCCAATCTGGTGCGCCGCGCGATGGACTCGTTCAAGCGTGGCGACCTGTTCGAGGTCGTCCCCGGCCAGATGTTCTACGAGCGCTGCGAGACCCAGCCCTCCGAGATTTCGCGCAAGCTGAAGTCCATCAACCCGTCGCCCTATTCCTTCTTCATCAACCTGGGCGAGAACGAATACCTGATCGGTGCGTCGCCGGAGATGTTCGTGCGCGTCAATGGCCGCCGCGTCGAGACCTGTCCGATCTCCGGCACCATCAAACGCGGCGACGACGCCATCTCCGATAGCGAGCAGATCTTGAAGCTGCTCAATTCGAAGAAGGACGAATCCGAGCTCACAATGTGCTCGGACGTCGATCGCAACGACAAGTCCAGGGTCTGCGAGCCGGGTTCTGTACGCGTCATCGGTCGCCGCCAGATCGAGATGTATTCGCGCCTGATCCACACGGTCGACCACATCGAGGGCCGCTTGCGTGAAGGCATGGACGCTTTCGACGCGTTTCTCTCGCACGCCTGGGCGGTCACCGTCACCGGCGCACCGAAACTGTGGGCCATGCGCTTCATCGAGCAGAACGAGAAAAGCCCGCGCGCCTGGTATGGCGGCGCGATCGGCATGGTCAACTTCAACGGCGACATGAATACCGGCCTTACCTTGCGCACCATCCGCATCAAGGACGGCATCGCCGAGGTTCGTGCCGGCGCTACATTGCTCTTCGACAGCATTCCAGAGGAAGAAGAAGCTGAAACCGAACTGAAGGCATCCGCCATGCTCTCCGCGATCCGCGACGCCAAGACGGGCAATTCGACCAGCACCGAGCGCACCACGGCGCGCGTCGGCGACGGCGTCAACATCCTTTTGGTCGACCACGAGGATTCCTTCGTCCATACGCTGGCCAACTACTTCCGCCAGACCGGCGCCAATGTCTCGACCGTGCGCTCGCCGGTGCCGGAGGAAGTCTTCGACCGGCTGAAGCCCGACCTCGTCGTGCTGTCACCCGGACCCGGCACGCCGAAGGACTTCGACTGCGCCGCGACCATCAAAAAGGCGCGCGCGCGCGACCTGCCCATCTTCGGGGTGTGCCTCGGCCTGCAGGCACTGGCGGAAGCCTATGGCGGAGAACTCAGGCAGTTGCACATTCCCATGCACGGCAAGCCGTCGCGTATCCGCGTCTCGAAGCCGGGCATCATCTTCTCCGGCCTGCCCAAGGAAGTCACCGTCGGCCGCTACCACTCGATCTTCGCCGATCCGGTACGCCTGCCCGACGATTTCATGGTTACGGCCGAGACGGAAGACGGCGTCATCATGGCCTTCGAGCACCGCAAGGAGCCGATCGCCGCGGTGCAGTTCCACCCGGAATCGATCATGACGCTCGGCCACAATGCCGGCATGCGCATCATCGAGAACATCGTCGCGCATTTGCCGCGAAAGGCCAAGGAAAAGGCAGCCTGACGCCAATGGCCGAAGCCGAGAACACGATGGCGATCGCAGCCAGGGCGGCCGCGAAGCGCAAGGTCGCCAACCTTGCCTTCTGGTCGATCGTGATCGCTTTTGTCGTGCTCGCGCTGAAAGCCGCCGCCTGGTACGTGACCGGCTCCGTCGCGCTCTATTCGGACGCGCTGGAATCGATCGTCAACGTCATCGCGTCGATTGCCGCTTTCTGGGCGATCCAGGTCAGCCACAAGCCGGCCGACCAGGATCACCCCTTCGGCCATCACAAGGCCGAGTATTTCTCCGCCGTGCTGGAAGGCGTGCTGATCGTGCTCGCCGCGCTTTTGATTCTGAACGAAGTCTGGCGCTCCTGGCAGGCCCCGGCGCCGCTCGAACAGCCTTGGAAAGGCCTTGCCGTCAACGGCGTCGCCACCGTCATCAACGCCTTCTGGGCCTGGATGCTGATTCGCACGGGCCGGGCGGAGAAATCGCCGGCGCTGGTCGCTGACGGCAATCACATCATGACCGATGTGGTGACGTCGGTCGGCGTCTTCGGCGGCCTGGTCGGAGCGATCCTGACCGGCTGGCAGATCCTCGACCCGGCATTGGCCGTCATCGTCGCGCTCAACATCCTGTGGCAGGGCTGGCATGTCATCGGCTCGTCGATGAACGGCCTGATGGACCGGGCCGTCGACACGGCGGAGCACATGCGCATCCGCGACATCATCTCGGCCAATTGCAAGGGCGCCATGGAGGTGCACGATCTCAAGACCCGCATCGCCGGCCGCGCCACCTTCATCGAGTTCCATCTGGTCGTAGACGCCGACATGTCGGTCGGCGCCAGCCATGTCATCTGCGATCGCATCGAAGACGCGCTGAAGGCCGAACTCCCCTCGGTGCGGGTGACCATCCATGTCGAGCCCGACGACGAAGCCAAGCTGCCCAAGGGCACGACCGCGGTGCCGTTCGCCTGAGGCGGGTCACTGTCGCTGACCTTGGAAGAGCAATTCCAAGAAAGCATGAGCGGCTCTCCGTCCGGAATTGCGTAAAAACAAAGAGCTAACCGGAGTTTCTCGACTTCGTCATCCTTGGGCGAAGCAGGAGCGCAGCTCCGTAGCGGCGACCCAAGGATGACGAAACGCTGGTTACGGCGCGCAGGCGGATTGTGGCATTGGCTCCAGCCGATAGACCTTGTCGTCGGACATCGTCTTGCCGTCGGCCGCCTTCGAGCACAGGTCGACGATCGCCAGGCTGCTGTTGGGGTTGGCAAGCGTGATGGCGCCGTTGGCGCCGCGCTTGAGGAAGATCTCCTTTTGCGCAATGTCGCAGGAATAATTGCTCGTCTTCGAACTCGCGGCACAACGCCATTGATCGGCCTCGCCCTGGCATGAATAAGTCTGCGTGACCTTGGCCCCCTTCTGCCGCGTCGTGACCGAGACCGCGATGTCGGCGCCGTCGGGCCAGTTCGCGGCGTCGCCTCCCGAGGCGAAGGACGCCAGTTCCACCGGTCCTCGAAACACCCGGATCGACTGCGTCAGTTGCTCTGGATGCGAACTCATATGCGCAGCGTCATAGTCGCGCCCGTAGCAGAAGGCCTGGTCGGGTTTGAGCCGCTCGCGCAGCGGCGGCCCGAGCGCCGGGTCGATCGGATCGATGCGGGCGAATTCAGCCTTGCAGGTCGCCGCCGGCATCGGATCGAGGCGGAAATTGTCGTCTTCCTTGCCAAGCGCCTGCCTGTCGTATTCAGCCGCGCCGAGTTCTTCTTCCGAACCGGCGTCGAGGTAGATATCGGACGACAGGTCCGACAGGATCAGCCGACCCTTGCCGTCGACCTTCAGCGACGCCAGCGTACGGTCGCAGTCCATGCCGCAACGGATCGGGCCCGATGCGCCATCCTCGGACTCGTGATTGCACCAGCCTCCGGCCCATTCCGGCGCCTTGGCGCCACGCACCGTGGTGGTGAGGAACCCATTGTAGGAAGTATCGGAATTCGCGTTCGGTTCCTCATTCGGACGGCTGACCGGATTATGGCCGTAGTAGAAGAAAATCCGCGTCACCTTCTGCTTCGGACGCGCCTTGAGGTGCGCCGCGTCATAGACCCGGCCGAAACAGGCGTCCGCCCCGTTGGGGCTGAGTTCGGTGAGTTTGAGCGCATTGTCGGCAAAAGCAGAACCCACAAGTCCGCCAAGCAGTGCGGCGCCAAATCCGGCGCTGGCAAACGTCTTCCATTCCCTGAACGCCATGTGCCCCTCTCCGCATCGACAGGACGTAACGTTAATTTATGCTAGTATTGCGGCCGCGGCCACGCAAATCGCGCTGAGCCGGCAAGCCAGGGAGGCACGCCATGCGCCGACGTGACATGTTCCACGCGGCTCTCGCCGGAGCCGGGACGCTTCTAGGCCTGCGGGCGGTGCAGGCGGCAACCACCGAGCCTGCCAGGCTGAAGGTCGCCTATCACCTCAGCGACCTCGACAAGATCAATTTCGTGCTCGGCAACATCAAGAACCACTATGAGGGCACGGGCGGCAACGTCGATATCGCGCTGGTCGTGCATGGTCCGGCGCTTGCCGGCTTCAAGTCGAAGGGCATATCGGCGGCGGTTTCGGGGCGCTTTACCGGTCTTGTCCAGCAAGGGCTCGACCCGCATGCCTGCGGCAACACCATGCACGGCATGGATATTACGCTCGCCGATTTGCTCGACGGCTTCCATGCCGCCGACAGGGGTGGCGTCGTCAAGCTCGCCGAACTGCAAAGCCAGGGCTATGTCTATCTCAGGCCTTGAAGCGGCACTGACTTGAATGCAAGGGTGGCAACACCCGCCAAGAAACTTGGAAATCCCCCGGAGGAACAGCAGTGCCAGAGACAGCCCTTGGTCTTGTCATCCCCGACCTCGCCGGCAAGGCGGTGCTGGTCACCGGCGCCTCGACCGGCATCGGCGCGGCGCTCGCGCTCGCTTATGCCGGGCAGGAATGCAAGGTGGCGCTGCACTACAATTCCAGCCGCGACGCCGCCGAGAAACTCGGCCAGACCATCCGCGACGGCGGCGGTGAGGTGTTCCTCGTCCAAGGCGACTTTTCTCTCCCTGCCGATGTCGAACGCGTCGTCGAGGACAGCGCGCGGCATTTCGGCCGGCTCGACGGGCTGGTCAACAATGCCGGCGGCATGCTTGGCCGCGTGCCCTACGCCGAGCAGACCGAGGCGCATTACGACGCGGTGATGGACCTCAACGCACGCTCGGTGCTGACCGCCACGCGCAAGGCGATCCCGTGGCTGAAAAAACAGGGCGGCTTCATCGTCAACACCTCGTCGATCGCCGCGCGCAACGGGGCGGGCGGCGGCGCCGGCCTTTACGGCTCGGCCAAGGCCTTCGTCTCCAACGTGACGCGCGGCATGGCCAAGGAACTGATCGGCTTCGGCATCCGCGTCAACGCCGTGGCGCCGGGCACCATCCTTACCCCCTTCCACGAACGCTATTCGACCGACGAGCAGATGAAGGGCATGGTCGCCACCATCCCGCAGGGCCGTGCCGGCACGGCGCAAGATTGCGTCGGCGCCTATCTATTCCTCTCATCGGATCTGTTGAGCGGCTACATCACCGGCCAGGTGATCGAGGTCAATGGCGGCCAGTTAATGCCTTGACCGGCGACCGGCATACTGGACACACTCCTTTCGCGCCAACCCAGGGGGAGACGAGGACATGTATGGACTGATCGGCAAGATGCGGGCGGCGCGTGGCCAGCGCGACGCTGTCATGGCCGTGCTGCGTGAGAGCACTGGCGCCCTGCCCGGCTGCCTGAGCTATATCATCGCCACCGACCCGGCCGACGCCGACGCGATCTGGGTGACCGAGGTGTGGACCGATCAGGCAAGCCACAAGGCCTCGCTGCAGCTTCCCGAAGTCCAGGCGGCGATCGCCAAGGCGCGCCCCTTCATCGGCGGCTTCGAATTCCAGGTGGAAACGCATCCGGTGGGCGGCTTCGGCTTGGCTGAAGCCAAAACGGGCTAAGGCGGGCGCCCGAGGCGGAAACATGCTTTTCACGCGCACTTGCGTTCGCATTTTTCGCGTCTGGGGTTAAGACCAGAACATGGATTCCGAGGCCGAGCAGCCAGCTTCCGACCAACCCGCCATCGAGCGCATGACGCGGCTGAGCAAGCCTTGGCAGTGGCTCATCCTGCTGGTCATCTCCGCGCTCTTCGCCGGCGCGCTGGAACTCGCCGCTTTGCCGGCGGCGCTGCTGATCGGACCGATGCTGGCGGCCATCGTCGCCGGCACCAACGGTGCCGCGGTGCGTGTGCCGCGCCTTCTGTTCGGCGCCGCCCAGGCTGTCGTCGGCTGCCTCGTCGCGGCTTCGATCTCGGCCGATATCTTCCCGGTCTTCTACAAGGAATGGCCGCTGTTCCTCGGCGTGGTGATCGCCACCGTCGCGGCCTCGAGCCTGCTTGGCTGGCTGATCAGCCGCTGGCGCATCCTGCCGGGCACCACCGCCGTCTGGGGTTCTTCGCCGGGGGCCGCCACCGCCATGGTGCTGATGGCCGGCGCCTTCGGCGCCGATCAACGCCTTGTCGCCTTCATGCAGTATCTGCGCGTCATCTTCGTCTCGATGACGGCAGCCCTCGTCGCCAAGATGTGGGTCGACACCTCGGGCATCGAGGTCCCGCCCGTTATCTGGTTCCCCGAGATCGATCCGCAACCCTTCGCCGCCACCATCGGCATGGCGCTCATCGGCGGCCTCGCGGGCAGGCTTTGCCGGCTGCCTTCGCCCTTCTTTCTCGGCAGCTTCATCTTCGGCACAGTCATCCATCTCGGCCTCGGGGTGCCGATGCAATTGCCGCAATGGCTGCTGGCGGTCAGTTACGCGATGGTCGGCTGGGCGATCGGCCTGAACTTCACCAGGCCAATCCTGCGCCACGCGGCACGCGCTTTGCCGCAGATCATCGCTTCGATCATCGCGCTGATCGCGTTTTGCGGCGGCCTTGCCCTCCTCATCAGCCGGCTCGCCGGCGTCGACCCGCTGACCGCCTATCTGGCGACAAGCCCTGGCGGCATGGACAGCGTCGCCATCATCGCCGCCGCCGCGCAGAACGTCGACATCTCCTTTGTCATGGCCCTGCAGTCGGCGCGCTTCCTGATCGTGCTGCTTGTCGGCCCGAGCATTGCCCGGCTGGTAGCCAGAAGCATCCGGGAATGATGAGGGCTGCCACCAAGGCACCGCTATCGCGCGGCTGCCAGGCGTTCGGGCAGGAAATCGACGAAGACGCGCACCTTTGGCGACAGATGGCGATTGGAGGGCCATAGCATCCGGAACTGGCCACGGCCGTCGACATGATCGTCAAGCACGGTGCGCAGCCGGTCCTCGCGCAGCGGGTCCCCCACCAGGAAATCGGGCATGCAGGCGATGCCGAGTCCGGCGATCGTGGCGCCTTTCAAAGCTTCCATGTTGTTGCAGGTCAGCATCGAACGGATCAGCGGTTGGGCGCTCCCGGTAATGAACGGCCAGTCCAGCAGCCTGCCGCTGTTGAGATAGCGGAAGTTTATGCCGAAATGCCTGATGAGATCCGCCGGCACACCGGGAGTGCCATGGCGATCGAGGTAGGAAGGAGCCGCGCACAGCAGCATGCGGAAGGGCGCAATGGGTCTGGACACCAATCGTGAATCAGGCAGCTCGCCGCTGCGGATGGCGACGTCGATGCCTTCCTCGATGACGTCGACGATCCGGTCGTTGAAATCGATATCGAGCTCGATCTCGGGATAGCCGGCCATGAACTCCGACAGCACCGGCAGCAAAAGATGGTAGGTGACGATCGGGGTCGAGACGCGCAACCGCCCACGCGGCGTCTCCCTTATCCGCGACAGCATCGCCTCGGCATCGTCGATGTCGTCGAGGATGCGCCGCACGCGCTCGTTGAACAGCTTGCCCTCCTCCGTCAGGCCGATCCGCCGCGTGGAGCGCTGCAGCAGCCGCACGCCGAGTTGCTGTTCGAGTCGCGCGACGCTTTTGCCGACCGCCGAAGCGGAGATGCCGAGCGCCCGGCCGGCGGCGACGAAGCTGCCGAACTCGGCGGTGCGGGCGAAAGCCAGAAGGCCGCTGAGGCGATCCATCATGTTGCTCCATTCGAGCGTTTCAGTCCGTTATATCAGGATATTTAATACTATTATTCCTGATCTGTCTCTGACCTATCTTGGTCCGCATGATCGGCGCCGCGGTTGCGCATGCCGGCGCAGACCGCTCAGATAGGAAAAACCCATGACCTTGAAGACCACCACCGGCCCGGCCGAGAGATGGCTCGTGCTCTTGTCGGTATGCCTCGCCGCGATGACGATGCCTCTGACCTTCACCGGCCCGGCCGTCGCGCTCTCCCGCATCGCGGCCGATCTCGGCGGCAGCCCGATCACGCTCAACTGGGTGACCAACGCCTTTATGCTGACCTTCGCCGCCAGCCTGATGGCGGCCGGAGCGCTGGCCGATAATCATGGCCGCAAGCGGATCTTCCTCGTCGGTCTTGCCCTCTACATATTCGCTTCGCTCGGCGCGATGCTGGCGTCCGACATCGCCTGGTTCGACATCTTCAGGGCCGCGCAAGGGCTCGGCAGTGCCTTGGCCTTCGCCGGCGGCGCCTCCGCACTTGCCCAGGAATTCGAGGGACCATCGCGGCTGCGCGCCTTCTCCTTCCTCGGCACCAGTTTCGGCATCGGGCTGGCCTTCGGCCCGATCGCCTCCGGCCTGCTCATCGCCGCCTTCGGCTGGCGGTCGATCTTTGTTCTGGTGATGGCGCTCGCGGCTGGCTCGGCAACCCTCGGCCTGCGCACCATCAGGGAATCGCGTGATCCGGATGCTTCCGGCCTCGACTGGGCGGGCGCCGCCACGTTCACCTTCGCGCTGGCCTCGCTGACCTATGGCGTGCTCCAGGCGCCCCAGAGCGGCTGGACCGATCCGCTGGTGGCAACGCTTCTCGGCGTCGCCGTCCTTTGCTTTGTGCTGTTTGTCGTCGCCGAGCGGCGCGTGCGCCGGCCGATGCTCGATCTCACCCTGTTTCGCTTTCCTCGCTTTGTCGGCGTCCAGTTTCTTGCGGCGGCGCCCGCCTATGGCTTCGTCGTCCTGCTCGTACTTTTACCGATCCGCTTCATCGGCATCGAGGGGATGAGCGAGATCAAGGCCGGGCAATTGATGATCTGCCTCTCCGGACCGTTGCTGTTCCTGCCCTTGCTCGCCGGCCAGCTGGCGCGCTGGATCGCTCCGGCCACGATCTGCGGCGTCGGCCTGCTCGTCGCGGCGGCCGGCCTGGTCTGGCTGAGCCTGACGCCACCGGTTGAGGTTGCGCTGGTCGCGCCACTGATCCTGATCGGCGTCGGCATCGCCTTGCCTTGGGGGTTGATGGACGGGCTCGCCGTCAGCGTCGTGCCGACGGAGCGGGCCGGGATGGCGGTCGGCATCTTCAACACCACCCGTGTCGCTTGCGAAGGTGTGGCGCTGGCCATCGTCATGGCGACCCTGTCAGGCTTCACCGCCGCGCAACTCGCCGCTCGGGGCGCTGCGCCTTCCAGCGACGCCGCCGCCGCGGCGCAAATGCTGGTGACCGGCAATGTCGGTGGAACCGTGCACCATTTGCCGGCGGCGGGCGTCGCCGTGCTGGTCGAGGCCTACGAAACGGCGTTCGACAGGCTGCTGATCGTGCTGGCGGCAATCACCATCGTCACCGCCCTCGTCGTCTTTCTCGGCCTGCGCCGCGGATCCGCGGCGGAGCACCAGACCGCACCCCTGCCGGCCTGCCAGGAGGGGTAGGCGTCAGCCATTCGCAGGCCAGCTGAATATCAATGCACCTTAGTCCAGCCTGTGCATCAGATCGTCATCCAGCCAGCGGCCGAAGAAATAAGCCAGCTGCTTGTGCCACCACGGCCAGTCATGGCTGACGTCGCCGCCCCAATAGTCGACCCAGGCCGGAATGGATTTGTCGCGCAGTATCTGTTCCAGCTGGCGGGTCTCGACCAGCATGCGCTCTTCCCATGCGCCCTGCCCGCAGCAGAAGATCAGCCTGAGCGCCTTCAGCCGCGCCAGCAGTTTCGGGTCGACGATCCCTGGCAGATAATCGAGCGGCGAATTGTAGAAGATGTCGCCGTCGAGCGCCTTGCCGAAGAAATCGCGGGCCGAATAGACACCCGACAGCGAGATGACGCCGCTGGCGAGCTCGGGAAACCGGAAGACGAAGTTCGAGGAATGGTAGCCGCCCATCGAACAGCCCGAGAACAGCGGCTTCAACCGCCGTCCGCCATTGGCTTGCGCGGCGGTTTCCAGAAATTCCGGCAGCGCCTCCTCGCGCAGATAGCGGAAATAGGCCTCGTGCCGGTCGATGCGATGCACGGCATCGACATCCCTGGCGAAGAAGGATTCTGTATCGATGCCGTCGACGGTGAACAGCTGGATGCGGCCGGTATCGATGAACTCGGCGAGCGCCCCCGCTCCGCCGGAATCTTCGAACTGGTAGAACCGGCCCTGCGAGGTCGGGAACACCACGACCGGCCGGCCGGCATGCCCGTAGCGCTTGTACTCCATGTCGCGGCCGAGATTGCGGGCGAAGACCTTGTGATAGGAAATGTCCATGCCTCAAGCCTTTTCGGCGTGGATATAGGCCACCGCCTCGCGCAGATCAGCCTGATCCTTCGAGCGCATCTGGTAGGCGTAATTTCCCATGGCCCGGCTGAAAACCTCTTCTATCGGCTGATGATGGACGATCTTGTCGCGGTGGGCGGCTAGCACGTCCGCGTGGCTATGCAAATAGTCGAGGTGGCGCTTGCGGCTGGCATAGGCGGTGAAATACTTGCCCTCATAGGGGCCGCCGACGGCATCCTTGACCACCATGTCCGCCCATGCCGCGTAGACATCGATGTCGAACGTGTAGTTGATCGCGTCGGTCATCCAGGCGCCGGGCGGCCGCATGTTGACCTCCAGCGCGATGATGCGGTCGTCCCTGGTCTCGAACAATTCGATATGGAAAAAGCGTTCGCGCACGTCGAATGCTTTCAGGATCTTGCGGCCGGCCTCCTCGACGGCAGGCCTGATCCGAGGAAAGCAGGTGTAGCTCATGTGGCGGTCCTTGTTGACCACGTCCATGACGCTCTGGTCGTAGCGATGGCTGGCCGCCAGCACCACCTCGCCGTCACGGTTGATCAATCCGTCATAGGTCACAACCAGCCCTTCGATGAACTGCTCC
This sequence comes from Mesorhizobium sp. B2-4-18, assembly GCF_006441385.1. Taxonomy (NCBI): domain Bacteria; kingdom Pseudomonadati; phylum Pseudomonadota; class Alphaproteobacteria; order Hyphomicrobiales; family Phyllobacteriaceae; genus Mesorhizobium; species Mesorhizobium sp. B2-4-18. The sequence goes on along the minus strand of NZ_VFUW01000004.1, from coordinate 274,128 downwards.
ATGACGAAGGTCACGTCCTCCGGCTTGTCCCGGAAGAACTGGTCGAGCTCTTTCGGATTGGAGATCTTGAACGTGTTCGAAGCGCCGGAGCCCGAATCCGGCTTCACCACCACGGGGTAGCCGACGCGGCGGATGAAGGTCATGGCGCCGGCCCGGTCGGAGCATTTGCGCTGCGCGATCGTCTCGACACCGCTCTTGCGGAAGAAGGCGCGCATGCGGCTCTTGCGCTTCAGATTCTTCACGAAATCGAGCTTGGTGCCGTAGATGTTGAAGTCGGTGCGGATGTTGGCTTCTAGCTCCAGCCAGTGCTCGTTGAGCGATTCGAACCGGTCGATGCGGCCCCATTTGTGGATGAAATGGCCTATCGCCCGGAACACCGGCTCGTAATCCTCCATGTCGGCGACGCGATAGTATTCCGAAAGCGCCTGCTTCAGCTTGCCGTCGAGCGCATCATAGGGCGCATCGCCAATACCGAGCACGGTCGCGCCGGCCTTCTTCAGCCGGTCGCAGAAATCGGCGCCATTGGCGGGAAAATGCGGCGAGAAGAACACGAAATTCATGAACGCCCCCTGCCGACGGCACCCCGCCGGAAGCCAAGTCTGGCGCATTTGCGGCGCGCGGGGAAGAGCATCCGCGTTAAGATAAAATTCGACGGGGGCCGGCCCGCTTGCCTCCAACAGGCCGCTCCTGTATGAGAGCGGCCATGAACACGCGCGCCACCACCGCTTCCCGTCAGACCGGCTTTGCCGGCGAGACCGTGCGCGCGCTTGCCTCGACCCTGCTTCTTCTCGGCCTTATCGGCGATCGCCGGGTTCGCTGAAGGAGCGCCCGGCGGTCGAACCGCCGCGCAAGCGCATGCTCCTTGGCAAATCATATCAAGCGAACGAAATTCTGGTAAAGGCGCCGCTTGGCTCCACATCCGCCTGAAAGGTGGACCCGCCAGCCGCCGGGAGAAACAACGATGAACGCACGAGAAGACATCCGCGCCAGCGAGGCCGCGACCGGCAAGCAAGTTGGCCGGGGCATGCCGGACGCAGCCCGCAAATATCAACCCTACCCGACCGTCGGCCTCACCGACCGGACCTGGCCCTCGAAGGTGATCGACAAGGCGCCGATCTGGTGCTCGGTCGACCTGCGCGACGGCAACCAGGCGCTGATCGATCCGATGGGCCACGAGCGCAAGGCGCGCATGTTCGGCCTGCTGCTCGACATGGGCTTCAAGGAAATCGAGATCGGCTTCCCCTCGGCTTCGCAGACCGATTTCGACTTCGCGCGCTGGTGCATCGAGCAAGGCAACGTGCCGGCCGATGTGTCGTTGCAGGTGCTGGTGCAGTGCCGGCCTGAACTGATCAGCCGCACCTTCGAGGCGCTGAAGGACGCCACCAACCCGATCGTGCATTTCTACAACTCGACCAGCGAGTTGCAGCGTCGCGTCGTCTTCGAGAAAGATGTCGGCGGCATCAAGCGTATCGCGACCGACGCGGCCAAGATGATCACCGACATGGCTGCCAAGGCCGGCGGCGGCTATCGCTTCGAATATTCGCCGGAGAGCTTCACCGGCACCGAACTCGAGGTCGCTCTGGAGATCTGCAACGCCGTCACCGAGATCGTCAGGCCAACACCCGACAACAAGCTGATCATCAACCTGCCGTCGACGGTCGAGATGTCGACGCCCAACATCTATGCCGACCGCATCGAGTGGATGTGCCGCAATCTCGACAACCGCGAAAACCTGATCATCTCGCTGCATCCGCACAATGATCGTGGCACCGGCATCGCCACCACCGAACTCGGCTTGATGGCTGGCGCCGACCGCGTCGAGGGCACGCTGTTCGGCAATGGCGAGCGCACCGGTAATGTCGACATCGTCACCTTGGCGCTCAACATGTACACGCAAGGCGTCGATCCGGGCATCGACTGCTCCGACATCAACCGGATGAAGGATGTCTACGAATATTCGAACCAGCTGAAGATTCCCGAGCGCCACCCCTATGTCGGCGAACTCGTCTACACTGCTTTTTCCGGCTCGCACCAGGACGCCATCAACAAGGGCATGAAGGCCTTGAAGAAGGCCAACACACCGCACTGGGAAGTGCCATACCTGCCAATCGATCCGGCCGATGTCGGCCGCAGCTATGAGGCCATCATCCGCATCAACTCGCAGTCGGGCAAGGGCGGCATTGCCTATGTGCTGCAGGCCGATTACGGCCTCAATTTGCCGCGCAACCTGCAGATCGAATTCAGTCAGGCTATCCAGGCGATCACCGACGCCGAAGGCAAGGAAGTGCCGGCCAAGCGTATTCATGACCGCTTCCTCGAAACCTATGTCGACCAGCCTGGCGCCCGCCTGAAATTCCTCGATCATCACACTTATCCGGCCACCGAGGTGAAGGGCCGGCGCGTGGTCGAGGCGGTCATCCTCGACAACGGCAAGGAAGTGACGATATCAGGCACCGGCACCGGCCCGATCGACGGCTTCGTCGATGCGCTGTCACGCCATGTCGGCGTCGAGATGTCGGTGCTCGATTATTCCGAGCATTCGATGCAGCGCGGCTCGAATGCGTCGGCTATCTCCTATGTCGAGATGGAATATCCCGGCGGCAAGCTGTTCGGCGCCGGCATCAACACCAACATCGTCGCTGCCTCACTGGAAGCGGTAACGTCAGCGGCCAATCGTATCGTCGGCCGCAACGCGCGATAGTTTACCGTCGGCGCGAGAGCCGGGATTGGCTCTCGCGCCGCCATCCTTCGGGCCTGGATTGCTCCGGCATCCTGGCCATCCTGTCGCGCGCGGCTCATTAACCACCGGGAAAATATCCGGTGGGGTACGCGATCGCATAATGGGTGTGTACTTGTATGGCGGTGCGGGCATTATATGATCCGTGCCTTAACCTGTGCCGACTTCGAGAGGATCGACACTTGCAGCATGCCACGCCTGCCGCCCCCGCAGTGCGCGAAACATTGGAGCGACTGCTTGCCAGCGAAACGTTCGGAAGATCCGAACGGGCACGCAAGCTGTTGCGTTATCTTGTCGAGCGCGAACAGGCAGGCGAAGCCGACAGGCTCAAGGGCTTTTCCATCGCCATGGATGTCTTCGGCAAGGACGGCGATTTCGATCCTTCGACCGATGCGGTGGTGCGGGTTCAGGCCGGCCGGCTGCGCGACTTGCTGCAGCAATATTTCGCCAATGAAGGTGTTGCCGAGCCTGTCCGCATAGCCATTCCGCGCGGCGGCTATGTCCCGGCCTACGAGCTCAATGCGATCCGCTTGCCTGAGACGGCCGAACTCGCCATCCAGACGGGAGCGGCGGCGGCTCCATCGGCGCAACGCGGCACTGCCGAGAGTGCCATTGCGGCCCCTGCCTTACTGGCACCGATGGTTGCGCCGGCGCCGTCGGTGGCACGTCACCTCAGATTCTTCTGGATGGCGATCGCCGTCGTCATCGCCATGCTTGGTGTTCTGATCCTGCGTCAGGGCAGCGGTGCGCTGCTGGCAGGCGGCGACCTTGCGGCCACGCTCGAGACCGCAGGCCTCACCGGCAGCATCGAGCCGTCTCCCGCCAGCGAGGCCTTGCCGCTCGTCTACATCGCCGTCAAGGCCAGTGGCACGGATGCCAGCCGTGTCGCCGCATCGCTGCGCGCCGGCCTGAGCGGTTTCGATACGATCGACTTCATCGGTCGCGACGCGGTCGCCACGACCGATCCGGCCACCAATGCCACAAGCTTCATCTTCGATATTCTGCCTGGGCCGGATACGGGCGAAATCACGATTGAACTGCAGAGCGTGGCGACCGGACGGGTGCTTTTGTCGCGCAACCTGACCGCCGCCGAAAGCGCACCGACCGCCGTCGAGAACCGTATAGCCGGCATCTTGACGTCCGCTCTTCCCGCTTCCGGCACGATCTACAGCTATCTCGAACAGAGCGGTATTCAGACCGTCCTCACGCAATGCCTGACGCTCAACGACAAATATTATCTCGACCAGAACGCCAGGACCCACGAAGCCGCCTATCGCTGCCTCGAAACCCTCGCCGAACGCGGCACCAAGTCATCACTGGTCTATTCGGAACTCGCCTCGCTGCACCTGGAGGCCGTGAACGACCACTACGCCTATCCGCCGGATGCCACGATCGAGAAGGCGATGACATTTGCCCATCGCGCCGTGCAGATGGGACCGACCAGTCCTTATGCGCATCGCTCCTACGGCTACATCAATTCGCGTCTTGGCAACGCTGACGAGGCGCTGCGCTGGATGCGCAAGGCCCATGACCTCAATCCCTACGATCTCGCCATGGCCGCAGCTTACGGCTATGGGTTGATTTTCGCTGGCAGGTATGCCGAGGGGACGCCGATCCTGGCCCAGGCGGTGGACGCCTCCAGCGGTCATCCGACATGGTGGGATTTCGGACTTTTCGCCGGCGAACTCATGCTTGGCGACACGAACAAGGCCGCCATCGCCAGTTCCTCTTTGAGAACAACCGCAACCAAATCGCACTATCTTGCAGCCCGGCTGATCGGTGCCAAGATCGCCGGCCAGGACAATCTGGCGCGCAAGCTGCTCGACGAGCTAACCGCCAAATTTCCGAAATTCACCGCCGATCCGCGCGCGACCTTCATCGACCGGAAATATCCGCCCGATCTGACCGAGCGGCTGGTTGGGGCCCTGCGCGCGGCGGGCCTCGGCAACGCGAGCTGACGTCCCACCAACGGGTTGTTTGGACCAACCGAATTGTTGGCCGCCGAAAGTAGGTGGCAAACCCCCGATACGACGGATTGTCGGCTTTGTCAGGCGACTTCGCAAGGTCGAGAGAGCGCAACCGCCAGTCGTCGCGAAAATTTTACTGGCCATCGTGCTGGACAAGGAGCAATCCAGCCGCATTCCCATCTTCCCGTCCCGTAATCTTCCCGTCCCGTAATAAGCTTTCACATTTCAATGATCGCATCGCTCACGCCACCGAACAGGGTGCTGGCTCGAAGGCCGTCGCCCTGCTGCATGGTTTTGGCGGCTGCCACGGTGTCTGGCACGAAGTGATCCCGTCGCTGTCGCCTGCGGTGCGCACACTCGCTTATGACTTGCCGGGGCACGGGCTGTCGCTCGATTTCCCCGGCGCCGGCCCGGCCAAGGTGGCGGCAAGGGCCGTCCTGACCGATCTCGCCGCGCGATCGGTGAAGCGCGTTCATCTGGTGGGCCACTCGATGGGCGGCGCGGTGGCGACGCTGATGGCACTGGCCGAACCCGAGAGGGTGGCCTCGCTGACACTTCTGGCGCCGGGCGGCTTCGGCCCCGAGATCAACGGCCCGCTGTTGCGCCGCTTTGCCGCCTCATGGGATCCCTCCGACATCCGGGCGTGCCTAAGCGCGATGTCGGGACCGCTGACGCGCGCCGTCGACCGCACCGTGGATACCCTTCGCGACATGCGCGAGCGACCCGGCCAGGTGGAGAAACTCATCGAGATTGCTGCCGCCATGACCAGCGACGACCGGCAGGGCGTCATCCCGCACGACCGGTTGGACACACTGACCATGCCGGTGATGGTGGTATGGGGGAGCAATGACCCGATGCTACCCGTTACCCAAATGGATGGTCTGCCCGCGCGATTTCACGTGCACCACGTGCTGGAGGCTGGCCATATGCTGATCGAGGAGGCGCCCGATCTGGTCGCCACGATCATCCAGCGCAACATGAACCGCCGCGCCAGGCCCTTGCACCCGAAACTCGCTGCGACCGGCTGAGACGTCCCGCGCGGCACCGAGCGGGCGCTCTGCCATGTTGATCTCGCGAGTGCATTTTGCCTTCGGCTGTGTTAACTGCCTGTTAACCAAACCCGCGAGGCCACGCCGATGAAGGACGCAGGCGAGAAGATCGATCCGTCAAAGAAACTGTCCGATGCCATCCGTGATGTGAAGAATGCCTTCGCTGACCGCGACGATGTCGTCGTCGACATGCGCGAGGCGCACCGCATGCGCCTGGACCTGCTGGCCGCGGACCTCGCGCCCGTCTTTGCCGATGTTCCAGCCGACATGGACAATTTCGACTTTGTCGTCTCCTCGGGGCTGCAGCCGCGCCTGTGGATCGACGCCGTCAGCCATGTCGCGATGGGACGCGACCGTCGCACCTACCGCTTCCTCAAGGATACACGCATTGGCCGGGTCGTGCTTGCCGAGTCGACCGAGATGAAGCCGGTCGCCGATTCCGTGACGCGTTATGTGGCCGAGCGCATCGTCGAGCGCCAGAGGATGATGGAAGGTGGCGTCGAGCCGGCGGTCGCCGGCATGAAACGCGCCGAGGTCGCGGAAGCCGAGCCACCGCTGCGAGCATCGACGCAAGGCAAGGGCTGGTCGGCCTTCCTGTCCGGGCTTGGGCTGGTCGCCGCCGGCGCGCTGGTTGGTCTGGCGGTGTCGGCCGCGCTGCTGTGGGACCGCATCTCGGCCATGGTTCTCAACTGGCGGCCATAGCCTCGCCGGGCTCGACCCCGAGTTCCAGGCTCTGCAGATCGGAAGGCGGTATTGACGGTCCGGTCAGACCGCGCCGCGTCAGGTGGATACGCCAGTTACCCTTTTCGCCGTCGATGTCGAACAGATTGTACTGTGCTGCCGGGTGATTGCCGCCCGGCGCCTGGCCGGCGGCGGCGACCCCGACGACCGGGATCTTTGCACCGCGAAGCCCAATCTGGAACAGCGACGGCAGATGCGAATGGCCGTGCAGCACAAGCTCCGCGCCATGGCGGCGGACGATTTTGTGGAAGCGGGCGATGCCGAACAGCCGCTTGTGCTGGGAGACGGCGCCCCGCAGGGGCGGATGATGGATCATGATCGCGCGGAACAGCCCTTGCTTCGCCGTGCTCTCGAGTATCTTGCCGAGCCGAGCCGCCTGCCCCTCCATGAAAAAACCATTGGCCATGAAGGGCGCCGTGGCGCGCGCCGTCGAAACCCCGATCAGCGCGATATTGCCGCGCACGCGCAGATAGGGGAAGGCATTGCGGTCGACCGGCGTGTTGACACCGTCGCCGCTCATCCACGCCGCCCACGACCGGCAGACCTTGTCGAATGCGCCGGGCACATAGGCGTCATGGTTTCCCGGCACCACCGACACCACATGCGGTGGCCCCAGCGTCTCGAGCCAGTGTTTGGCCATCTCGATCTCACCGTCGAGGGCCAGGTTGACGAGGTCGCCGGTGACGGCGAGATGGTCCGGATTTTGCGCCTTGATATCGGCGACGATGGCGTCGATGACGGCGTCGTGCATGTGGCGGCGGCGGTTGCGCTGCCAGTTGACATAACCGAGCACGCGCTTGGAGGCGAGATCGCGATAGGATACATCGGGCAGCGGCCCCAGATGGACATCGGAAATATGCGCGAGCCTGAACATCCCTCCTTCATAGGCGACGTGCGCGCCCCTTTCCACCCACGGTTTCGCTACTGATGGCGAGCGACGAGGAGGCTCCGTTCCGCCAGACCGGCTGGGCGGGTTTGAGGGCGCGGCTGTTCCATCTCTATTTCGTGCTGCGGCGGCCAATGACGCTCGGTGTGCGCGGCCTGATCCACGATGCCGCCACCAATTCCGTCTTCCTCATCCGCCATACCTATGTGCCCGGTTGGCAGCTTCCCGGCGGCGGCGTCGAGGTCGGCGAGACGATGGCCGAAGCGCTGGCGCGCGAACTTTACGAGGAAGGCAACATCCAGATCACGGACGCGCCGATTCTCAAATCGATGCATTTCAACCGCCGTGCCAGCCGGCGCGACCATGTCGGCTTCTACCTCGTCGAGCATTTCAGCCGCACCGCACCGAAACTGCCAGACCATGAAATCGCCGAGGCCGGCTTTTTCCCGCTCAATCGCCTGCCGGAGGGCACGACGCCGGCAACGCTGCGGCGGATCGCCGAAATTTTCGCCAACGTGCCAGCATCGCCCTATTGGTAGTCAGGCAGCAGCCCTTCCGAACCGCGCCCGATCATGCGGCGCGCCATAGTCGAGCGTCGGCCCGACCGGCACGATCCGGGTCGGGTTGATGGTCTCGTGGCTGCCGTAATAATGCGCCTTGATGTGGCGCAGGTTCACGGTCCCGGCGACGCCAGGCACGCTATAGAGGTCGCGCAGATAGTTCGACAGGTTCGAATAGTCGGCGATGCGGCGCAGGTTGCACTTGAAGTGTCCGACATAGACCGGGTCAAAGCGCACCAGGGTGGTGAACAGCCGCCAGTCGGCCTCGGTGATGCGATCACCCACTAGGTAGCGCTGCCTGGAAAGGCGATGTTCCAGAGTATCGAGCGCCGAAAACAGCGCGCCGAACGCCTCCTCATAGGCCGCTTGCGTGGTGGCGAAACCGGCTCGATAGACGCCATTGTTGACGGCGGGATAGACCAGCCCGTTGATCGCGTCGATCTCGCCGCGCAAGGCCTCGGGGTAGAAGTCGAAGCTGGCGTCGCCCCATTCGTCGAAGGCCGAATTGAGCATCCGGATGATCTCGGAGGATTCGTTGGAGACGATCGTCTGTTCCTTCTTGTCCCACAGCACCGGCACCGTCACCCGGCCTGAATAGGCAGGATCGGCCTTGGTGTAGATCTGGTGCAGGAAGTCGAGACCATAGAGCGTGTCGCCGGTGGCGCCGTCCTCGGCGAGAAACGTCCAACCGTCCGCGCCCATGAAATGGTGAACCACCGAGACGGAGATGATGCCTTCCAGCCTCTTCAGCGTGCGAAAAATCAGCGTCCGGTGCGCCCAGGGACAGGCGAGTGAGATGTAAAGGTGATAGCGGCCGGGCTCCGCCTTGAAGCCGCGACTGCGGCCTTCGGCGGGTTTGCCGTCGTGCGTGATCCAGTCGCGCCATTGCGACTGCGCCCGCACGAACTTGCCGCCACTGTTCTTCGTGTCGTACCAGCGATCCTGCCATTTGCCGTCGACGAGCAATCCCATGAATTGTCCTTTCGGGTTTCCCGTCATGTAGGGCGCGATGCGGCAAGGCGGAAAGCATCCAGGGCTGAACAGATCGTCAATCGGTAGTGCCAGCGAACGGGTCGATTGCGGCGGCGCAAAATTGATGCTAGCGGACACTCCGCATGTTCGACTTTGCTTTGATCCGGTTTGACCGACGACGAAAGGGCGCCCGCGCTTGATGAAGCGCTGACTGGCGAATGCTGCCGTTTGCAGCAACCTTTCCTCCTCTACCGGAACGCAAAGACCATGAGCCTTGCCGACGTGAAATACCTGCCGGAAACTCCGGCGCATGATCCTCAAATCGAAGCCATTAACGACGAGGCCTTCGGCCCCGGCCGTTTCGTGCTGGCCGCCTACAAGATCCGCGAGGCCGGCGGCCACGAGCGCGCCCTGTCCTTTGTCGCGGTCGACGGCGACCTCGTCGTCGCCTCGGTGCGCATGACCCGCATAGCGGCGGGGGCCGGCCGGGCGCTGATGCTTGGGCCACTCGCGGTACGGCCGGCCTTCAAGAACCTCGGCATCGGCCGCCGGCTGGTAGCTATCGCGCTGGAGGCGGCCGCCAAGGCTGGCGCGCCGGCCGTCATCCTGGTTGGCGACGAACCTTATTACGGGCCGCTCGGCTTCAAGCGCATCCCCCGTGGTCAGATTTCGATGCCTAGGCCTGTCGACCTCGACCGCCTTTTGTCGCACGAGATCACGCCCGGCGCGGTTGCCAGGCTTTCCGGCGAGGTCGGTCACGCCAGCCAGCCAGGGCCGCCGAGCACGTCTAGGCGATGGCTTGACCCGGCCTTTCAATCCGGGCCTGATCCGTCCCTGTTTGATAGCAAGCCCATTCTCACGGGAAGGATGACGCCATGAATCCCAGCGGCCAGATAGCAATCGTGACCGGCGGCGGCTCCGGCCTTGGCGAGGCAACCGCTCGTGCGCTTGCCGCCAAGGGAGCCAACGTTGCCATCTTCGATGTCGGCATCGAGCGCGCGGCCAAGGTCGCGGCCGAGATCGGCGGCATCGCCGTCCAGTGCGACGTCGCGAGTGCCGACAGTGCCGTCGCCGCCCTGGCCGAGGCTGCCGCCAAGCTGGGCGAGCCGCGCATCCTGGTCAATTGCGCCGGCATCGCCATCGGCGTGAAGACGATCGGCAAGGATGGACCGCATCCGCTCGACCAGTACCGCAGGGTGATCGAGGTCAATCTGATCGGCACGTTCAACATGATCCGCCTGGTCGCCGACCGCGCCGCGAAACTCGAGCCGCTGCGGGGCGGCGAGCGCGGCGTCATCGTCAACACCGCTTCGGTCGCCGCCTATGACGGCCAGATCGGCCAGGCGGCCTATTCGGCTTCGAAGGGCGGTGTCGTCGGCATGACGCTGCCGGTGGCGCGCGATGTCGCCCGATCCGGCATTCGGGTCTGCACCATCGCGCCCGGCATCTTCAAGACGCCGATGATGGCCGGCATGCCGCAGGAGGTGCAGGATTCGCTGGGCGCCGCCGTGCCTTTCCCGTCGCGCCTCGGCGAACCATCCGAATATGCCGCGCTTGCCCTGCACATCGTCGAAAACCAGATGCTGAACGGCGAGACCATCCGCCTCGACGGCGCCATCCGCATGGCGCCGAAGTAAGGCGTGTCGCCCCAAGCTGCGAAGCGGTTTGCGCGGGCACCTCCCCTTGCCAAGTCCGGCATCATCGGCTGACAAGTGGAATAGGAAATCAACTTGGCAGGGCGAGAAACCTTGGACGATCGAAAGAAGGATGTCATCCGCGAGACCGACGCCGAGGCGATCCGCCTGGCGAAAACGCTTCTGCGCAGTGCCCGTTTCGGCGCCCTGGCGGTGCTGGAACCGGGGACCGGGGCGCCGCTGGCGAGCCGGGTCGGCGTCGCCACCGACATTGACGGCGCACCGCTCATCCTGGTGTCGATGCTCGCGGCGCACACGTCGGCCCTGCTTGCCGATCCCCGCTGTTCCCTTCTGCTCGGGGAGCCTGGCAAAGGCGATCCGCTGGCGCATCCGCGGCTGACGCTGGCCTGCCAGGCCTCGCGGCTGGAGCGCGGCTCGCAGGCCCAAGCTCGCGCCGCGCGCCGCTATCTCAACCGCAATCCCAAGGCGAGCCTCTATGCCGGGCTCGGCGACTTCTCAATCTTTCGCCTTGAGCCGCAGCGCGCCAGTCTCAACGGCGGCTTCGGCAAGGCCTATCTGCTCGACCGGGCCGATCTGGTCACCGCCGGGCCGATTGTCGAAGAGCTCGCGGCGAGCGAACAGTCAGCCGTCGAGCACATGAATGCGGACCATCTCGACGCGATCGCCAACTACGCCCATCATTTTGCCAAGGCGCCAGGTGCTGGCTGGAGCATCGCCGGGCTGGACGCCGATGGCATGGATCTGGTGTCCGGGGACGATGTTTGCCGGGTATTCTTTCCGCAACCACTGGCGACTGCGCAGGAATTGCGTCCCGTTCTGGTTGAAATGGCGAGGGCCGCCAAGGCGGCATCCTAGGCGCAAAGCGAGATTAAATTGCATTTGATCAAAAGCAACGCTTGAGATTTGAAAGAAATGTTCTAGGCTTTAGGTGTGGTGCTGACTCGTCGGCACCTTCACACGTGAATTTATGGATTCAGGCGCCATTGCCCCCATGGCGCCTCGATGAGCAAACAGCATGGGGCATCAATGGTCTCGACAAAGCTAATCGCCAACGCCGAATCAGCTGCCGAATTTCTGATGCTGATGGGCAACGAAAAACGGCTGTTGATCATGAGCTATCTGATCGACGGCGAAATGTCGGTCGGCGCCATCGCCGAAAAGGTGATGCTTAGCCAATCCGCCCTCTCGCAGCATTTGGCCAAGTTGCGGGCGCTGGACCTCGTGGACACCCGCCGCGATCGCCAGATGATCTACTATTCCTGCAAATCCGATGCCGTGCGCGAACTGCTCGCCATGCTGGAAGGCATTTTCGGCGGCGGCAAGGAGGATCTGTCCCAAATGGCGCAGAGGTTGCGCCGCGCCGGGACTTGACCGGACGCTGCCGCGGTCGTTTACCTCGCTGACGATTTCCGGAGCGTGGTTGGTGTGTCTTTCCCGGCGCACGGACCGCGCTTTCGATTGTTGAGCGGGACATGGACCCAATTCGCATCGACGATCCACGCGATCCGCGCGTCGCAGCCTATCTCGATATTCGCGAGCGCGATCTGGCGGGCCGGCAAGGCCGCTTCGTCGCCGAGGGCAAAGTGGTGCTCGACCTGCTTTTGTCGTCGAGGCGCTTCACCGCCGAATCCATCCTGATCCTGGAAAACCGGCTTGGCGGCCTGGAGGAGGTGCTGCGCAAGGCGCAAGCGGACCTGCCGGTCTACGTCGTCGCCGGCGGGGTGATGGACGCGATTGCCGGATTCCACATGCACCGCGGCATCCTGGCCATCGGCCGCAAGGAGACGCCGCATCCGGCCGGGTCATTGCTGGATGCCTTGCCCGCTCAAGCCCTGATCGTCGTGCCTGTCGGCATCGCCAACCACGACAATATGGGTTCGATCTTCCGCAACGCCGCCGCTTTCGGCGCCGATGCGGTGCTGATGGACGGGACATGCTGTGATCCGCTGTACCGCAAGGCGATCCGGGTTTCGGTCGGCGCCGCGCTCAAGCTCCCTTTTGCGTCCTTCACCGACACCGCGGGCTTCACCGCGGAGCTCGACCGCCGGGGCTATGACCAGTTCGCATTGTCACCGCGCGGCCGGATCGACATACGCGATGCACGGCGCGGCGAGCGGCTGGCACTCTATCTCGGCACCGAGGGCGAAGGCCTGCCCGAAAGCCTGCTTGCCCGCCTGCAAACCGTGCGGATCACCATGTCGAAGGGCTTCGACAGCTTGAACGTCGCTGCCGCCTCGGCCATTGCCCTGCATCATTTCTCGCGCTGACGATCATGTGAGCCAGGACACGGCGAAAGCGTCAGCCTGCACGGCGTCAGTTGGCTTCTGCTTTCTGCAAGGCGCGCACGCGATCGGCGAGGCTGCGGTCGTTGCCGGCAGAGCGATTGTCCTGCGGCGCGGCGAGCGCCTTGGCGATTGGTGAATCGGGGCCTTCGAGCTTGGCCGTCAGGTGGACCACCTCCGCCGCCAGCTCATTCATCTGCTCGCGCAGCGCGGCACCATTGCCGTTCGTCAAACCCGACGATGCGGCGGCGCCGAGATCCGCCTTGAGGCGCTTGTTCTCGCGCGCCAGCGCCGTCAGCCTGGCCTCCAGCCGTTCGCGGTCGCCGTCAAGCTTGGCAATCGCCCGGTCCAAATCGTCGCGCTTGCCGGCCTCCTCGTGCCGGGCCGGCTCATCTGGCTTGCCGACCAGCCGCAGGGCCGGTGCGCCGTCCTCGGTTTTCGATTTTTCCCGCAACCGCGCCAATTCCTTTTCCCGCCGATCAAGCTTGTCCTCACGGTCGGCGAGCGTTGCGAGCAGCCGCTGGACCTTCTTGTCGAGTTCAGCGGCCCTTTTCTTCTCGGCCTTCAGGGCATCGCGCGCGGCCTTGCTTTCGGCCATGATCTCCTGGCTGCGCCGATCCGCTTCCTTGCGCTGGCCGCGCAGCAGCAAGATATCGCTGGCAAGCTTCTGCAATTCGGATTCGCGGGCCACGAGTTCGATCTGGCGGCTGCTGGAGGCAAAACTGGCGTCGTCATACATGTGCTCCAGCTTCTCGAGATCGAGCGCCCGCCTTTCCAGCTTTCGTTCGGTTTCCTTGAGCCGCTCCGAAAGCTGATGTAGTTCCTCTTCGCGCTGTCGAAGCGCTTCGTTCTTGGCGCCGAGTTCGGCGAGCGCGTGGTCCTTGTCCGTGCGCTCGACCGCCAGCGCCTTCAGCGCCTCGCGGCCGCGATTGATCTCGACGAGTTGTTCGGCCGCCTTCTCGCGCAGCGTCTTGACGTTGATTTCGAGGCGCCGCGTCGTCATGGCGTATTCGGCCCGGATCTGGTCCTTGTCGGCCTGGATCTCGGCTTGCGTCAGCGGAATGGAGGCCTCGATGCGCCTGCGGGTCAGTGCGACGGCACGCCGCCAGACGGCGGGAGCCACCATCAGCGCCAGAAAGCCGGCACAGAGAAAGCCGAGGGCAAAGAACAGGACCGACTGAACCAAAGGACTACCCGTTATCGACGACAACTTGGAAGGCTGGACCGTGCCATCTTGGCATGGCGGAAATCCGGCACCGCGGCAAGGGCTTGCCGCGGCCCATTCGGGTCGTCGGTTGAGGAATCCGGTCGAACCGTCCGTGATTCGCTCATATCGGCCGGATCAGAACGGATTCCAGGTCGCCCGCTCGGTCAGTTTCAGGTAGCCCAGATTGACGCCGAGCCGGGCGCCGACGCCGGTACGGATCGGCACCAGCAGCACATTGTTGTTCTTCAGCACGTTGAAGCCGACACCCGCCACCACATAGGCCGAACCGGCGACGCCGCCATAGCGATTGTAGAGGTTGCCGACATCGTCGAGATTGTAGACCAGCATCATCACGCGTGACCCCTCGCCGCCGAAATCCCAGCCCAGCGACGGGCCTTGCCAGAACACTTTGTGATCGCCGGCATTCTTGGTGTAGAGCGTGCCTTCGCCATAGGTCAGGCCGCCGATCAGCGCACCGGATCCCTCCTCCCCAAGCAGGTAGCCATTGGGCAGACCGTAGGAGGCGAAAATCTTCTCCACGACGGTGGCCAACCCGCCCGACGTCGCGCCGAAGAACTTGTGGCCGGAATCGACAATCTCCTGAGCGGTGTACTCCTGCGCCCGCAGGGGCGATGTCGAGAAGACGAGAACGCCCATGAGCGCGATCGCCATTGAGAGGACACGGAGAAAACTCCGGTCATAGATTCGGGAAAACATGCTTCCAATCTCCGTCATGAAGCACTTTCGCCGACGCCTCGCATCCGTACGGCTCTTTAGGCGGCCGTTAAGGATGACTGTTAGGGGCAAACTATGCCGTAATCCTTTTTCAACCATTAAACTCCCACATGAAGATGGCGGTTCGAAGGCTCTTGGCCGCTCGAGCGGACACGCAGCCTGCGTGAACGCGCCATATGCCATGACGGCAATTTTGGATTTGTTGCTGCACGCACGGGCGCTGTGTATTCAGAAAGCCTTGGGTTGAAGCGTGATTCGTGTGGGCAGGCGCGAAGATCGATCGCTCGGCCGTCAAATGGAAGATTTTGCAGGGATTTCGCCGATGGCCGATCTGTTCACCCTTACCGCTCCCGACCTGGCGGCACTTTTATGCAGCCGCGTCTGCCACGACATCATCTCGCCGGTCGGCGCGATCAACAACGGGCTTGAACTGCTCGACGAGGGCGGCGCCGACGAAGACGCCATGCGGCTCATCCGTCAGAGTGCAAAAAACGCTTCGGCGCGTTTGCAGTTCGCCCGCATCGCCTTTGGCGCGGCCGGCTCGGCGGGCATGATGATCGACACCGGAGATGCCGAGGCCGTCGCCATCGCCTTCCTCAAGAACGAAAAGCCGGAATTGGTCTGGAATGGAACCCGTGCGCTGCTGCCCAAGAACAAGGTCAAGCTGCTGCTCAACCTGCTGCTGGTCGCCAACGCCGCCATTCCGCGCGGCGGCAAGCTGGTCGTGACGCTCGAGAATCTCGAAACCGAGCCGCGTTTTTCGCTTTCGGCAAGCGGGCCGATGCTGCGTGTGCCGCCGAAATTCCTCGAACTGCACTCCGGCCACAAGCCGGAAGAGCCGATCGACGCGCATTCGGTGCAACCTTATTACACGCTGCTGTTGGCCCGCGAGGCCAACATGACGATTTCGATTCACGCGACGCCTGAAGAAATCGTCCTCTCAGTGGCCTGAAAGTCGGCGCCGGCAGCGCGACCAAACGAAGTATTTCAGTCTGAAATATTTCATTGACGCCACAATCGCGGCGCGATGATCTTTGCCCGCTCGTCGACACCGAAGCATCCGCAAGGAAAAACCCGCCGAACGGTTTCTTTGCAAAAATTTTACCTAACGGCTTTTCGGCTTCTTTACCAGATCGGTCTAGGCTGCGCCGTAGATGCCCCGCACGACCGGATCGCCCAAGGGCAAAGAGGACGCGGAAATGAAACGCTGCATGTTCGTCGACGATTCAAGCGTCATCAGGAAGGTTGCAAAACGCATCCTGGGCGGTTCCGACATGATGGTCATCGAGGCGGCCAGCGGGCTTGACGCACTGGAGATGTGCGCCGCCGACATGCCCGACATCATCGTCATCGACGGCGCCTTGCCGGATATGCAGGCGGTCGACCTCATCCGGCGCGTGCGCGCCATGGAAAGCCCGATCCGGCCGCAGATCCTGATCTCGCTGGTCGAACTCGATATCGCGTCGATCATGCGAGCCAAGCGCGCCGGCGCCCAGGGCTATCTGTTGAAGCCCTTCAATCGCCCGCAACTGCTCGAACGTTTTCGCGCCTTGAAAATCGCTGCCTGAACGGAAGCTGTTCCAGGCAAACCGCGCGGTGGTCTGTCGTGTCGCACAAAAACAAATAATTGCTCCACAATGCAAAAAAACCCGGCCAAGCCGGGTTTTTTAGAAGTGCGCTGCCGACTGCGCTCAGGCGCTGACGCGGATATCTTCCGGTTCGCGCAGCACATAGCCGCGGCCCCAGACAGTCTCGATGTAGTTCTGGCCCCCGGACGCGGCGTCGAGCTTCTTGCGCAGCTTGCAGATGAAGACGTCGATGATCTTCAATTCCGGCTCGTCCATGCCGCCATAGAGGTGGTTGAGGAACATTTCCTTGGTGAGCGTGGTGCCCTTGCGCAGCGAGAGCAGCTCCAGCATCTGGTATTCCTTGCCGGTGAGGTGCACGCGCTGGCCGCCGACTTCGACGGTCTTGGCGTCGAGGTTGACCACCAGGTCACCGGTGGTGATGACCGACTGGGCGTGTCCCTTCGAGCGGCGCACGATGGCGTGGATGCGCGCCACCAGCTCGTCCTTGTGGAACGGCTTGGTCATGTAGTCGTCGGCGCCGAAGCCGAGGCCGCGTACCTTGTCCTCGATGCCGGCCATGCCGGAGAGGATGAGGATGGGCGTCTTTACCTTGGAGAGGCGAAGCGTTCTCAAGACCTCGTAGCCGGACATGTCCGGCAGGTTGAGATCGAGAAGGATGATGTCGTAGTCGTAGAGCTTGCCCAGATCGACACCCTCTTCGCCGAGGTCTGTCGTATAGACGTTGAAACTTTCCGATTTCAGCATCAGCTCGATGCTTTGTGCGGTTGCACTGTCATCTTCTATCAGCAGAACACGCATTTCATTCCCCTTTTCTGCCGCCGGACCATTTCACGACCCGTCATGTCCCGGAGCAGTGGTTGCCTTGTGCAGAGGCTGCCATCGAATGGTTAACAAAACCTAATTTCCCGTCCAATACGGTATCAGATTTTTTAACCCCTTTCTACACCCTCTTGAATCTAATAACGAATCACAGACCAAAATTCCTAATGCAGCACATTAATAACCCGGACTAAGTGACTCCAGGGACTCATCGACGCGGCTTCGCTTCGGCGGCCGGAATTTTTACCCGGCCTTAAGCCCTGACCCGTATGATTAACAATGCCCGTAAACGAATGGTTACCGTCGGCAAAAAACTTTAGGGTTTTGTTTCCCATAGTGCGGGGAAAGCCGGTGGACACGGGCAGCGCTTGGACCTTTCCAGGTGGTTTGGACGATATGTGCGGGTGTGCGTTTCCGGGAGTACCGAATCATGAAGTCACGTGAAAACCTCGTTCGGCTGAAGCAATTTCAGGTGAATGAGAAGCGGCGCCAGCTGTTGCAGCTCGACATGATGATCGCCGAGTTTGAGCGCATGGCCGTCGAATTGGAGCTTCAGATCACCGCCGAGGAAAAGAAAGCCGGCATCACAGATATCAATCATTTCGCCTATCCGACCTTCGCCAAGGCGGCGCGCCTGCGCCGCGACAATCTCAGGAACTCGCAAGGCGACCTCGCCCAGCAGCGAAGCGCCGCCGAATCATTACTCGGCGAAGCTGAAGCGGAGCTTTCCAAGGCTGAGATGCTGGAATCGCGCGATACCAAGGTTCGCGAAACCGAAACTGGCGGCCGCAGCGCCATGATCGGCTGAGTCGGCCGACATCGGCGCTATTTGGCGCATAAGCGCGCGCCCTGTCAGGCGACAGCCTGAACCGGCAACAGCAAGCCGCCGCGGAAGCGCTGCTGGCACGCAAGACCTACGCCGCCCAATCCTCCTCATTTCTGGCGCTGGCCCTCGCCCGGGCATCCCCTAATATCAGGCGCAGCTGCTCCGCCCGTGATCTGATCTGGGCAAGCAGTCCGGCCAGGTTGTGGCCGAGTTCGGTCAGTTCATGTTCGACGCGTGGCAAGCGCGCCATTGCGCAGCCAGCCTTTGCGCAGCGCGCAGACGCCAGCTCGCGCGATATCAGGGTCGAGCGCATGTCGGTGGTGCCCGACCGCGAGGGCTTGCCGGGTTGATCGACGCGCAAAAGCCTGCCGTCCATGTCGCCAGGACTTTTCCACTCGACTAGGCGGGAGCCGCCGACGCCTTTCTCACAACCAAGCCGATCGGCAAGGTAGCGCTGACCGTCTGAGCGGCGACACTGAAAGCAAAGGGCGCGGCATGCCGCGCCCTTTGCTTGTGGTGAGACCGGCCTAGTGCCGGTATTGCTGGATACGCGTGGTGCGCAGCCCGGCAAGACCATATTCGTCGATCGACGCTTGCCAGGACAGGAATTCCTCCGTGGTCAGCTTGTAGCGCTGGCATGCCTCTTCAAGGCTCAAAAGCCCGCCGCGCACTGCTGCAACCACCTCCGCCTTGCGCCGGATAACCCAGCGACGCGTGTTCGTCGGCGGCAGATCGGCAATCGTGAGAGGGCTGCCGTCAGGCCCGATAACATATTTGACTCTAGGTCTAACCAGATCGGTCATCGTACTCTCTACAAAAAACTCAAAGACCCAATCCCCGCCACGTTACCGCCACAGCTTTAAAAATTGCCTAAGCAGACCCTAATGACTAGGTAAGGATCGTGAACGCCGCGTTAGTCTTTTAGCGGGCATTTGAAATATGCGGCCGGAAGCCCCGTTTTAGCCGGGAGAAATGTGCCCGCTCGCAGTGTCCGCCACGCCGGGGTCGTCCTGCAAGCTGGCGCCGCATGAAAGCTTGACCTATATTCTCGACATTGGCATTGAGCCGCCGCGAAATGAAAGCACCATGAACAGTCTCGACCTCCCCAGACGCCCCGAAGAGACCCGCGTCGTCGTCGCCATGTCGGGCGGCGTCGATTCATCAGTGGTCGCCGGCTTGTTGAAGCGCGAGGGCTACGATGTCGTCGGCGTCACCTTGCAACTCTATGATCATGGTGCGGCAACGCATCGGGCCGGCTCATGCTGCGCCGGCCAGGACATCGACGATGCCCGTCGCGTTTCCGAGACGCTGGGTATTCCCCATTATGTGCTCGATTACGAGGAGCGGTTCCGCAAGGCGGTCATCGATCCGTTCGCCGAGAGCTACGTCGCCGGCGAAACCCCCATTCCTTGCGTTTCCTGCAACCAGACGGTCAAGTTCGCCGATCTCCTGGCCACGGCCAAGGATCTCGGCGCCGACGCGCTGGCCACCGGCCACTACATCCGCTCCGGCGCCAATGGCGCCCACCGGGCGCTTTACCGGCCGGTCGATGCCGACCGCGACCAGAGCTACTTCCTGTTCGCCACCACGCAGGCGCAGATCGACTACCTGCGCTTTCCGCTCGGCGGCCTATCGAAGCCCCAGGTTCGCGCCATCGCCGAGGAGATGGGGCTGACGGTGGCCGCCAAGCAGGACAGCCAGGACATCTGCTTCGTGCCGCAGGGCAAATATTCCGACATCATCGCCAAGCTGAAGCCGACTGCCGCCAACCCAGGCGACATCGTTCATATCGACGGCCGCGTGCTCGGTCGCCACGAGGGCATTCTGCGCTACACGATCGGCCAGCGCCGTGGCATTGGCATCGCGTCCGGCGAGCCGCTCTATGTCGTCCATCTCGACGCCGAGCGCGCCCGTGTCGTGGTCGGCCCGCGCGAGGCGCTGGAGACGCACAAGATCTATCTGCGCAACATGAACTGGCTGGGAGACGGAGGCCTCGCCGATGTGCCCGCCGGCGGCATTGAGCTGTTCGCCAAGGTGCGCTCGACCAGGCCGCCACGGCCGGCCGTGCTGCGTCACGAGGCAGGTGTGGCCTCGGTCGAACTGGCCGACGGTGAATCCGGCATCGCGCCTGGACAGGCGTGCGTGCTCTATTCCGACGATGGCAACGAGGCCCGTGTCTTAGGCGGCGGCTTCATCGTGCGCTCCGAGCGCGGCGCCGAAGCCGAAGCGATGCTGAGCCGGCTGGCCGCGAAGCCGGCGCAAGTTCCCGCCGAGTAGCTCTCCCCTGCCCATCGTACCAGGAGTGCGGCGTAGCCTTCCCTCAGGCCGTGGATTTGGTGTGGGTGACGGTGCCGGCCGTCAGGATGCGCAGCACCCTGATCGCTTCCTCGCCGCTGGTGCGCGGTTCGGCGCGCGTTTCGATGCAGTGGATGAAGTGCTCCAGTTCGCGCGTCAGCGGCATGCCCTGGGCAACCGCGACATAGGACGGCTCATTGGTGGTGAATGCCCACTGGCCGCTGTCCTGCCACACGGCGTGGCGGTAGACCGCAAGCTTGCGCTCCCATGGCTCGACATCGTCGAACACCGCCATCGCCTTGGTGCCGACCACGGTCAGCCGCCGCTCGCGATAGGGGTTGAGCCGCGATGTGAAAAGATGGCTGCGCAGTCCGTTGGGAAAGCGCATGTGCAGATGCGCGAAATCGCTGAGATTGTCGAGGAGTGCCGCTCCCTCGCCGCGCACCTCGATCGGCTCGGTGCCGGTGATGGCCAGGATCATCGACAGATCGTGCGGCGCCAGGTCCCATAGCGCATCGTTCTCGGTATGGAACTTGCCGAGCCCCAGCCGGTGCGAATGGATGTAGCGGACCTCGCCGAGCTCGCCCTTGTCGATCAGCCCTTTCAACGTCTCGAAGGCGGGATGGAAACGCAGGACATGGCCGACCATGAACACGCGGCTATTGTCCTTGGCCGCCTGCACCGAGCGCTCGGCATCGGCCACCGTCAGCGCGATCGGCTTTTCCACCAGCACGTCCTTGCGGTTCTCGACGGCGCGCACGGCAAGATCGGCATGGAACTGCGGCGGCAAGGCCATGATGATGGCGTCGATGTCATCGCGGACGAACAGTTGGTCCGGCTCGATCGCCAGGCAGTCCTGTTCGCTGGCGAAACCTTCGGCGCGAGCCCGATTGGTGTCGGAAACCGCGTGCAATGCGCCGAGCGCCTTGAGGGTGCGGATGTGGTTGGAGCCCCAGTATCCGCAACCGAGGACTGCAATGCGCGGCTTCATCTGTTTCAAACTCTAAAAACTCGTGGCCGAGACATAGCGACGTGCCCCGTCGAACTCAACCCCGGTGGCACCAACCAGCTGTTCGTGCGGCAAAGCTTTTCCCCATCGAGAATAGCCCTGATATCGAATGCATCGAAGCTTGACAGGCTCGCCCTCCCAACCTTATATCCGCGCGACCTTGGCGAACGCCTCGAAATGCCTTCGATTTAAGGCGGATTCGGGCCTGTCGCCGCCCTGGCGGGGTAGCTCAGTTGGTTAGAGCACGGGAATCATAATCCTGGGGTCGGGGGTTCAAGTCCCTCTCCCGCTACCAATTTCTAGAATAATTCAGATACTAATGGGCTCCGCCGCCCGAGAACCTTGGCTCGGTTTGCTATCCACGCAGCCATACCCGTTTGAGCGCGTAACGATCGAGTTCGCGGCCGATTTCCGCGCCGCCGCGTCAGCATCAGCGTGCTCAGGCTCTTGCCCTGCGGATCCTGCGCCAGTGACATAGCCGAAGGCGCGGCCGACACCGCCTTTGGGATGGCCTTGCCGGACCCGAACCCGATCCTCACGGAGTGAGTAGCCCCTGGCGTGCTCCTACTTGGCCAGGCGCGCGGCGTGCCACTTCAAATGGTCGTCCATGAAGGTCGAGATGAAATTATAGGAGTGATCGTAGCCTTCCTGCATGCGCAAGGTGAGCGCGATGCCGGACTTCTTGCAGGCGTCTTCGAGAAGCCATGGCCGCAGGCCGTCCTTGAGGAAGCCATCGGCGGTGCCCTGATCGACCAGGAATTCGCCGAAGCGGTGCCCGTCTTCGATCAGCGCTGTTGTATCGTAGGCGCGCCAGGATTTCTCGTCCTTGCCGAGATATTTTTCCAGAGCCGGCCGCGACCAGTCTGCCGTCATCGGCTGAACGATCGGTGCGAACGCCGAGCAACTTCTGAAGTGCTCGGAGTTCTTCAGCGCGATGGTCAGCGCGCCATGCCCGCCCATGGAGTGGCCAAAAATCGACTGGCGCTCCATATCGGCGGGGAACTGGCTGGCGATCAGGGCCGGCAGCTCGTCGACGATATAGGAGTGCATCCGGTAGTTCCTGGCGAAGGGCTGCTGCGTCGCGTCGAGATAGAAGCCGGCGCCCGAGCCGAACTGCCAATTATCCTTTTCGTCGGCCACACCCTCGCCGCGTGGGCTTGTGTCGGGGCAGACCACGATCAGGCCGAGCTCGGCCGCCAGACGCCGGTATTCGCCCTTGTCCATGACATTGGCATGAGTGCAGGTGAGGCCCGACAGATACCAGAGCACCGGCAGTGGCCCATCCTTGGCCTGCGGCGGCACGAAGACGGCAAAGGTCATGTCGCAGGCGCAGGCTTCGGAAGCGTGTGAACAAACACCTTGCACGCCGCCATGCGACTTGGACGTGGAAACGACTTTCATCAGCTCTGCCTTCTCGTCAAGAAATCCCGGCCCGGCATAGCGGCCGGATGCGTCGCTCGCAACCGCGAGCCGCTAATAAGTCCCGGCGGCGTTATCGAGGTGCACCCCGATAATGCCGCCGGTAGACGCCAGGCTTTGCGAACACGCTGACCTGGCCGGGAGGCTGGAGGCCAGCGAAAAGCCAGACGTTTCGATGGCCGGCGATCGGGCCGGCAGGGCGCCGGACTTGACGATTGCCCTTAGTGCCTGATCATCCCGGCGTCGACATTCAGCGTCTGGCCGGTGATCCAGCGGGCGTCGTCGCTGGCCAGGAACGACACGACATCGGCGATATGTTCGGGCTGGCCCTTGCCCTTCATCGCCTGGAGCATCTCGACGAAGCCGAACGCCTCGTTGTGCGGGCTTGCCTTGACGCCATCGCTCTCGATCAGGCCGGGCGTCACCGCATTGGCCGTGATGTTGTACTTGCCAAGCTCGGTGGCCAGCGCCCGGGTGAAGCCAATGACGCCGCCCTTGGCCGCGACATAGGCCGCCATGTTCGGCGTGCCGGCAAAGAAGGTGTTGGAGGCGATGCTGATCACGCGTCCGGCCTTGCCCGCCGCCCGCATCTGGTCGGTCGCCGCGCGGGTGACGATGAAGGTTCCCGTCAGGTTGACGTCGATGATCTTGCGCCAATGGTCGAGGTCGACATCGTCCCAGGCGACGAACGGCACGATGCTGGCATTGTTGACCAGGACGTCGACGCCGCCGGCGAGCGCCTGTATCTCGCCAAACAGCGCTTTCACCGAAGCCGGATCGGCAATATCGGCTGCAATCGCCTTCGCGTTGCCGCCGATTTCGGCGGCCGCGGCCTTGGCGCCCTCGGCATTGATGTCGCTGACGATGACGGTCGCGCCGTCGGCCGCCAGCCGCGCCGCGATCGCCTTGCCGATGCCCTGTGCCGCCCCCGTCACCAGCGCCGTCTTTCCCGCAAGCCGTTCAGTCATGAAATTTCTCCCTCGATGCGCAGTCTGTTGATGTCTGTTCAGGCGTCGGCGTCGATCACCGCCAGCGCCGCGTCGATGCCCTTGCCGACCGCAAGCTTCTGGCCAGCCGCGTTCATGGCGCCGCCAAGCGCCGTCAGCGCCGCGATCGCATAGATCGGCTGTGCCGTCGGGCCCATATGGCCGATGCGTGTAAGCTTCCCCAAAGTTTCGCCGCGACCCGACGAAAACACCACGCCGTAGCGGGCGCGCGCTGCCTGGCGAAGTGCTTTCTCGTCGACACCGTCGGGTGTGCGAACGGCCGTGGTGCTCGGCGAAGCGATTGCATCGCTGGCGGCCCAGATCGACAGGCCCATGGCGACGACGCCGGCCCGCATGGCCTTGGCCGTCAGTGCATGGCGCGCCCAAACCGCTTCTGGCCCCTCGTTGAGATAGAGATCGAGCGCCACATCGAGGCCGTTCACTTCGGCCACCGAGGGCGTGAAGGGGAATGGCTTGTCGCGCGACCAGGCGTTCTCCCAGTCGACGATGCTCAGCATCGAGGCGCGGGGCGCCGCCTTGTTGGCCTTCATCTTGGCCCAGGCGCGGTCGCTGACCCCCATGATCGTAAGCGCTGGCGGCGCGCCAAGACATTTGCCCGGGCCGGTCACATAGATGTCGGCCTTGCAGTCGTCCGGATGCGTCTTCATGCCACCGAAAGACGAGACGGCATCGACGATCAGGTAACCGCCATGCGCCGACACCAGCGCGCCGATGGCATCGATCGGGTTGATCGTGCCCGACGGCGTGTCGTGATGGCAGACGGAGACGACAGTGATTTCCGGATGCGCCTTCAGCATGGCGGCAACCGCCTGCGGGTCGATCGCCTCATTGTAGGGCACTTCGATTTCGAGGAGATGCGGTGTATAGCGCTTCGCCCAATAGCCGAACCCCTTGCCGTAGACGCCCGAGGCAAGGTTGAGCACGACGTCGTCCGATGTGATCAACGACGCCGCCGCCGCCTCGAGACCCAGCACCGGCTCTCCGTGCAGGATGACTGGCTTGTTGGAAAGCCGCATCGCTTTTTGAGCCTTGTCGACGACCTTCTCGTAGAAGAGCTGGAAGGCCGAGTCATAGTCGTAGAGCACCGTGCGGCCGAGGCCTCGCAGCACCTCGGCATAGGCATTGACTGGCCCCGCCGTCAGCGTGAGGACCGGATCCGCGTGATCGGGATAGCGCATGGTCTTGGTCTCCGGATTGGCGGCGATCAGCCGTAGAACTGTGTGCCGGTTTTGTAGGTCTTGAAGTTGTCCATGTCGTGCGAGTACATCAGCTCGGCGCCGTGATCCTCGGCAAGTTTCTTCACCCTGCGCATCGAATTGACGCCCGCGACCGGGTCGATATGGAAGGCGGCCTGGCAAAGCGTTTCCAGGCTCTTCTGCGTGTAGGCGGCGTCGATCGTGAACATGATCGGCTTGCGCTTGGGAAACTCGACCAGAAGGCTGTAATGGCCGATCGAGTGGCCGGGGGTGGAGATCAGTTTCACGCCTTTTGCCAGTTCGATGTCACCTTCGATGCCCTCGAAAGTCGAGTTGGCCCGTGTCGTGCCTGCCAGCAATTGCGCGGTCGCGCCACGTGCCTCCGCCGCTTCCGCCGAGAAGCTCAGGTCCGAATAACCGAGATGTTCGAAGGGCTGCGGATTGCAGGCTTGCGGCACCTCCGAACGGTGGCAGATCTTCTTGGCATGCGGAAAATACTTGTTGCCGCCGCAATGGTCGAAATGGAAGTGCGAGTTGACGACGACGTCGATGTCCTTCGGCTCCAGCCCGAGCAGCGCCAGCGCGCCGGGAATGGTCTGGTGCTTTTCCTGGATCGGCTTCTCGAAGGGCAGCACCTTCATGACGTGGTCGTAGTCATAGCCGGTATCGATGAGGAAGCGGCCCTCGGCATGCTCGATCAGGATCGAATAGACGGGGAAGCGCACTTCGCCGCCTGGGCCACGGTTCCAGAACACATGATAGCCGTCGAGGACAAGTGAGCCGCCGTCGAGCAGGTAGACCTTGGTATCCGACATTGTTGCCTCCTTTTCCGGCGCGGGTTCCATCCGCGCGTCTGGTTTTTCTCAGCGCGCCCCGCGCTCGTATGGAATGCCCAGTGCCGCCGGCAGGCTGGCCCGCCGCCCGAACAGCACCAGCATGATCATCACCGCCAGGAACGGCAGCATCTGGATGACATCGGTCGGTATGTTGATGCCCGCCACCTGCATGGCCGTCGTCAGCGACAGGCACACGCCGAACAGAAGAGCGCCAAACAGCACCCAGATCGGCCGTCCCCGCGCCAGCATCGCCAGCACGATGCCGAGAAAGCCGGCGCCATTGGTGATGAACGGAATGAACAGGCCCGCTCCGACATTGGCGAGGTAGGCGCCGCCAAGCCCCGCCAGCGCGCCGGTCGTCAGCACCGCGATGGTGCGGGTCCTGATGACGTCGATGCCGGCGACATCGAGCGCGGCCGGCTTGTCGCCCGCTGCCTGCAGGTTGAGGCCGAGCTGCGTGCGGCGGTAGAGGTGGCTCATGGCGAACACCAGGGCGACCGCCAGATAGACGATCAAGTGATGCCTGAAGAAGGCCGGGCCGATCACCGGAATGTCCGACAGCAGCGGAATGACGGTTGCGTCCGCCGCCGGCAGGCGGGGATAGCTGCGCGAAAACTGGAAATGATGGAGCAGCGCCGTCAGGCCTTCGAGACCAAGCGTCAGCGCGATGCCGATGACGATCTGGTTCAGCCCGATGCGCACGCAAAGCAGCGCCATGATCAGCGCCACCGCGACGCCGCCCGCAGCGCCGGTGAGAAAGCCTAGCCACAGCGATCCCGAATAGAACGCGCCGACGAAGCCGAGATAAGCGCCGGCCAGCATCATGCCCTCGATGCCGATGTTGAGCACGCCGGCCTTTTCCGACATCTGCTCGCCGAGCCCGGCAAGCAGCAGCGGAATGGCGGCGGTGACGGCGCCAAACAGCAATGCGCTGAGAAAGACTTCGCTGAAGAGCCCGGTCATGCCCTACGCCTTTCTCGACTGATGATAACGGTGGTCGACATATTCGGCCAAGGCGAGCACGATCAGCACGATGGAGACCAGCACCAGCGTGAAGTGATTGGGCACGCCAAGCCGCCGCGCCGCGCTCTCGCCGCCGATTGACAATACGGAGAGCAGGAACACGAAGCCGATCGCGGCAAAGCCGTTCATGCGGGCGAGAAACACGGCCGGAATGACCGCCAGCCCATAGGCTGGATTCCAGTCGGCGCGAACATTGCCTTGCACGCCGATGATGTCGACAGCGCCGGCAAGGCCGGCGAGCCCGGCGGAAATGGCGAAGACGGCAATCGTCAGGCCGGGCACGCCCAGCCCCGCATGAACCGCGGCGCGCGGATTGGCGCCGACGATCCTCAGTTTCAGCCCGAATGCCGTACGCGTCATCACCAGATGCACGATGATGATTACCGCCAGGCCGAGCAGCAGGCCACTGGTGATGGTGGTTTCGAACAGGCGCGGCAGCCGGTCTTCCACCGGCAGCGTGCGGGTCTGCGGCACGGTCGTGCCGGGATCGCGAAACACCAGCTTGACCAGCACGTTGGCGAGCGACGTGCCGAGGAACGTCATCATCAGCGTGGTGATGATCTCGTTGACACCCTGATAGGCGCGCAGCAGCGCCGGCACCAGCGACCAGATCATGGCCACCAGCATGGCAATCAGGAACGCGCAGAACAACGCCAGCCAGGCTGGCATGACCTGCACCAGCACGGGAGCGCTGGCCGCCGCCGTGACGGCGCCGAGCAGGAACTGACCGTCGCCGCCGAGGTTCCACATGCCGGCGCGAAAGGCAACGATCAGGCCGGCGGCGAGAAACAGCAGTGGAGCCATGCGCGTCAGCGTCTGCTGGATGCCGAGCGGCGAGAAGAGGCCCTTCTCCAGCACATAGCCATAATAAGCGAGGGGGTCGACGCCGACGGCAAGCAGGATGCAGCCGGCGATGACGAGGGCGGCAAGGATCGGCCCAAGCGTCATCAGCAGCCGGTGCACTATGTCGCGCCGCGTGGCGGCTGCGCTCGTGGCATCGAGTGCGGTGGCGCCGGCGGCGGGTGCGGTGTCGATGCTCATGCGGCAAGTCCGATCATCAGGCGACCGACCCTGGTCCGGGCATCGTCGGCATTGGCGACGGTGCCGACCAGCGCACCATTGGCAATGACGGCGATACGGTCGCACATGCTGAGCAGTTCCTCGAGGTCGGTGGAGATCAAGAGTACGGCGAGGCCGCGTGCCGCCGTGTCGCGGATGCGCTGGCGCGAGGCCAGCGTGTTGGCGAGATCGAGCCCATAGGTCGGCTTGTTGAAGATCACCACCTTGGCGCCTTCGGCCAGTTCCCGCGCCAGCAGCACCTTCTGGATGTTGCCGCCGGAAAGCCGCGCCACCGGTGTCTTCAGGCTTGGCGTGCGCACATCGTATTCGCGCACGAGCTCGGCGGCACGCCTGTCGATCTCGGCGCGCTGCTCGACGCCGCTGCGCCAGAAGGGCGCCGCCCCGACCTGCTTGAGGAAGAAGTTGATGGAGACAGGGAACGTGCCGACGGTGCCCTCGCCCAGCCGGTCGTCGGTCAGGTAGCGAAGACCGCGGTGGCGGCGTTCGCCGACGCTCAGCGCCTCGATGGCGGTGTCCTCCAGCCGGACCGAGCCGCTGGTCGCCGCCCGTTGACCGGCCAAGGCCTCCGCCAGTTGTTTCTGGCCGTTGCCATCGATACCAGCGATGCCGAGTATCTCGCCCGGGCGGATGTCGAAGGAGATCGACGACAGGCCGGGTGCAATGTCGGTCGGCGCGACCGTCAGATCCGCGACCTGAAGCAGAGGCGCGGCACTGGCATCGACAGCGCGGGCCGGACGTTCGACCGCTTCGGGATCGTCCTTCTGCTTGCCGAACATCAACTCCACGATCTCGGAAATAATCTCCTGCTCGCCGAGTGCGCGAAACCGCTCGGGCGGGATCTCGCCCACCTTGCGGCCGAGCTTGAGAACCGAGATGCGGTCGCCGAAGGCGGCCGCCTCCTTGAGCTTGTGGGTGATGAAGACGATCGCCAATCCCTGTTCGACGAGGCGCCGCATCAGCGCGCCAAGTTCCTCGATGCCCTTCGGCGTGAGCATCGAGGTGGATTCGTCGAGGATCAGCAGCCGGCTGTTGCGCACCATGGCGCGTAGGATTTCGACTTGCTGCTGCTCACCGAGCGAGAGTTCCGAAACTTTGGCATGCAGTTTTACCGTGATGCCGAGGCTGCCAGTGATCTCGGCCACGCGGGCCGCAAGCTCTTCGGTCCTCGGACGCTGCCACCAGGGCCCGCCAAGAAGCAGGTTCTCGGCGACCGTCAGGGTAGGCACCAGCATCATGTGTTGGAACACCGTTCCGATGCCAAGCGCCAGCGCATGGCGCGGCGACGTGATCGGCGTCGGCTTGCCGTCGACAAGTATGCGCCCCTCGTCCGGCTGCTGCAGGCCAGACAGCATGCCGATCAAGGTGGATTTTCCCGCGCCGTTCTCGCCGAGCAGTACATGCACCTCGCCAGGATGGATCGACAGGTCGACGCTGTCGTTGGCGACGATGCCGGGAAAGCGTTTGGTCACGGCTTCGAGCGCGACGATGTCGCGGCTGTCGACGGGCGATGAAGAAAGACTGCTCATGAAAGCCCAGCACTGGAAAACGGGAAATATCCGGAGGGGCGAACCGATCGCCCCTCCGGCAGCCGACTTCTGATCGCCTTACTGGGCGACGCTTGTCATCAGTGCCCTGACGGCGGCCGCGTCATAGACTGGCTCGACCTTGATCTTGCCGGAAATGACGTCCTCGCGCAGCGCCTGGATTTCGCTCCAGACGTTGTCGGGGATGGCGGCGGTCTTCAGCAACTGCACGGAATCGTCCTTGAGGCCGATCGAATAATGCTTGGTACCAAACGTGTCGGCCTTCAGGTCGGCGATCATCGCCGCGTAGACCGGTTCGATGTTCCACACCACCGACGACAGCAGGAAGCCCTTGTCGATTGGCGACTTGTCGCCGATGACGTCGATGAAATAGACCTTGCCGCCATCGGCGGCCTTGGTCGTCTCGACCGCCTGCAGCATGCCGAAGCTGGAGCCGTTGCCCTGGCCGAAAATGATGTCGGCGCCCGAGGCGATGACACTTTCGGTGACGCGCTTGCCGCCGGCAGCGTCACTGTAGGCGGCCGGCCCGATCACCGCATAGGTGATCTTGACGTCCGGGTTCTCCGCCTTCACCCCTTGCGCGAACGCCGCCGATTGCGAGTTCCACGATGGCGGTTCACCGGAGACGACGATGCCGACCGACTTCGAGCGCGACATCTTGGCGGCGAGACGGCCGGCCAGATAGGCGCCCTGGTGGCCGCTCAGCGTGTAGTCGGCGACGAGGCCTTTCTCCAGCCCGTTCGGCGTATCGACGATCGCTACCGGAACCTTCAGTTCCTTGGCGATCTCGGGTGCCGAGGTGTTGTAGCCGCTGGCATGCGCGATCAGCAGGCTGGCGCCGTCGGACGCGAGCTCGCGCAGCGTCGGACGGACATCGCCATAGCCGAGGCCCTGCGCCACGACCACCTCGACACCGGCTGCCTTGCCGGCTGCCTTGGCGGCGTCGATGCCTTGCTGGTTCCAGCCATAGTCCGTGCCTTCTTCAGGCGTGAGGATGGCGATCGACTTGACTTCGCCGGCAAGCGCGCCGCCCATCAAGATACCAGACAGTATTAATGCACTTACGCTACCCTTCAGGATCTTTAACATGTTACCCTCTCTGTTTTGATTTCCAATCAATATTTTTATTGTTATTGCGCACAAGCGAGATAGACTGCCTGAGAAAGCTACCCATGGAGCTCAGGAAAAGTGAAAATCCGTTATGTCCTCCCCGTGATGTTGGCGTTCACATCGCTTGCCAACGCCGTTGAGTTGCACCACGTGATCGTCCGCAAAGGCACCGACGGGCTCGATATGGTGCCATTGACGATTTCGAATGCCGGCAAGGAAGGCGTGTCCTGCAACGCCGACTTCGCCCACTGGTATTCAGAAGGGATCGCCACGATAGAGCCGGGCATGAGCGCTCGCGTCGAACTCTGGTTCGATCCCAAGACCGGCACCTTCACCATCCTCAACGACAAGCGCGAAAACCTGCCGGTCGAGCGCCTGTGGTGTGGCCTCGCGGGTCGCGCATATGCCACGCGCGGGCAGATCGCGCTCGACCGAACCGACGCCGCCAAAGGCGAGCGCGAAGTGTCCTGCGGCATGGAGCAGGACAGCCTGGCATGCCGGTAGGCGCTCATTGATCGGTCCGTCCGGGCCATCGTGCCCTATTCCTCCAGGAACTTGTCGGTGAAGACGTCGTCGGCCGACAGCGCAGCTTTGAGCACGCCCTGGTCGGTGAGCGTCTTCAGCGTTTCCTCCCACTGCGTCTTCGTCATCCAGCCGAGGCCGTGGTCCTTGGTGTCGGGGCTGGTGAAGGTTGAGGCGACGTCGGCGTTGATCTGGGCCAGCAGCACATCCTTCTTGTCCGCGTAACCGGGTGCGGCCTTCGCGGTGATCTCGGCGGCTTCTTCCGGATGGGCGACGACATAATCGAAGGCTTCCCTGTAGGCCTTGACGAAACGGGCGACGACGTCCGGCTTGTCCTTGATCATTGTCTCCGAGGTGAACAGGCCGGAGCCATAAGCCTTCCAGCCATGGTCGGCGCCCATCATGATGCTGAGCGAACCGGGACCGCCCGCCTTGGCTTCCAGTTCGGGAACCTCGGCGTCGACATAGCCGACCACCGTCTGAACCCGGCCGAGAAGCAGATAGCTTTCATAGGGCGGCGAGACGCTGTTCAGCGTCATGTCCTTTTCGGTCAGGCCGTTGGCCGCCAGGAAGCCCTTGAAAAAGATGTAGGTCGAGCCCGCTGGATGAATGCCGATGGTCAGGCCCTTGAGATCGGCCGGCTTGGTGAGCTTCACCGTCTTGGCGAGCGACATGATTGCCAGCGGCGAGTGCTGGTTGACGGCTGCCACCGCCACCACCGGAACGCTCTGCGAGCGGGCCACGGCGAGCGTGGGAAGATCGCCGAAACCGAAATCCGCGTTCCCGTTGCCCACCAGCCGCATGGCATCCGGCGAACCCGAACCCTTGCGGATTTCGGCGACATCGATGTCGTTCTTGGCGAAGAAGCCTTTTTCCTTGCCGACGAAGAACATGGCGTGGTTGCCGCGCACCACCCAATCGAGTTGGACGGTGATCTTGTCAGCGGCCAGCGTCGCGTTCGAGAAGCCAAGCGCGCCGGCAAAGGCCGCAAGCGTGGCTACCTTGATAAGTGAGCGTCTCAGCATTTTTGTTCCCTTTTATTGACGGTGGTTGATCGAGAGGCCTAGGCCTGGCTGAATTTCGGTGCCCATGGCACCACGATGCGTTCGAGGATTTCGGCGGCGTAGTAGAAGGCGATGCCGAGCACGGAGACGAGCAGCAGCGCCGCGAAGACCAGCGCGGTGTCGAGCTGGGTCGAGGCGAACTGGATGACGTAGCCTAAGCCGTCCGAGGCACCGGCGAATTCGCCGACGATGGCGCCGATCACGCTCAGCGTGGCCGCGATCTTGGTTCCCGCCATCAGGTTCGGCAGCGAATGCGGAACGCGGATCCTGAACAGGATCTGCGTCGGGCTGGCGCCGACCGAATTCATCAGCGACAGCAGCGAGCGGTCGACCGACTGCATGCCGGCCAGCATCGACAATGTCACCGGAAAGAAGGCGATAACCAGGATCAGGCCGATCTTGGGCGCGAGCCCATAGCCGAACCAGAGAATGAAGATCGGCGCCAGCGCCACCTTCGGCACGTTCTGGAACAGCACCACCAGCGGATAAAGCGCCCGGCCCAGCCAGTCGAAGCGCACGATGACCAGCGCAATGGCGACGCCGACCACGACGGAGACAAGGAACCCGAACAGGATCTCGCCTGCCGTCACCAGTGTCGCCTGCATCAGCGTAGCCCATTGCGCGACCAGCGATTGCGCGATTTCGGACGGGGCGGGAATAATGAAGGCGGAGATGGCGAAAATTCGCACCACGGCTTCCCATACGACGATCGTCGCCAGCAAAAGTATGACCGCCGGCAGCCAGCTCCCGGTCGCGGCCACCCAACTCGAGGCAAGCCGCGAGTCGGAGGGATTGGTGATGGGTTGATCGCTCATGACACGCCTCCCGGTTGGTGGCTGGCGCGCAGCATCGTGCGCAGTTGAACCACCAGCCTGACGAACTCCGGATCTTCCGTCACCGACAGATCGCGCGGGTAGGGCAGGCCAATATCGAGGCTTTCGGTGATCCGGCCGGGCTTGATCCCCAACACATGAACATGGCGAGACAAATGAATGGCTTCGTCGATGGAGTGGGTGACAAGAACGATGGTCTTGCCGGTGCGCTGCCAGATCTCCAGCAGCGACTGACCCATCTGGTCGCGGGTAATGGCGTCGAGCGCGCCGAACGGCTCGTCCATCAGCAGCACCGCCGGATCGAGCGCCAACGCCCGCGCGATGGCGACGCGCTGGCGCATGCCGCCCGACAATTCGTTCGGACGCTTGTGGGCGCTGTCGCCCAGGCCCACCAGCTCAAGCATCTCCTGTCCGCGCGTCCGTAGTTGCGCGCGCGAAAGCGACTTGTCGGCGATACCTAGCAGCATGGAAGCGTTGTCGACGGCGTTCTTCCACGGCAAAAGGTTGGCGTCCTGGAAGACGAGGCCGATCATGCGCTTGCGCGCCGCCTCGACCGGCGAAAGCCCGCCGATCGAAACGCTGCCGCTTGTCGGATTTACAAGTCCGGCCAGAACCTTCAGCAAGGTGCTCTTGCCGCAGCCGGAAGGACCAATGAGAGAAACAAACGAGCCCTTCGGTACCGAAAGATCGATGTTCTGCAGAACCAATTGCCTGGCCATGACCACCGAAACGCCCTTGGCGGAGATCAGGTCGTCATGACGTATATGGGCCGGCCGGCCACCGGCTGCCCGGATGGTTTCAACACGCATGGCTTGGTCCTCCATGCGGTACCCCAACCCGACCGGCCTTGTGAGCACGATGTGTCATGGCTACTCCCGGCCCTCCAGGATGCGACGCACCGCGACGAGCTTGCGCGCCCGTTCGCCTTGCAGCGCCTTTGTCTGCTCGGGCGTGTAGGAGAACATGCCCTCCCCCGACTTGATGCCGAGCTTCGACGCGTTCGTCTTTTCCAGCACCATCGGCGCGACATCGTCGCGATTGGAGAGATCGGCGTTGAGGAACGACGAAACGGACTTGTAGATATCGAGGCCCGCCATATCGAGCAGCGCCATCGGCCCGATGACCGCGATCTTGTAGCCGATGCCCCACGAGACGCAGGTGTCGAGATCTTCCGGCTCGATGACACCGCGCTCGACAAGGTCGACCGCCTCGCGCAGCAACGCATAGAGCACGCGGTTTTCGACGAAGCCCGGAACATCCTTCTTCACCACCACCGGCAAGAGGCCGATCGAGCGGATCAGGTCGCGAATCGTCGTCACGATACGCGGCGCGGTCTTTTCGCCTGCGATCACCTCGATCATCGGGATGATATGCGGCGGGTTCGACCAGTGCATGCCCACCATCCGCTCGGGATAGGAGATGTGCGCCTGCAGCTTGGTGATCGGGATGCCCGACGTGTCGGACGCCACGATTGTGTCCGATGCGATCAGGCTGTCGATCGTGCGATAGACATCGGCCTTGATCGAAATGTTTTCAGGAACGTTCTCGATGACGAGGTCGGCGCCCGATACCGCGTCTGCGATGTCATCCGTGAAGCGGACCGTTCCGGCGCCGGCCGGTGGCGCCGCGATACCCAGGGCGTCGAGAACGCCCTCGGCCACGCCCAGCATGGACCCCGCGCGCTCGATCGCGGCCGGGGCAACATCGTAGGCGACGACCTGCAGGCCGCCCCTGGCGAGCCGGGCGGCCATGCCAGGCCCCATCGTACCCAGACCGATGATGGCGATACGCTGGATCATTATGCTGCCCTGCTTTGCGTTGCCGCTTTTGATGCCGCGACGAGATCGGCGGCTTTCTCGGCAATCATGATCACCGCCGCGTTGATGTTTCCGCAGACCAGGTCGGGCATGACGGAAGCGTCCACCACCCTCAGGCAGTCGACGCCACGAAGCCGCAATTGCGGGTCTACGACCGAGGCCGCGTCGGCGCCCATCCGGCAGGTTCCCGCCGGGTGATGCACGGTGATGGACGTCTTGCGGATATGCTCATCGATCTCGTCGTCGCTCTGGCATTTCGGGCCAGGGAAAAACTCCGCCTCGATGAAGGGCTGCATGGAGGGCTGCGACGCGAGGTCCCTCGCCACTCGGAAGCCGGCCCGAAGCGAGCCCCAGTCCTTCGGCGAGGCGAGGAAATTCTGGTGGATCAATGGCGCCGCGAGAGGATCGGCCGAGGCCAATTTCACCGCGCCCCGGCTTTCAGGCTGCGTCGCCACGATCCGTGTGGCGAACCCGTCCGGAAACGGCGCCTTGAACGGCTCGAAATACGGCCACGCGGCGAGCGGGGCGGCCGTGAACAGCAGTTGCACATCCGGCAACGGACGCTCCGGGCCGCTTTTCAGGAACGCGACGACCCCGCCGGGCACATCTCCCGAGAAACCTCGTCCCGTGAAGTAGGTCTTGGCGAAATCGAACCCGATCCGATCGGCACGCATGTTGCGAAGGAAAGGGCCGCCCGGAGCCCGGCGCCGGTACATGAGAATGACCGAGACGTGATCCTGCAGGTTCTTGCCGACCGCCGGCAGGTTGACCCGCGTCTGGATACCGTGCGTCGCGAGTTCCTCTGGCGCCCCTATGCCGGACAGCATCAGAAGTTGCGGCGTGTTGATGACGCCGCCCGAGAGCAGGACTTCCCTGCGGGCGACGACCGACCGTTGGCCGCCGCCATGGTTCACAACCACGCCGGTGGCGCGCGTGCCCTCCAGCGTGATCTTCGTCGCCGTCGCTCCGGTCAGCACGGTCAAATTGGGTCGCTTCAGGGCCGGCCGCAGATAGGCGGACGCGGTCGAACTGCGCCGACCGTTCGAGATCGTCATCTGGAGCCGGCCGAAACCTTCCTGCCGCTCACCATTGTAGTCGTCCGTCTGTGGATATCCCGCCTCCACGCTGGCTTGCGCAAACGCGTCGATCAGCGGGTCCTTGTAACGGCAGAACTGGGTGCTGACCGGACCATTGCCGCCGCGAAAGTGGTTCGCGCCTCCTTCCCAGCTCTCCTGCTTGCGGAAATAGGGCAGCACCTTGTCGTACGACCAGTCATGGAGCCCGCTGGCCGCCCAACGGTTGTAATCGCCGCGATTTCCCCGCACATAGGCCATGGCGTTGGTCGACGAAGACCCGCCGATCACCTTGCCGCGGGCGCACTCGACCCTGCGTCCGCCGACATTGTCTTCCGGTTCGCAGAAATACATCCAGTCGTGACGTCGCTCGGTCAGGATCTTGCCCCAGCCAAGCGGGATGTGGATCATGGGGTCGCGATCCCAGCCGCCGGCCTCGAGCAGCAGCACCGAACATCCGGGGTCGGCGCTCAGCCGGTTGGCGAGCACGCAACCGGCCGATCCGGCTCCAACGATGATGTAGTCGTAACTTTCCGCGTGCGGCATGGTGCGTTTCATTGCCTTGGTCCGGCGCTCCTGCGCCAGGGAACTGTTGAAACCGAGCCTGGACCGTCCCGGCCAGGACTAGATATTCCTCTAGGCGGCCGGCACTAGGCCAGGCCGGCCTCTCTCAGACGCTGCGACCAGTGATTCCATCCTCGATCGATCTGGGCGCCGACGAGTTTTCCTGCCGTCTTTATCTCGCCCGGCGACAGATATTTGATGTTGCCGATCCGCAGGCCGGCCGTGAGCGCTGCCGCTTCCTGCTCGAGATAGAAGGCCCGGAAGACGACCTCACGCACGGAGTTGCCGACATTGACGACGCCATGCCGCGCCATGAGCACCACTGTCTGGTTGCCGAGACTTTCGGCGATATCAGCGCAGATCCGGGGGCTGCCGCCGAAGAGATCCGTCTCGTCGCCATTCTTGTCGCGAATCTCGTAGACCGGGACTTTCTCGCCGATGAAAGCTCCCATGTGGGTGACCGGCCGAAGCGGCGTGTCGACGAAGCAGTACGGCAGGACAGCCGGAGAATGGGTGTGGAGCACACATTGGACGTCGGGCCGCGCCTTGTAGATCTCGCTGTGGATGTAGCGCTCAAGATAGGACGGGCGATTGTCCGACGTCTCGCCGTCGAGATTGAAACGCTGGATGTCGTCGACGGTTATCAAGCTCGGAGCAAGCTTCTGGGCCAGGAAGAAGCTTTGGGGATCCTGGGGGTCACGGGCACTGATGTGCCCGAACGTATCCATGATGCCTTCGTTCAGAAGGATCTTCGTCGCCGTGACCAGCTCTTCGAAGACGGTCTGGTGCGCTGGGCTGTTGTCTTTCATTTCCAAATTCTCCCATTTCGCGGAGCTGGCGACCATTTTTATTCTTAGTTATCGGTCGCCGGCGTCGCGGATTTCACTTGTTTTCGTAGAGGCCAACGATCCGGTTTTGCTCGATGATGTTCCCGGCATATTTCTGCAGGAACTCCTCCCTGGTAGGCGTCCCTTCGACCTTGGTGTCCAGGGCATAGACCCAGAAGTAATAGTGATGTTCTCCATGGCCTGCGGGCGGCTGGGGCCCGTAATACTGCTTGCCGCCGGCGCCGTTTGGCCCGACGCGAAACTTTTCCTGCGCGTCCGAAAGATCGGTGGTCGACGGATCGATGCCGTAGACGACCCAATGGGTGAAGCCGTTGGGCAAGGGCGCGTCGGGATCATGGCAGATGACCGCGAGTTCCTTCGTGCCCGCGGGGACGCCGCTGACCGTAAGCCTGGGCAACACATTGCCTTTGTCGCCGGCATGCTCGTCGCGCAACTTCCCGAGCGGCTTGAAATCCGCTGACGTAATCTTGAGGTCCTTGATGTTCAGGGGCATGGAATTCGTCCTTCGCCAATTTCGATCGAACTAGACACCGGCCTTGAGGTCGGCGACGGATTTGCCCCCGACGCGCTGATGAACGCGCGGACCCGATGCGACGGCCACGCAGATCAAAAGCTCGTCGGGGCGCGGGCCATCCGGCACCGAAAATGTGACGGCATCATAGTGGGAACGGATGTAGAGCTCGTCCTTGTGGGCAAGCGGGATATCGATGGATGTGCCGGCCGCGGCGACCTTGCTGACCGACGAGATCCAGGCCTTGCCGCCGCCCACTTGCTGACGCAGCGGATCTCCGAACACCGTGGTGATGCAGGCGACGACATGTTCCTGCTCGCCGGATGTGCCCGCGATACCGCCTTTGCCATAGCTTTCGACCGGCCTGTTGCCGAGCAGCGCCACCGCCCGCTCGCCGAGCGCATGACCGATGGCTGAACTGGGATTGGTCAGGTCGGACAGTTCGGCGACGAACTTTCCGGCGAACGGATTGCGTATGACCACGCCAGTCGCGACTTTGACGAGGGTCTCGCCGGGCTGGCCGCCATCATGCCGGCTTTCCTGGACCGAGGCGTACCACCCCCTGACATCGTAGTCCCGTTCGACTTCACTGGAATAGTTCATCTTTATCTCCTGAAGGGAGCGCAGCTTGCGCGCGCGCCGATTTAATGCGTTGAGCGGCTCGTCCGATGCTACTGCGGCCATGAAAAGACGCCGCGCAGCGGGTCGTAGCGGGCTGCTTCCAATGCCGCCGGCGTGAACATGTTTCCCTTCGAGAGCGAGCGGTTCGCCGCATAGTCGCCGGACAGCGCCTGACAGCGATCGGTGATCGGGCGAATGCGCTTTTCCCACGCGACGAGCGCGTCCTCGACCGAAGAGCCAGTCTCCAAATCTTGCGACAGGCTGAAGGCATTGACCATCGCGCAACCGGCACCCTGGGCAAGAGCCGGACACATCGCATGCGCGGCATCTCCCACCAGGGCCACCTTGCCTCTTGTCCAGCTGTCGAGCTTGGTCGTTTCGTACTTGTCGTACCTGGCTGTTTTCAGCTTCGCCGCCTCGATCAGGCACGGCTCCAGGAAAGGGAACATCTCGACCCAGACCTCGAGATCGATCGGCACCTGCGACCCCCGCGGATCGGCGGCTGGAGCCATGAGGCCGAGATAAAGCTCATTCTCGTTGCAGGGCGAATAGAGGATCCGCTGAACGCGCGGCCAGAAGTTCCACATGTCTATGGTGTTGTCCCACTCGCCGTGACCGAGTTCCTTCTTCTTGCGAGGCACGATCAGCCGGATGAGACCGTCCTTGGAGACCCATCGGTCCTGCTTGAAGCCAATGGAGTCCCTGACCTTGGACCCAACGCCGTCGGCGCCGACGATCAGGTCGGCTTCGAGAACCTCTCCCGTCTGAAGCGTCAGGCGACCTTCCGGATCGGCGGCAACCGCTTCGGAGTTGACCGATACGTCGACACCCAGCGCGCGGGCGCGGTTGACCAGGGCGTCATGCAGGTGGCTCCGGGTCATGATGCGCCACGGGAGGCCGTTGAACGTCTCCTTGGAAACCGACTTGTTATGCATCCAGGTCTCGTAGGTCGGGGGCGTATGCGAACCTTGGAGAACATCATCCAGGGCGCCCAGTCCTTCGAGCACGCGAAGGCCATTGTGCCAGAGATAGATGCCCGCGCCGAATGCACGCAGCTCCGAGCTCTTTTCGTGCAGCCTGACATCCCAACCGTTCTGCCTCAGAGCGATGGCGGCGGTCAGACCGGCAAAGCCGCCGCCAGCGACCTCGGCACGGCGCGCCTTACCCTGGGTTTTGTTTACATTGGCCATTTTCTATCCTGATGCTGCGTACAAGAAGACGGCGTGCTGGGCCGTCAGGCGTCGATGAAATTCGTGATCGCTTTCAGCGTGATCTCGGGAGATACCT
Organism: Mesorhizobium sp. B2-4-18; assembly: GCF_006441385.1. Taxonomy (NCBI): domain Bacteria; kingdom Pseudomonadati; phylum Pseudomonadota; class Alphaproteobacteria; order Hyphomicrobiales; family Phyllobacteriaceae; genus Mesorhizobium; species Mesorhizobium sp. B2-4-18. Next base: position 234,444 of record NZ_VFUW01000004.1, on the reverse strand, counting down.
CGTTGACGTAGTGGTCGGCGCCCGGAACGACGACCACGGGCAGATCGGGCCGCAGCCGGCTTGTTTTTGCCAGCGCCGCCGCCGAAACCAATTTGCTCGCCTCGCCCCGAACGATAAGGACGGGCTTCGCCACATCCCGATAGGCGGGCACCAGGTCCGATCGCAGGCCCTTGGCCGTCTGGGCCATGGCCGCGGGCGACGCCAATGGTCGCAGCCCGCCGTCGACCCGCTGATAGCCGCTCTCGGCTCGGATCCTGATGGCGTCGGCGGGAATGTTCGGATAGCGGCCGGCAAGATAGGCTTCGACGGCCTTGATATCCTCGAAAAGCTGGCTTCCCGCGTTCACCCGGGCTTCCAGCGCATCCAACGCTTCGGTCTCGATATAGGGCGTGAAGTCGATTGCGATGACCGACCGCACCAGATCTGGATGTCGCACGGCTGCCGTGACGGAGTTTCTCGCGCCAAGCGAATGTCCGACGAGGATGGCAGGACCCCGGTCGAGGGTACGGATCAAGCCGGCAATGTCGTCGGCATAGTCATGCGCCTCGTAACCGCCTTCCGGCTTGTCGCTGTGGCCGTGCCCTCTCTGGTCGACGGCCACGGCGGTGAAGCGATCCGAGAGCCGAGCCATCAACGGCGTGAAGACCGCGGAATTGGAGGTAATGCCATGGAAAAACAGCATCAACGGGCCGTTGCCCGCCTCGCGCGCATTCAAGGTGATGCGGCCGGTGTCGATGCGTCGCGAGCCAAATTGGTCGGAAGCTATCCCTGCCGCAATGTTCATGATCCTCACCGTCACTGCCCGTCTCGGTCAAAAGGATCATACAGCCAGAAGGACGTCAAGCAGATTGTCTGACATTCTTGCAATCTTCAGATTTGACAATCTGGCTATTTTCTACGGCGTGACGTATGCTGGTTAGGAGATTGCGACTCAAACCGATGAGACGTTAGAGATGCCTCCAGATTTGAATTTGCGAATTTCCCCACGAACAGTTCAACGCGAGACCGTCGACAAGTTACGGCTCGCCATCTTCTCCGGATTGTTCCAGCCGGGAAGCCGCCTCATCGAGAGTCAGCTGTGCACACAGCTCGGCATCAGTCGCCCTTCGCTAAGGGAGGCTTTGCGCAGTCTCGAGGCCGAGCGCCTGATCGAGATCGTCCCCAACCGCGGGCCGTCGATACCGTCGCTTACGTGGGAGGTGGCAACCGCCATCTACGAGGTTCGAGAGCTGCTGGAAGTCGAGGCCGCGGGACGCTGCGCGTCGAGAATTTCCCCGGAGCAGTTGCTTGAACTCGAGAAATCTCTTTCCGCGTTCGAAGCGGCGGCGTCCAGCAATGACAGCCTGGCACAGGTCATGACCGCCGCGGACTTCTATTCGATCATACTGGCCAATTGCGGCAACCCGATCCTTGAGGAGGTCCATCGTGGCCTTGTGGCCAGGATCAGCTTCTTTCGCGGACGATCGATGTCCTTGGATGGCAGGGCACAGAGCAGTCTGGCGGAGATGAAGGAGATATACGAATCCATCGCCGCCGGCGACGAGAAGGCCGCCCGCAAGGCCTCCAAAAATCACCTGTTGAAGGCCAAAGCGGCAGCGAAGATGTCCATGGACAGCGCGATTTGAGTTTTTCGAAAGACAGTTGCTCCGCCTGAAACCCGAAGCCTTTGACGATGTCGCGGATCGACTGTCCGCGAACGGTCGATGCGTAGGCCACCTCGTGCCGGCGCCAAACTTGCCGACCATCCAAATACGCAAGCGTCAGATGGAGTGATGATGAGCTGGGCGAATTTTGAGCGCGAACGGGATGCCGATATCGTCATCGTCGGCGGCGGGTCGGCTGGCGCATTGCTTGCGGCGCGACTGAGTGAAAAGCCGGACAGCCGCGTTCTGCTGATCGAGGCAGGCGAAGAAGCGGTGGATCCCGACATCTGGAACCCCGCCGCATGGCCGGCACTTCAGGGCCGTGGCTACGATTGGGACTATCGCACGGAGCCGCAAGCCGGGACCGCTGGCCGGGTGCATCGCTGGGCGCGCGGGCGGGTGGTCGGCGGCTCGAGTTGCCTGCACGCGATGGGTTACATGCGTGGTCATCCCCGGGACTTCCAGGCATGGGTCGACGCGACCGGCGATAACAGATGGAGCTGGGATGAATTGCTGCCCGCGTTTCGGGCTATCGAGGATCACCCGCTCGGCGGCAACGGCCTTTACGGCAAGGGCGGGCCGATGCCCGTCCATTTGCCGGCCGACGAGGTCAGTCCGGTCGCGCGCGCGTTTATCGAAGCCGGCGCTTCGCTCGGCCTGCCGCGTCTTGAAGGGCACAACAGCGGGGAGATGATCGGCGTCACCCCGAACTCCTTGAACATTCGCGATGGGCGGCGGGTTACGGTGGCGGACGCCTGGCTCACGCCGGCTGTTCGAGGCCGCGAGAACCTGACCATCCTCACGGGATCGCGAGTGCGGCGGCTTAACCTGGCGAGCAATCGGGTCCACGGCCTCGAAATCGTGGGGCGACAGGGTCCGGTCGAAATCCTCGCGGATCAAATTGTCCTTTGCGCCGGCGCGCTGGAAAGTCCGGCTTTGCTGATGCGCTCGGGCATCGGTCCGCACGACATGCTCGATACCGCCGGCGTTGGCTGCTTGATCGATATGCCGGAAGTCGGTCGAAACCTTCAGGATCACCTGCTTGGCGCCGGCAACCTTTATGCGGCTCGCAGGCCCGTTCCTCCATCGCGCCTCCAGCACTCGGAATCGATGGCCTATATGCGCGCCGACGGGTTCACCGGTACCGGTCAGCCCGAAATTGTCGTTGGTTGCGGCATCGCGCCCATCGTGTCCGAACGCTTTCAGGCGCCTTCCGCCGGCACCGCATATTCGCTGCTGTTCGGGATCACCCATCCGATGAGCCGCGGCAGCGTGCGCATAAGCGGGCCGGAGCTCGACGATCGGTTGATCATCGACCCCGCATATTTGCAAAGCGGCCGGGACCGTGCGCTGTTTCGCCAGGCGCTCGAGGCAGCCCGGACGATCGGACATCGGGATGAACTCGCCGGCTGGCGCGAGCGCGAACTCCTGCCAGGCAGCCTGAACAGCGCGGCTGACATGGACGACTTCATCGCGCAGTCGGTCATCACGCATCATCATCCCTGTGGCACTTGCAGGATGGGCAAGGATCCGGACGCCGTCGTCGATGCGGATCTGCGGCTGAAGGCGCTCGACAATCTTTTTGTCGTCGACGCGTCGATCATGCCCAGTCTAACCGCGGGACCTATACACGCCGCGGTTCTCGCGATCGCCGAGACCTTCGCTCGATCTCGCGCCTGAGAAATAGCATATCGCCGGCAAAGCAAGCACGACCTGGCGACACGGCACCAACGGCGTTTCAGCGCTAGCTAACGGAACCGAATGGCTATCGCCGAATTTTGCTTCAGGCGGATTACGGAAGGGACCCCGTATTTGGAGCACCTGCATGAGCAACATAAGCGCCGAAGTCTCTGAGAAACAGAGCAATCTTCGGGCAAAAGGGCCATTCCAGCGGCTGCTGCGCACAATCGGGCCTGGTTTCATCACAGGCGCTTCGGACGACGATCCTTCGGGCATCGGCACCTACAGCCAGGCGGGCGCCCAGTTGGGGTTCAATGTCGGCTGGACGATGGTCTTCACCTTTCCGCTCATGGTCGCGATCCAGGAGATAGCAGCGCGAATAGGCCGGACGACAGGTCGAGGTATTTCCGGCAACCTCGCACGGCACTACCCGTCTCCGCTGATGTATTTTGTAGCCTTGCTTTTGTTCGCCGCCAACGTGATCAACATCGGGGCGGACCTGAGCGCGATGGCTGATGCATTGTGGTTGCTGGTGGGCGGCCCAAGCTCGCTTTACGTCGTTGCGTTCGGCGTGGCATGCGTTTTGGCGATCGTCTTCCTCGACTACAGCCGCTACGTCACGGTCCTGAAATGGACAACGCTGAGCCTCTTTGCCTACGTGGTGGCCGCGTTTCTGACTGATATCCCATGGGGCGAGGCGCTCAAGGGAATCGTTGTTCCGCATGTCGAATGGAGCCGGGCGTTCTTCACGACGCTTCTGGCCATACTCGGCACCACGATTTCTCCCTACCTGTTCTTCTGGCAAGCATCGCAAGAGGTCGAAGAGGAGAAGATCGACCCGAAGGCCAAGCCGCTGAAATGGGCACCGTGGCAGGCGCCGCGCGCGTTCCAGCGCATTCGCGCCGACACCTTGGTGGGCATGGCTTTTTCGAACCTGATCGCCATTGCGATCATTGTCACCACGGCCGCCACCCTGCACAAGGCGGGGGTGACCGACATCAATTCCTCCACCGACGCAGCCAAGGCACTGGAGCCGGTCGCGGGCAAATTCGCCTTTGTGATTTTTGCGATGGGGATTATCGGCACTGGCCTTCTCGCCGTGCCGGTTCTCGCCGGCTCGGCCGCTTTCGCCGTGGGCGAGGCGCGCCGCTGGCCAGTGGGGCTGGAGCGCAAGCCGAAGCAAGCGATGGCGTTCTATGCGACCTTGGCCGTCGCCGTGCTGCTGGGAATGGGAATCATGCTGACGCCGATCGATCCCATCAAGGCGCTTTACTGGAGCGCCGTCATCAACGGCATATGCGCGGTCCCCGTAATGGTCGTCATGATGCTGATGACCGGGCGTTCCGAGATCATGGGCGAATTCCCCGTCGAGGGCTGGCTGCGCTTTCTCGGCTGGCTCGCGACGACTGCGATGGGATTGTCGGTTATCGGCCTCGCGCTGCAATGGGCCTTTTGAAATGACCCGACCGGGTCAGGCTCCGGTATGACGCTGAGCGCCCGCAGGGGACGAAGACCTTGGCATCCGCCGGCAGTCGCGTACGGCACCCTCGTCAACGTGCGCTCAGCGCGACCATGCGATCGAGGGCGGCGCCAAGGCCTTTCAGCGACACCGGAAAACTCAGCTTGGTGTCGGCCGCGGTGGTGACGTCGAGTTTCAGCTCGGTCCCCGCCTTGAGCTTCTGCATCAGCGCCCGGTCGATCGGAAACAGCGCCACGCAGCCGTTCGGCAGGCAGGTCCTGAACTTCAACGGCCCGACGGGCGGCTGGTCGTCGATCTGGGGCGTCACGCCGGGCTCGAACAGGATGCCGAAGGGCAGCAGCAAGGTTCCGATCAGCCCGCCCTTCTGCCCCACGCGCAGTTCAACGGCCAGAAGCCTCTGGCCGTTTTTCTGCGTCTGGTCCTGCGTGACCGTGCAGACCCGGGCATTGTCCTGCATGCCGCAGGCGAGCTGCCAGTCCTGATAGGTTTCCTGGAGCGACGATGCGCCATTGGGAAGCGAAGCCTGCTGCTGTTGCGCGAAAACGGCCGGCACCGAAGCGGCGAAGGCAGCCGCGCAGATGACGGCTGCCTTCGGGAAAAGCTGTCTACGAACCAATGAATGCTGCCTTCTCTTGGGTGCCGGGCAAATGCCCGAAGTAGCGGCTCGAGGACCCGTGTTTATCGTCACGTACAGACCCATTCACGGATCTTGCATTGGGTCCCCCCTGCCTCGCAGGCTTGCAGGGCGAGATCCTCCGCTTCCCGGCGGGTCTCGGCGGAGTTCACGCCCCACGGGGTGAACCGGTGCTCCACTTTGTCTGCCACGGCGAGCGCGCCGCAATGCTTGTAGGGAAATCCGGTCTTATCGTCGTCCGTCCAATGACGGTGATTGCGGAACACGGTAACGACGTTGCAGGCCTTTCCACCGGCATTCTCGCAATATTTCTGCGCTATGTCCTTCGCTTCCTGCCGCTTGTCGGCGCCCCAGAAGAAGCCGTATTTGGTATCGGTCTGGGAGTAGGCGATTGCCGCCCAGATACCTTTCTCCTCCTGCGGTGGCTCGGACGGCTCCACCAGATCGGCCGAGACGACCTGCCCGCTCCACAGCAAGGCCATGCACAAGACTGTCAAACGTCGCGATTTCATGGTCCGCAATCCTTTCCAGGGCGCCTCGCCCATTCGCCTGACATTCTCACTTGGCCGCCGATGCGATGGAAATCACCACGCATGTGTTGCCCGTCGGCAGCAGAAGGGCTTCGCCCGTGTTGCCGCCAAGCTCGTACACTTCGACCTGTCCGAGATGATCCGTGATCTTGCTGCCTTGCGGAAGCGCGGACGTGACGTCGGCGCAGGGGCTGGCGAACGGCGCCACCCGCACCATGGTGCCTTCGCAACCCGTGGCGGTGGGCGAAGCAAAAACGATACCGGCGGCCGGCCCGCTGTAGCGCTCGGTCGCATAGTCCAGGCCGACAAGCGCCTGCACGGCGTGCTTGTCGGCGGCCTGGTCGCTCCACAGCGACTTGACGCTGTATTTCGAGCCGGTCGTCAAAAGCTGTCCGAGCACTGGATAGACGGTTGAACAGGCCTGCACGCCGGATTGTTTGACATGCTGGAGGAAGGGCGAGTCCGGCAGCGCGGGCGGCGCCGTGCCGGCCTGAGCGGCCGTCGGCGTGCCGACGAGACCGGCGATCGCGGCATAGTTCGCTGCGGCGAAGCCGATGCCCATCATGACCAGCCCCAGCGCGCACAAACCGATGACGCGCGGCCAACGCCGCGGCGGCTCGACGGTCCTCTTGCGGTCCGGCTCGACGGTCGGGTTGCTGCGCGTCGCGGAGATGAACGGGTCTTGCTGGCTCACGGTGCTGCCTCGGTTATTTGACTGGCGCAAGGGCCTCGGACAGCCCCTTGAGCGTTGCGGTGACGGTAACGGTCTGGCCATCGACGGTCGGGTAGGAAATCGCCGGCGTCGCCTTCTGCGCTATCTCCTGGCGCATCAGAGGTCCCACCGGCAGCATGCCGACACAGACCATTTCGTTGCAGCCGTTCAAATGCACGTCGATGGATTCGGCGCGCCCCTCGAACTTCAGCGATACCAGCCCATCGCTCCTGGCGTTCGGCGCGGTGCGCAGGATCATGTAGGGTTTGCCGTCCTGGGTGGCGGCGAGCGACCAGCTGAACGCCATCTTGCCCGCCCCGTCCTCGATCACCTGCGAGACGTTGCAGACCTTCTTGCGCGCCTTGAGGTTCTCGTCGCAGATCAGCGTCCAGTTCTCGAAGGGGCGGATGGTGCGCTGGTATTGTCCGAGCTTCACGTCCGGCGGCACGACCACGTCGGAGGGCTTGACCCTATATGGCGAAGCCGTCTGCGCGGCAGCCGGCGCCAGCCCGCCGGCAAGCGCCAGGCAGGTCAGGAATGCCATGGCTAGTCCGGGAAAACCAAGCGGGTTTCCCGGATTCGAGCCTGGCCTGACATGGCCGGTTCGCCTGTTCATTCCCGCCCCAGGTCCCCGCCTCAGTTCAAGGTGAAGCTCAGCCCGGCGCCGACACCGACATTTCCACCCGCCGCCGTGCCGGACACATTGCCACGGATGCGGCCGTCCTCGCTGGTGTAGCCCGCGCCGAAGGCAAAGGCGCTCGAGTCCCGCCAGAAGCCACCGCCCGCCGCCACGCTCAGCTTGCCGGGACGGTCGTCGTAGCGGAGCGAGGCTGCCGCCAGACCGATTGCCGCCGCCTGCCGTGCTTCGTCCCGGATGCCGCTGATGTCGGAATTGAGCTGGCTGAACTTCTGGTCGGTATAAGTGTTGGCTTGTTGCAACGTCGTGACAGCAACCTGGTCGGTATAGGTCTTGCTCTGAGCCAGGTTCAGGTTCAGCTGGTTGACGTTGACCGCGTCGGTGCCGGCAACGCCGGGGCCGACATTGGAGATGACGACAGGCGCATTCGGATCGCCGCCCTGCAGCGTGATCTTGTTGATTTTGGTCGTCGATCCGTCCGGATTGGTGACGGTGTCGTACTGCACGGTGTTTTGGACGGTGCCGCCGATGCCGCCGATCGTTTTGGTCAGGTCTTCGATCGCTGTGTTGGTGGCGTAGAGCTGCGAGCCGTTGATCGCATCGGTGCTGTCGGAAGAAACGCGTCCGGCGGCGACATTGGTGATCGTCCTCTCCGCGCCGGCATCGCCGACGCTGACGGTGCCGTCCGGGGTCGTGCCGGCAAAGGCGTAGGTCTTGCCGTTGATGACCGTGTTGGACGTGCCGACGGCGGTCTGCGACACCGAGCCGGAGCCGAGCGCCACATCGCTGGCATTGTTGGCCTGCGCGCCCTGGCCGAGCGCCACGGCGCCCTGCCCGGTCGCCGTCGAACCATGGCCCGCGGCCAGGCTGTCGGTGCCGCTCGCCACGCTCTCCGGCCCGATCGCCACCGCGTCGGTGCCGCCGGCAAGGCTGTCGGCCAGCGTCGAATTGGCATGGAAATATTTGATGCCGCCGCCATTGTTGATGGTGGTGAGCGCATTGTTCACGGCGGTGAAGCCGTCATAGACCGTCGAGTAGTTGTTGCCCTGGATGTTGTAGGTCGGCCCCGTGATCGAGCCGTCGGGATTGACCGTGGTGCCGCCGCCGAACAGGTTGGAAACATTTTGTGAGACACCGCGCAACTGCGAGACGTTGACGCCGTCCGTATCGGCCGAACCCGCCGCGACATTGGTGAGCTTGCGCTCCGCCCCGGCGGCACCGAAGGACACTTCGCCGACCGATGTCTGCGCGGCGCCGAGGGCAAAGGCTGTGTAGCCGGCCTGCGCGCCGACCGTGGTGATGGATGACGCGCCCAGCGCCACGCTGTTGGCGAAGGTGCTTTGGGCGCCGGCGCCCAGTGCGATGGATTGCACGCCGGCGGCGGTGGAGTCGGTGCCGAGCGCGATGCCGTCGGCCAGCATGACATGGGCGTTCTGCCCGATGGCGGTGCCGCCGGGTGCCGTCTGGTCGACGACGGCTCCATTGCCGATGCCGACGCCATTGTCGCCATTGACGACCGTGGTCGGGCCAACCGCGACCGATTCCGCTCCGACCGCCAGCGAGTCGCCGGCTGTCGAATTGGCATGGAAATATTTCGTCGAGGTGGCGGAGACCGCAGCGATCGCTCCCGCCAGCTGGCGCACAGTCACGGCGTCCTGGTCCTGCGTGCCGTCGGCCACGTTGGTGATCTGCCGGTAGGCCGTGGCGGTACCGACCGACACGGCGCCGAGCAGCGTCTTGTCGGTCGTGTTGTACTGGATGAAGTTGGACGGGCCGGCCGCGATCTGCCCGGAAGCCGGAGCGATCGCGCGGTCAGAGACCGAACCTTGACCGAGCGCCACGCTGCCGTCGATGCTGGCCGCGCTGTCGCGGCCGAGCGCAAGCGCGCTGACGCCGGTCGCGGTCGCCTGGTAGCCGACTGCGGTGGAACCGACGCCTTGCGCGAAGGAATCGGTCTGCGCCAGGCCGGTCTCGTTGGTGCGGGCATAGCGGATGCCCTCGCCATTGGCGTTGGTGTAGATCGCCGAGGTGTCGCCGGCGATGTTGTTGATCGTGTTGCCGAGATTGGTGATGTTGCCGCCGATATTGGCGATGTCGGTCGTGTTCTGCGTCACCTGCTGGTTGGTGGCGAAGAGCTGCGAGCCGTTGACGGCATCGGTCGAACCGCCGTTCAACTGTCCGGCGGCGACGTTCTGGATCTGGCGCTCTGCGCCGGCCGAGCCGACCGAGAAGGCGCCCGCCGGCGTGCCGCCGGCGAAGGTGTAGTTGACGCCGCCGATCGTCGTGCCGCCGACATTGGTCGTGGCGCCCGACGTCGAATTCAGGCCGATCGCGACGTCGCCGGCATTGTTGGCCACCGCGTTCGGGCCGACAGCGACGGAATCGGCTCCCAGCGCCTGCGAATCCGCCAGCGTCGAGTTGGCGTGGAAATACTTGATGCCGCCGCCGACATTGATGTTGTTGACGACGGCGCCGATGGCGTCGACCGCCTGGTTGGTGGCGGCGAGCTGCGAGCCGTTGATCGCGTCAGTCGAGAGCGCGCTGATCCGCCCCGCAGCCAGGTTGGTGATGGTCCGTTCCGCGCCCGGCGCGCCGATGCTGACCGTCGAGGTCGGGTTGGTGCCCTGGAAGGCATAGGTCGTGCCGTTGACCACCCCACTGGCGGTGCCGACCGCCACGGCGGTCACCGAGCCCGAGCCCAGCGCCACGTCGCCCGAGCTTGCCGCCGCCGAGGCGCCGTTGCCCAGCGCGACATTGCCGACGAAACCGGCGGCGCCCGCGGTGGAGCCGTTGCCCAGCGCGACGGAGCCTTGCCCGATCGCCTTGTTGTTGTTGCCGATGGCGACGGCGCCATTGGCCATATTGGCTCCGGTCGCGGTCGCCGTGCCGTCGCTGTTGGCGATGTTGTTGGCGCCGCCGGTGAAGGCGCCGGTGCCGCTGGCGAAGCTCGGATCGCCGATGGCGACCGCGCCGTCGCCAAAGGCGGTGTTGTTCGCACCGATCGAGACGGCTTGGCCGCCGGTCGCCACGGCGTTGGTACCCATGGCAACCGCGTTGGTGGAACTGGCCGCGGCATTGTTGCCGATGGCGATGGCGCTCGTAGCCGACGCCGCGGCGCCGATGCCAAGTGCGGTGCTGGCAACCCCGCTGGCGTTGGAGCTGACGCCGGCAGCGAGGGAATTGTCTCCCGTAGCCTTGGATCCTGTCCCGTACGAGGAGGCGTTTGTGCCACTCGCAACAGCCTGGCGTCCGGTGGCTGTGGAATTGTCGCCGCTGGCGTTGGTACCGGCGCCTACGGCAACCGATAAAATACCACCGGAACTTGCATTGTTGCCGAGCGCAAGGCCCGAGGTCGCGGTGCTGGCAACGATTGCGCCCGAGCCTATCGCAACAGCACCACCGGCTGCAAGCGCCTGCGCTTGGTTACCCATGGCGACCCCGAAGGCTCCCGATGCAACCGTGCTGGCGCCGACGGCGACCGAGTTAGTTGCCGATGCCGCGGCTGTGACGCCCATCGCTATGGCGGACGTGCCCGTTGCCTTGCTTTGGCGCCCGATCGCAGTGGAGTCAACCTGAGACGCCAGTACGTCCGTGCCAATGGCGATGGCGCTTTCCTGAAGGGCGCCCCCTCCCGCAACAGTTCGGTTGCCAAGATTGACGGCATTGATCGCGGTCGCGGTCGCCTGGAAGCCGATGGCGATGGCGTTCTGATTGCTTGCGACGGCGCTATTACCTTGGGCAAGCGAATCCAGCCCGGACGCTGTTGCCCCAAACCCGAGCGCGGTGGCGCGCAGCCCGGTCGCCCGGGTAACGTAGCCGATCGCCGTCGAGTTCAATCCGTCGGCACGCGCGTTCAGGCCAAAGGCGGCCGCGCCTGCGGCTGCAACCGAGTTGACGCCAATCGAGCTTGCTCCGTCCCCGTTGGCATGGGCGTTCCCGCCCAAAGCGAGGGCGTTGACGCCGGTCGCGCCCGCGAACACGCCTATGCCTATGGAATTGAGGCCATTGACACTCATCGCATAGCCGATGGCGATCGTAGCGTCGCCCGTTGCACTGTTGGAGGTGCCCAACGCCGTGCTGTTATTGCCATTCGCCGTCGCGCCGTTACCGATGGCGACGGCGTTGCCGCCTGTCGCCGACCCGCCACCGGCCTGATATTGCGCCAGGGCCGGCGTTGCAGCCATGCCGATCGCGAAGGCGCCCAGCATCGCGGCCGGCGCCCCGCCGACGCCCAGCGTTCCCAGCCCCAGGCGCTTGCGTCCCATACCCAGCGCGCGATGAGCCATGCGCAGCACCGCCATCAAACGACGACGAATTGAGCGGGAACGGGGATCGGTGCCGGCGATCCAGTTGCCGGCGAAATGCGCCGCGCGACGCTGCACAACAGGCGAGCCGCTCGAAATCTGATTGTCGGTCATGGTGCCCTCTCCGCTGGCCGGCATGGAATCGTCTGACAATTCCAGTCCACGGCAGGAAGACATGATTCCTGCTTGCCGTATTTCACGAAATTGCTGTCTTGTGAGAAAAGACCCGAGCATATAGGCGGAGGTTAACAGCTCGTTACCTTAGCAACTGCTTTAAAACCAAGTAATCAAGCAACGGTGTGGGCGACGCTTCATCTAATCTTGGCGTTAAGCTTTCCTACCCGCGCCTGCAATGGGGTCACTTGCCGGTATTTCTTCATCACGGTGGTAAAATGGCTCTGGCTTGAAAATCCGCTGGAATGGGCGATGTCGGCGATCGTCATACGGCTGTCGGCAAGCAGCCTTTCGGCGAGGTCCAGCCGCAGGTCGAGAACATATTGATGCGGCGGCACGCCGAACGTCCTGGCAAACGCCCGCACGAAATGAGAAGGCGACAACCCGCACACCGCAGCCATCTCGGCAAGCGCCAGCTTGCGGGTGAAGTTCTCGTGCAGGAAGTCTTGCACCTTGCGTGCGGCGCGGGGAGAAAGCCCGCCTTTTGCAGTGAGCGCCGGCTGCCGCGCCGAATTGATTCGAGAAACTGACCCGGGGAAACCATCATCGCCCGGCATTCTTCGGCCTCCTGATAAGTTCCAGATAAAGTTCAACCCGAGGCCTCCCTGGCCGTTCCCGCGAAAAACAATTCGTGATTGCTCGACGCGGGCCGGCGTCGTCGTGAGGCCCGTTCATGTGAGCGATCCGTCCGGACGGCGAACGATGCGCAGGCTGCATGGGCGCAAGCACGATCCCTGCGGAGTACTCCTTGGCCAGGAATGTCTGCGAGCCGGGCCCGCGAACGGAATAAATCACGCTTCCTTGCGCTGTGGCCCTGCGCGGACCTGCACTTTCAGGAATGATGTCCAGGACGTATCGAGCTGCTCGCTTCCGATCGATGCCTCGGGAAATGCCGCTTTCCCGTGCCTCGTCCGCATTTTTCATTCGCACTGCCTCAGCCGTCCGACGACGCCTCACATCCCCTTCCCGGCCCCGAAGACAGCGTAACGCAGCCATCTTCGCTTGGGAAGAACTCCCACGTGCAAAGAAAAATCTTTGTTCGAGAAAAGAACAAAGAATGGCGGTGAATGGGAGTTGCCGAGCGTTTCATTTTCGCTCGGCGCGAGGTCTTCGCCATCCAGGAGTTCGCCAATCGGTGCTGACACGCCCGGTCGCGCGATTCTGTGTTCTCGTCAACCGCTGACGGCAGGTGCCTGGCGCAGCCTGCGCTGATTGATGGCTTGCCCGCGAGGTCGAGCATGGGAGCCGCCGTTCGGAGCCGGTGATTGGCAGTCCGCTGCTACAGATCACCGCGCCGGTTCTCGTACAGATCCCAGGCGAGTTCCACGAAAGCCAGAAGAACATCGTCCCGCTTCCAGCCGGCCGCCACCGCGGCCTGCACGATCTCATTGACGAGAGGCAGCAACTGGTCCTGGCAATCGGCCGGCGCATCGCCGTCGCCCACTGGTGGCCCCTCGAAGTTGAACGTCATCATTCGGCGCCCCCCTCGCCATCAACCGAAGTGTTACATCGCTAATTTCATTCCCTCTGATATACAATGGATGCGGTACCAAAGTACAGGAAGCCTCGATGACCAAAGCAGCGCGGGACGACGCCGGATCGCACCGGCTCTATGCTTTCCCACGCGGTGAGGCTGGGCTCTCTCGGGTGGAATTTATCGCAGGTTGATCGAGCCAACTGCTCAATCCTCAAACGAACGTTCCCACCAGCTGGAGAGCCACGCTTGGCGGCCGAGGCTCTCGCGACCAGCGGCGGCCTGCCGTGCTCGCGACGGCGAGGCCGTCAAGGCCGCGGTCCGCGCCGATATCGACGCCGCTTTCAGCGTCCTGGTTGGCCTGCTCAAATAACCGTGCGCCGCCGTTCTCGCACATGCAGAGACGTGGATACGGCCGGCTGCATTGCCTTATGCGGGCGCTCGCTGGATAGTCCCGGCAATGTTCGAGACCCTGGCGATTCACTGGCCCCAAATACTGGCGATCATCTCGGTGGTGATGGCGACCATCGGCATTGCCCATGCTGTCATGACCAAGGAGGACGTCCGCGCCGCCACCGGCTGGGTCGGCATCATGGTGCTGTCGCCGATCCTCGGCGTGCTGATCTATGCCGTGGCCGGCATCAATCGCATCCGCCGCGCCACGATCAGCGCCCAGCGCCCGCTCGCCGATGGCCTGGTGTCGGCCAAGCATGAACGCGACGTCGCCCTCGAAGAGGCGTTGATCATCGAGCGCTATGGACAGCGGTTCACTGGCCTCAGGACGCTGGGCGACAGGGTGGCGCGGCGAACGCTCAACCCGGGAAATGCAATCGAGGTGCTGGAAAGCGGCGACGAGGCCTACCCGGCCATGTGCGCGGCGATCGACGGGGCCGAGCGCAGCGTCCTGCTCGAGACCTATATTTTCGACAACGACGCCGTCGGCCTGCTTTTCGTCGAAGCGCTGGCCGGCGCCGTCCAGCGCGGCGTCACCGTCCGTGTGCTGATCGATGCCGTCGGCGCCCGCTACTCCGTGCCCAGCATCCTGGGGCATCTGCGCCGCGCCAACATCCCGGCGGATGTCTTCAACGGCAACATCGTCATGGGCCTGCGCCTGCCCTATGCCAACCTGCGGACCCACCGCAAGATCCTGGTGGTCGACGGCACGGTTGCCTTTACCGGCGGCATGAACATCCGCAAGGGTTTTTCGGCGGAGTTCGCCGGGTCGAAAAGCGCCAGGGATACGCATTTCCAGGTCACCGGCCCCGTTGTCGCCGATCTCTTCTCCGTCGCCGCCGAGGACTGGCGCTTTGCCACCAAGGAGGCGCTGAAGGGCGACGCTTGGCGGATCACACCGATTTCGCCATCCGCCGGCCAACCGATGCTGGTGCGTGCGGTCGCATCCGGACCGGATGCAAGCAACGAAACCAACCACAAACTGCTGATCGGCGCCTTCTCGGTCGCGCGCAAGTCGATACGGCTGATGTCGCCCTATTTCCTGCCGGACCGGGAATTGATCAGTGCCTTGATCACCGCGGCCAGGCGCGGCGTCGAGATTGATGTCGTGGTGCCGGCGGTGAACAACCTCTTCCTTGTCGATCGCGCCATGACCGCGCAATTCGACCAGATCCTGAAGAATTATTGCCGCATATGGCGCACGGAAGGGCCCTTCGACCATTCCAAGCTGCTTTCGATCGACGGCGCGTGGGCCTATGTCGGGTCCTCCAACCTCGATGCCCGCTCGCTGCGGCTCAACTTCGAGATCGACCTTGAGGTCCTCGACGCGGGTTTTGCCACCGAGATCGAGACCCGGATCGGATCGGCGATCGAAACGGCCGTCCCAGTTACGCTGGCCTCCTTGCGGGCGCGTCCGTTCATCATCCGGCTGTTCGATCGCATGCTCTGGCTGGGATCGCCCTATCTCTAGGAGAAACTATCTCTGGGAAAAACCTGTCTTTAAGAAAACGACGTGTTTACCGGATAGGGTATCGCCAACCATGGAACATCGGCTGAAAGACTCTATTTCTAGGTGCATGGTGAGAACAGCAAGGACGATCGGCGCGCGATGCGAATGAACGGGCGCAGCCTACCGGCCAATATGCTCCTGTCCATTCGCGACCGGCGGATGCGCAAGGCCAACGCCTTCTCGGCGAAGAAGGACGGCGTCACCGGGACGCTGGTCGCCTCCTACAACGTCCACAAATGCATCGGCGTCGACCGCAAGTTCGATCCCGACCGCACCAGCCGCGTCATCCGGGAGATCGCCCCCGACGTCATCGCCCTGCAGGAGGCCGACAATCGTTTCGGCGACCGTGACGGGCTTCTCGACCTGCACCGTCTAGAACTCGAAACCGGCCTCGTGCCGGTGCCCATTTCAGCAACGGGCAAAGGCCATGGCTGGCACGGCAATGTCCTGCTGTTCAAAAGGGGCGTCGTTCGCGACGTGCATCAGATCAGGCTCCCGGGTCTCGAACCGCGCGGCGCGGTGGTCGCGGAAATCGATCTCGACGGAAATCAGTCCTTGCGCATCATCGCGGCTCATCTGGGCCTGCTGCGCCGCTCCCGCTCGCAGCAGGCCCAGGTCGTGCTGGATATCATGAACAGTCCCGACGAGAAGCCGACGCTCCTGCTCGGCGACCTGAACGAATGGCGGCTCGGAAACCGCTCCGCGCTGAACACGCTGCACGCGAGCTTCGGCCCGCAGCCTCCTGCCGTCCCCACCTTCCCGTCCAATCTGCCGCTGTTGGCGCTCGACCGGATCATGGCCAACCGGCACGGCATGATCGGGACCATCGAAGCGCATGACACACCGTTGTCGCGCGTGGCCTCCGACCACCTGCCGCTGACCGCCTTCGTCCACTTGTAATATGTGGCCGATAACGGCTTGATATCGCCAGCGTCGCAAAGCGTGTGGATTTTGAGCGGAACACCCGGTTGTTCCGCGAGTTTATGTGTGTTGAACATGCAGGAGGACGGAATGAAAAAGTTGATTTTGGCTACGGTGCTGGCGTTTGCCGCGACAGCTGCGGCGATTGCGCCCACGCAGGCTGCCAGCGTGACTATCCAGTCCGACGACGGCAACCAGTATTCCTCGGACGAAGATTCGGGAATCGTCGTGCGCCGTCATCATGAGCGCCGCTACGACAACGAGTATGATGGCGACCAGAGCGTTCAGTATGACAATGACGGCTACCGCTGGCGTCACCGCCATCACCGCTGCCACATCGAGACGGTCGTGCATTGGCGCCACCACCACAGGGTGGTCGAAGACGTTCGCGTCTGCGGCTGATCAACGTCTCCTGCCAAGCAGATACTTTTCGCCACCAGGCATTCTGGGCATAGCCACCGACCTTCCAAGGTCGGCGGCTATGCTGCATTGCACAAATTTGCGGCCTTGCTCATAATGCGGGCATGGTCCGAACTTCCCTCGCCGTCCTGGTGATCGACGAAAACCGCATCCGCGCTTCGATAATCGAAGCCGGATTGCGCGAGGCGGGTCATCAGCGGGTCACCGTCATCCATGACGTCTCGGGCATTGCGCGCCGCATTGCCGAGATCGAACCCGACGTCATCGTCATCGACCTTGGAAATCCCAACCGCGACATGCTGGAAAACATGTTCCAGCTGTCGCGGGCCGTAAAGCGCCCGATCGCCATGTTCGTCGACCGCTCGGATCAGGCCTCGATCGAGGCTGCGGTCGATGCCGGCGTTTCGGCCTATGTCGTCGACGGGTTGAGGCAGGAGCGCGTCAAGCCGATCCTCGACATGGCGGTGAGCCGCTTCAACGCTTTCTCGCGCATGGCACGTGAACTGGAAGAGGCGCGCAGCGAACTCGAGAGCCGCAAGGTGATCGACCGCGCCAAGGGCATCTTGATGAAGTCGCGGGGCCTGACCGAAGAGGCCGCCTACACGCTGCTGCGCAAGACCGCGATGAACCAGAACCGCAAGATCGGCGACATCGCCCAAAGCCTGGTGACTGCCGCCGGGCTTCTCGGACCGGCGGAGGACGAATGAGCATGGGCGCCGAGCACCAGATCACCGCCGGCTTCATGCCGCTTTTCGATAGCGCCGTGCTGGTCGCGGCCGGCGAACTGGGCTTTGCCGCGCGCGAAGGCATCGATCTCACCCTGCACCGCGAGACCTCCTGGGCCAACATCCGCGACCGCATCGCCATCGGCCATTTCGACCTCGCGCACATGCTCGGACCGATGCCGCTCGCCTGCAATCTGGGCCTCACTCCGCTCGCCTCCGAGACCATCGTGCCCTTTTCGCTGGGGCTCGGCGGCAACTGCGTCACCATCTCCAACGCCGTCTGGGCCGGCATGGCGGCGCACGGTGCGGCACCCGATCTCGATCCGGCCCGTGCCGGCGCGGCACTTGGCGCCTTCATCCGCGAGCGGGCCGACGCCGGCCGCGACCCACTGCGTTTCGCCGTCGTGCATCCGCATTCCGGGCACAATTACGAACTGCGTTACTGGCTTGCCGCCTGCGGCGTCGATCCATCGCGCGAGATCGAGATCGTCATCGTGCCGCCGCCCTTCATGGCCGACGCGCTGGCCGCCGGCCGCATCGACGGCTATTGCGTCGGCGAGCCCTGGAACAGCGCCGCGGTGGCGGCCGGCACCGGCCATATCGTCACCGTCAAGGCACGGATATGGCGCAACAGCCCGGAGAAGGTGATTGGCGTGCGCAAGGCCTGGGCCGAACAGGTCCCAGAGGCGCTGGCGGCCCTCTTGCGCGCATTGCATCACTCGGCGCGCTGGTGCCAGGATCCGGCGAACCGTGACGAATTGGCCGCGGTGATGGCGCAACGTGGCTTCCTTGGCCTGCCGCCGGCGGTCCAGATGCCGATCCTGACCGGCCATCTCCGGCTGGGCGGCGGGGCCGAGCTGGACATCGACGACTTCTTCGTGCCGTTCGACAAGGCCGCCAACTTTCCCTGGAAAAGCCATTCGCTGTGGTTCTACACGCAGATGGTCCGCTGGGGCCACGTCGCGCACACGCCCGACAATCTCGCCATCGCCCGCGACTGCTACCGCCCAGATCTCTACCGCTCGGCACTGAAGCCACTCGGGGTGGCGCTGCCCGGCGCCAATGCCAAGGTCGAAGGCGCGCTCAAGGCCGCGACCGCGGTAGGCGCGACGGGAGCCGGCCTCATGCTCGGACCGGACGGTTTCTTCGATGGCCAGATCTTCGATCCAGACGAGATCGACGCCTATATCGAGAGGCAAAAATCAGCCATCGGGGAAGCCTGATCATTTTAGCGCCATGCTTGTGCATTGCACAAAAATTATGCGCTCGAAAGGTGAGCTGACCAATGTTTGACCTCAGTCGCGACGGATCGGGTCGCCGCATAAAGCTCCCATCATATTGATTCCATTTTAATTTTTCGGCCAGAGGTAAACTGGCACGGTTCCTGCTTTGAAATAAACGAGCCTTCACGGGCAATGGAACAGGCGTCCAATGGCGGGCGCCATAGGCAAAGCTGCCGCTCAGGTCACTGCGCAATCCCCCCAGGGATGCGCGAAGCCTGGCCGGCGGCTTTTTTGTTTTTGGCCGAACACGCAATCGACGGCGCTTCAACCGCGCCCAACCGGAGACGACGATGACGAAACGGATCGGAACTGGCACGTCCCTCAAGGATTTCACCCGCCGCGATTTTCTGGCCAGCAGCGCGCTGACGGCGGGACTGTTCCTCGCCGCAAAGACATTGTTTCCCGCCGGCGCTCATGCCGAAGGGAAAGGTCCCGAAGTAACCGGCGCCAAGCTCGGCTTCATTGCGCTGACCGATGCCGCGCCCCTGATCATCGCCAAGGAGAAGGGCCTGTTCGCGAAATTCGGCATGCCTGATGTCGAGGTGCTCAAGCAGGCCTCCTGGGGCGCGACGCGGGACAATCTGATGCTCGGCGGCGAAGCCAACGGCATCGACGGCGCCCACATCCTGACGCCGATGCCTTACCTCATGCACACCGGCAAGGTGACGCAGAACAACCAGCCGCTGCCGATGGCGATCATCGCTCGCCTCAACTACGACTGCCAGGGCATTTCGGTCGCACAGGAATATGCCGCGACCGGCGTTGGCCTCGATGCCGCCAAGCTGAAGGACGCCTTCGCCGCCAAGAAGGCCGCAGGCAAGGAGGTCAAGGCCGCCATGACCTTCCCGGGCGGCACCCATGATCTGTGGCTGCGCTACTGGCTGGCCGCCGGCGGCATCAACCCGGACAAGGATGTCTCGACCATCGTCGTGCCGCCGCCGCAGATGGTGGCTAACATGAAGGTCGGCAATATGGACGTGTTCTGCGTCGGCGAGCCGTGGAACGAACAGCTTGTCCACCAGGGCATCGGCTTCACCGCCGCCACGACCGGCGAACTCTGGAAGGGCCATCCGGAAAAGGCGCTCGGCCTGCGCGCCGCCTTCATAGAAAAATATCCCAACGCCACCAAGGCGATCGTCATGGCGGTGATGGCGGCACAGCAATGGTGCGATGCCAAAGAAAACAAGGACGAGATGGCCGCCATCATCGGCAAGCGGCAATGGATGAATGTGCCCGTCGCCGACATCATCGGCCGTCTCAAGGGCGACATCAACTACGGCAATGGCCGGGTCGCCAGCGCCACCGACCTCTACATGAAATTCTGGAAGGGCGGCGTCTCCTACCCGTTCAAGAGCCACGACAGCTGGTTCCTCGCCGAAAACATCCGCTGGGGCAAGTTCGCGCCGACCACCGACATCAAGGCGCTGGTCGACCAGGTCAACCGCGAGGATATCTGGCGCGAGGCGGCCAAGGAACTCGGTGTCGCCGCGAGCGACATCCCGGCCTCGTCCTCGCGCGGCGTCGAGACCTTCTTCGACGGCAAGACTTTCGATCCGGCCAACCCCTCGGCCTATCTCGACAGCCTGACCATCAAGGCATCGGCTTAGTCAGGCCGTTTGTACCCAACGCAAACGGCGCCAGCGCCGTTTGGCGCTCAGTACCGCACCAGCACACCACGGAGTATCCCCAGGACATGTCCATCCAAGCCGTCGAGGACACCAAGGTGAAAGCATTCCCGGCCAAGTCAGCCGAGGTGGTCGCCTTCACCGCCAAAGCGCGGCGCCGTGTCGATCCGGTGGCGGTTGCCACCAGGGTGGCCAGCGTTCTCGTCCCGCCCGCCATCGTCATCGCCCTTCTGCTTGTCGTCTGGCAGGTCGCCTGCTCGTCACCGACGGCAAGCCTGCCGCCGCCGAGCCAGGTGTGGAACGAGGCCTATGACCTGATCGCGCATCCGTTCTTCGACAACGGCCCGCAGGATATCGGTCTTGCCTGGCGGGTGCTGATCTCGCTGCAGCGCGTCGCCATCGGCTTCGGCATGGCGGCGGTCGTCGGTGTGGCGCTCGGCGCGCTGGTCGGCCAGTCGATCTGGGCGATGCGCGGCCTCGATCCAGTGTTCCAGATCCTGCGCACCGTGCCGCCGCTCGCCTGGCTGCCGCTGTCGCTCGCCGCCTTCCGCGACTCCAACCCGTCGGCTCTGTTCGTGATCTTCATCACTTCGATCTGGCCGGTCATCATCAACACCGCCGTCGGCGTGCGCAACATCCCGCAGGACTATCGCAATGTCGCCCGCATCCTGCGGCTGAACCAGCTCGAATTCTTCGTCAAGATCATGGTGCCGGCCGCTGCGCCTTACATCTTCACCGGCCTGCGCATCGGCATCGGCCTGTCCTGGCTCGCCATCGTCGCGGCCGAAATGCTGACCGGCGGCGTCGGCATCGGCTTCTTCATCTGGGACGCGTGGAATTCGTCACGGCTGCCCGACATCATCGTCGCGCTCGCCTATATCGGCGTCACCGGCTTCTGCCTCGACCGCCTGGTCGCGGCGGTCGGCGCCTTTGTCACCCGCGGCACGACGGCAAAGTGAGGAGAGCGCCATGACCGCCTATCTCAAGCTCGACCATATCGACAAATCCTTCGCTCGTGGCAGCCAGGTAAGCGATGTGCTGAGGGACATCCGGCTGACCATCGACAAGGGCGAATTCGTCTCCATCATCGGCCATTCCGGTTGCGGCAAGTCGACCTTGCTCAACCTGATCGCCGGCTTGACCAAGGTTTCCGCCGGCGCGGTGTTGCTGGAGGACAAGGAGGTCGACAGCCCCGGCCCCGAGCGCGCCGTTGTGTTCCAAAACCACTCGCTGCTGCCGTGGCTGACCGTCTACGAGAACATCAATCTGGCGGTGTCGAAAGTCTTCGGCCGCTCGAAGAGCAAGGCCGAGCGGCATGACTGGATCATGCGCAATCTCGACCTCGTGCAGATGGCGCATGCGAGCGACAAGCGGCCGGCCGAAATCTCCGGCGGCATGAAACAGCGCGTCGGCATTGCCAGGGCGCTTGCCATGGAACCCAAGATCCTGCTGCTCGACGAGCCGTTTGGTGCGCTCGACGCCTTGACCCGCGCCCATCTGCAGGACGCTGTGATGGACATCCATTCCAGGCTGGGTTCGACGACGATCATGATCACCCATGACGTCGACGAGGCGGTGCTGCTGTCCGACCGCATCGTCATGATGACCAACGGCCCGGCGGCGACCGTCGGCGAGGTGCTGCCCGTGCCGCTGGCGCGGCCGCGCCGACGCATCGAACTTGCCTCCGACCGGACCTTCCTGCGTTGCCGCGAGGCGGTGCTGAAGTTCCTCTACGAACGCCACCGCTTCGTCGAAGCCGCGGAGTAACGCCATGACCGAAAAACTCGTCATCATCGGCAATGGCATGGCGCCCGGGCGCATGCTGGAGCATCTGCTGGAACAGGCGCCAGGCCGCTACGCGGTCACCATCTTCAACGCCGAGCCCAGGGTCAATTACGACCGCATCATGCTGTCGCCGGTGCTCTCCGGCGAGAAGGCCTATGAGGAAATCATCATCCATGGCGACGGCTGGTACATCGCCAATGACATCACCCTCTACAAGGGCCACAAGATCATGGCCATCGACCGGCAAGCGAAGACCGTCACCTCCGACCACGGCGTCACCGAGCCTTACGACAAGCTTGTCATCGCCACCGGCTCGGTGCCGTTCATCATCCCGGTGCCCGGCCACAATCTGCCGGGCGTGCTGACCTATCGCGATCTCGACGACGTTCAGGCGATGATGCTCGCCGCCCAGTCGCGCGCCAAGGCCGTCGTCATCGGCGGCGGCCTGCTCGGATTGGAGGCGGCGGCCGGCCTCAACGCGCAAGGCATGGATGTCACCGTGCTGCACGTCATGCCGACGCTGATGGAGCGCCAGCTCGATCCGGCCGCCGGCTACCTCCTGCAGCGCGCGGTGGAGCAGCGCGGCATCAAGGTCGTCACCAAGGCCAACACGCAGGCAATCACCGGCAATGGCAAGGTCGAGCGGGTGGAACTCGCCGACGGCACAATCATCCCGGCGACGCTGGTGGTTATGGCGGTAGGCATCCGGCCGAATGCGGCACTGGCCAAGGATGCAGGCATTGCCGTCAACAGAGGCATCGTCGTCGATGCCGGGATGCGCAGCAACGACCCGGATATCTACGCACTCGGCGAATGCGCCGAGGTGGGCGGCATGGTCTACGGGCTGGTGGCGCCGCTCTATGAGATGGCGCGTGTCGCCGCTCATCAGCTTGCCGGCGACGAGACCGCCGCCTTCGTCCACATGGACACGCCGACCAAGCTCAAGGTCACCGGCATCGACCTCTTCTCGCTCGGCGACTTCGCCGATGGGGACGACCGCCAGGAAATCGTGCTGCGCGACGCCTCGGCCGGCGTCTACAAGCGGCTGGTGCTCAGGGATGACCGCATCATCGGCACCGTGCTCTATGGCGAGACATCGGACGGCGCCTGGTTCAACGACCTGAAGAAGAAACAGACCGACATATCGCAGATGCGCGATACGTTGATCTTCGGCCAGTCCTACCAGGGGGGTGCCCCGCTGGACCCTATGGCGGCCGTTGCAGCCTTGCCGGATGATGCGGAAATCTGCGGCTGCAACGGCGTCTGCAAGGGCAAGATCACGGGCGCGATCACGGGCAAGGGCCTGACTTCGCTCGACGACGTGCGCGCCCACACCAAGGCGTCGGCGTCTTGCGGCTCCTGCACCGGGCTGGTCGAAAAGCTGATGGTGCTGACCCTTGGCGACACCTACAACCCAGCCGCCGTGCAGCCCATGTGCTCCTGCACCGTTTTCGGCCATGACGACGTGCGCAGGCTGATCAAGGCCAAGGGGCTGAAGACCATTCCGGCGGTCATGCAGGAGCTGGAGTGGAAGACCTCCTGCGGCTGCGCCAAATGCCGGCCGGCCCTTAACTACTACCTCGTCTGCGACTGGCCGGACGAGTATGCCGACGACTACCAGTCGCGCTTCATCAACGAGCGCGTCCACGCCAACATCCAGAAGGACGGCACCTATTCGGTGGTGCCGCGCATGTGGGGCGGCGTCACCAATGCGGCCGAACTGCGCGCCATCGCCGACGTCGTCGACAAATTCGAGATTCCGATGGTCAAGGTCACCGGCGGCCAGCGCATCGACATGCTGGGCATCCGCAAGGAGGACCTGCCGGCGGTGTGGGCCGATCTCGGCCAGGCCGGCTTCGTTTCGGGCCATGCCTATGCCAAGGGCCTGCGCACGGTGAAGACCTGCGTCGGCTCGGACTGGTGCCGCTTCGGCACGCAGGATTCGACAGGTCTCGGCATCCGCATCGAGAAGTTCATGTGGGGCTCGTGGACGCCGGCCAAGGTCAAGATGGCGGTGTCGGGCTGCCCGAGGAATTGCGCCGAGGCGACCTGCAAGGACGTCGGCGTCATCTGCGTCGATAGCGGTTACGAGATCCATTTCGCCGGCGCCGCCGGGCTCGACATCAAGGGCACGGAAGTGCTCGGCCTGGTCAGGACCGAGGACGAGGCGTTGGAGCATATCGTGGCGCTGACACAGATGTATCGCGAGCAGGGCCGCTATCTCGAACGCATCTACAAATGGGCCAAGCGCATCGGCATCGCCGAGATCAAGCGCCAGATCATGGACGATGGCGAGAAGCGCAAGGCCTATTACGACCGCTTCATCTTTTCGCAGAAGTTCGCCCAGGTCGATCCATGGTCCGAGCGCGTGTCCGGCAAGGACAAGC
Source organism: Mesorhizobium sp. B2-4-18 (assembly GCF_006441385.1). Classification (NCBI taxonomy): domain Bacteria; kingdom Pseudomonadati; phylum Pseudomonadota; class Alphaproteobacteria; order Hyphomicrobiales; family Phyllobacteriaceae; genus Mesorhizobium; species Mesorhizobium sp. B2-4-18. The sequence goes on along the minus strand of NZ_VFUW01000004.1, from coordinate 210,067 downwards.
ACGAATTCCGGCCGATGGCGTCGGTCGGGTTTGCGCAGGCGGCGGAGTGATGGCGATGTCAGCGCGAGGCACCCCCCTCTGGCCTGCCGGCCATCTCCCCCGCAAGGGGGGAAATCGGATGTCATATCTGCTTTCGCCAATCTCCAGCGCTGAAGAAAATGCGCCTGCGCTCAAGCTGCCAATCTCCCCCCTTGCAGGGGAGATGTCCGGCAGGACAGAGGGGGGTGCCTTGGCACATTCATATCAAGCAAAGGCACACCTATGACCTGGACATCGATCGGCACCCTCTCCGACATTCCCCGCCGTGGCGCGCGCTGTGTCGCCACCCCGCAAGGCAAGATCGCTGTCTTTCGCACCGCCGACGACCAGGTCTTCGCCATCGAGGACCATTGCCCCCACAGAGGCGGGCCGCTGAGCCAGGGCATCGTGCATGGCGCGGCGGTGACCTGCCCCTTGCACAATTGGGTGATCTCGCTGGAGACGGGTAAGGCGCTGGGCGCCGACGAAGGCGCGGTGCGCACCATTGCGGTCAAGGTCGAGGGCGAGCACCTGTTCGTCGCGCTGGAAGCGCTGGCCAGCCGCGCGGCCTGAACTATGGAGATTGACGCAGCGCGCGAGGTGAGGACCACCTGCCCCTATTGCGGGGTCGGCTGCGGCGTGCTGGCGAAGGTTGCCGCGGACGGGCAGGTATCTGTCCGCGGCGATCCCGATCATCCCGCGAATTTCGGCCGGCTCTGTTCCAAGGGCTCCGCACTGGCCGAGACGATCGACCTCGACGGCCGGCTGCTCCAACCGCAAATCCACGACCGCCCCGCCGGCTGGAACGAGGCGCTCGACGTCGTCGCCTCGACCTTCCAGCACACCATCGCCGAACATGGCCCCGACGCGGTCGCCTTCTACGTCTCCGGCCAGTTGCTGACCGAGGATTATTATCTCGCCAACAAGCTGATGAAGGGGTTCATTGGCTCGGCCAACATCGACACCAATTCGCGGCTCTGCATGGCTTCGTCGGTTGCCGGCCATCGCCGCGCGTTTGGTTCGGACACTGTGCCGGGAACCTACGAGGATCTGGAGCTGGCCGACCTGATCGTGCTGGTCGGCTCCAATCTCGCCTGGTGCCATCCCGTGCTCTATCAGCGCATCGCGGCTGCCCGGGAAAAGCGGCCCGAGATGAAGGTAGTGCTCGTCGATCCGCGCCGTACCATGACATCAGACATCGCAGACATGCATCTGGCGATCGCGCCGGATGGCGACGTCGCCCTGTTCACCGGCCTGCTCGCCTGGCTCGGCCAGCACAATGCGCTCGACCGTGCCTATATCACGGCGCATACGGCCGGATTCGGACAAGCCCTGTTCGCCGCCTCGACGCTGGACCTTGCCGGCGTCGCTGCCGCCACGGGCCTCAGCGAAGACCAACTTAGCCGTTTCTACAGCCTGTTCGCCAGGACGGAAAAGACCGTCACCGTCTACAGCCAGGGCGTCAACCAGTCGTCCCAGGGCACCGACAAGGTCAACGCCATCATCAACTGCCATCTCGCCACCGGCCGCATCGGAAAAGCGGGCGCCGGCCCTTTCTCGGTCACCGGCCAGCCCAACGCCATGGGCGGCCGCGAGGTCGGCGGCATGGCCAACATGCTCGCCGCCCACATGGATATCGAAAACCCCGGGCATCGCGAACGCGTGCAGCGCTTCTGGAAGGCGCCGGCGATTGCCGGGGAGCCCGGTCTCAAGGCGGTCGAGATGTTCAAGGCGGTGGCCGATGGGCGCATCAAGGCGTTGTGGATCATGGCCACCAACCCGGTCGATTCCATGCCGGATGCAGGGGCAGTCGAGGCGGCGATCAAGGCCTGCCCGTTCGTCGTGGTGTCGGACGTGCTGGCCGAGACCGACACGGTCCGCCACGCCCATGTCCGATTGCCGGCCACGGCCTGGGGCGAGAAGGACGGCACCGTCACCAATTCCGAGCGCCGCATCTCGCGCCAGCGGCCGTTTTTGGCCGCCCCCGGCGAGGCGCGGCCCGACTGGTGGATCATTGCGGAAGTGGCAAGGCGGATGGGCTTTGGCGAGGCGTTCGCGCATGAGAGCCCAGTGGAGATCTTTGCCGAGCACGCCGCGCTGTCGGGGTTCGAAAATGATGGCGAGCGGGATTTCGACATCAGCGCTTATGCTGCGATCGATGTTGAGGACTACGAAGGATTGGCTCCGTTCCATTGGCCGGCACCGAGCCCAGGCACCCCCCTCTGGCCTGCCGGCAGGCCAGAGGGGGGTGCTCAAGCTCGGCTTCAATCAGAAGGGGGTGCTCAGGCTGGAACTCGGCCAGAGGGGGCCACTTCGATCGAACGCCAACCAACCCGTTTCTTCGCCGACGGCAACTTCTACACGCCCGACCGCAAGGCCCGCTTCATCGCTCTGCGTCCAACCGTCGAAACCCGCATCACCGCCGCCTTCCCGCTCGTCCTCAACACCGGCCGGATCCGCGACCACTGGCACACCATGACGCGCACCGGCAAAAGCCCGCGCCTGTCCCAGCACATCGCCGAGCCCTTCGTCGAAATCCACCCCGAGGATGCACAGCTTTACGGCATTGGCGACGCTGACATCGCGCGCGTCTCTACTCCGCGCGGCGATGTGCTGGTCCGCGTGCTGGTGACCACGCGCCAGCGCCCGGGCAGCCTGTTCGCGCCGATGCACTGGACCGACCAGTTCGCCGCCAGGGGCCGGCTCGACACGCTCACGGCATCGCTTACCGATCCCGTGTCGGGGCAGCCGGCGCTAAAGCATGTCGCCGCTCGCATCGAGAAATTCACCGCTGGGGCCTTTGGCTTTGCCGTGACACGCAAAAGGCCCGTGACGATGGCCGCCGACTACTGGGCGACCGCCAGATGCCGGGGCGGCTGGCGGGTCGAACTGGCCTTTGCCAATGACGATATCGACTGGACGGCCTTCGCCGGCTCTCTCTTCGATGCCGCGGATGCCGAAATGCTCGCCTATCACGACCGCGAGGCCGGCCAGCACCGCATCGCCGCCTTCCAAGGCGAGCATCTGGCGGGTGCCTTGTTCATCGCACCCGGTCCGGTCGCGGTGTCGCGCGGCTGGGCCGCCGAGCAGCTCGGCGAGGTCCACGCCAGCCAGCGCGAACGCTTCAGGATCGTCGCCGGCCGTGCCGGTGCCGAGCGGCCCGATGCCGGCGCGACCGTCTGTTCCTGTTTCAACATCGGGGTGAACCAGATTACCGCGGCCGTGGCGGCCGGCTGCAACAGTGTCGAAGCCATCGGCGCCACGCTGAAGGCAGGTACCAATTGCGGTTCCTGCCGGTCGGAAATCCGCACGATCATCCAGGCCCGTCGGGTTCAGGCGGCCGAGTGAAGGTGTCCGTCCCACCTGGCAAGGTGGCACGGCCTTGCGAAATCGGCGGAACCCGCAAGGGCTTCAACCTGTCCAACGGTTAATTCGACTTGGCTGGGACTCATTTGGTTGATGGAGGTGAAAGATGCCGCCATGGACCAGCAACTGGAAACGCCTTGACGACCGTTGCGCCACGCTGCGGCTGGATCTCGCCGTTCGGCTAACGATTCGGGAAGGGGTTCTCAAGCCATAGCAAACGAGACGATAACCGTTGCCGTGGATCTGTGTCTCGGCTGGCCCTGTTCTTCGTAGTTGGTACGTCTGGACACAGATGTCGAAGACTGGAAAATGGGGAACGCAATCTCGCCATGCGAGTTGATTCAAGGCATCGGGAGATCATCGCTGAATTTGCAAGACATAGCCGGCCATCCAGCCTTGCACCGCTACGTTCAGGAACAGTCGCAGTCCCTGATCCGCATCTATGAGGAAAGCCCGCGGCTGGCTTCGATCTTTGCCACGCAGCAGCGCTGGCTGTTGGGCCATGTCGGCCTTGCCATGCACTTCAGGCGCGACCCGAACGACCGCCGCAAGGACCTGACCGTATCGCGTTTCATCGAGGTCGTGCACAAGAACGCGGTTGCCAGCCGCAACACGGCGGACGCCTTCATCAAGGAGATGCTGCACTACAACATCGCCGAGTATGTGGCGGGTGGGGACGGCCGCACGCATCCCCTGCAACCGACGGCGGCGACGATTGAGCGATTCACCGGCTGGGTAACAGCCCATCTGCGCACGCTCGACCATATCGATGGCGGCAACCGGCTGGCCAGGTTCCTGGAGCGGCCAGACATGCTTGCCACGCTGCAGCCCCTGGTGGCGGACGGCTTGCTAGCCTCAAAGCCGGTGCGCGAACCCAACCAGACCTTTTCCCTGTTCATCTGGCTCAACAATGGCGGCATCGTCATGGACTGGCTGATGTCGGGCATCAACCCCGACCATGCCGGGCTGGAGCGAATTCCGACCGGCGTGGTTTCGATCGGCGACTTCGCCAAATGGCTCAAGCTGTCGCGGACCCATCTCAGCCGTAAACTGCGCACGGCGGAGGAACTCGGCAGCATTGGCTGGCTTGGTCAGCGCGGCAATTCGGTGATGTGGGTGTCGCACGGATTCTACGAGGAATACATGATCGTCCAGGCCGCCAAGCTGGCCGTCGTCGACAGCGCCTTTGCAGCGTGTTTTTCCACCGACCGCCGAGTCCCGTCACCTCCCAGCTTGTGAAGGTGATGCAGGCTTATTTAAAGCGTCGATCGCGCGGGCGCGGCGCCGGTCAGACTGGTTGCGCCTCTTCGGTATGGCGTGCGCTCCAATGGCGCAGCACGACGGGAACGACGAGCGCCAGGCCGAGCAGCGAGGAATAGAGCTCGGGCGCCACCAGCAGCAGGGCGGCAAATACCAGGAGCACGTTCTCCCATGGGCGCGTTCGCACCAGCAGATAGCGCGACAGGGCGGCCCCGAGGCAGGTGATACCAAGCACGCAGCCGCCAAAGGCCAGGAAGAAATTCGGCCAGGTGAAGTCCTTTGTCACCAGCAGCAGGGACGGCGAGAAGACGAACACGAAAGGAACCAGCGCCTTGCCCAACCCTAACCGGAAGGCGGTGTTGCCTGTCTTGAACGGGTCCGCCCCCGCCATGCCGGCCGCCGCATAGGCGGCCAGCGCCACCGGTGGCGTGATGTCGGCCAGCAGGCCGTAATAGAAGACGAAGAAGTGGGCGACGATCGGTTCGGTGCCCAGCATGACCAGCGCGGGTGCCGCGATGGTCACCATGATGATGTAATTGGCCGTCGTCGGGATGCCGCAGCCCATCAGGATGCAGACCACGCCGGTCATGAGCAGGGTGAACAGCAGCGTCAGGCTCTGGGCCGAGAAGATCGACTCGGGGATGAAGGTGCCGAACAGGAGCGACAACTGGCCTGCCGTCGAGGTGACGATGTAGGATAGCTTGAAGCCGACGCCGGTCAGGGTGACGACGCCGACGACGATGCCGACGGTGCCGGCCGCGGCACCGACGGCGAGCGCATATTTGGCGCCGTCGCGCAGGCATACTGCGATGTCGGCAACCGACATGCGACGGCGCGGATTGAGCAAGCCGACGGCGATGCAGAGCGTGATGCCCCAGAAGGCGGCCATGTAGGGCGTGTAGCCCGAGAGCAGGACGCCGATGAGGACGACGAGCGGGATGATCGTCGGCCAGTCCCGCTTCAGCGCCTCGACGACGTCGGGCATCTCGTCCGGCCTGAGCCCCCTGAGGCCGGTGCGCTTGGCCTCGAAATGCACCTGCATGAACACGCCGAAGAAATGCATGAAGGCAGGCACGATGGCGGCCAGAATGATGGTCGTGTAGGGCAGTTCGAGGAATTCGATCATCAGGAAGGCGGCCGCGCCCATGATCGGCGGCGTGACCTGACCGCCGGTCGAGGACGCCGCCTCCACCGCCGCGGCGAAATGTTTCTTGTAGCCGAGCTTGATCATCGCCGGGATGGTCAGCGAGCCGACGGTGACGGTGTTGGCGACCGACGAGCCGGAGATCATGCCGAACAATGCCGAGCCGAAGATCGATACCTTCGCGGGACCGCCGGCGTAGCGGCCGGCGACCCAGGCGGCACAGTCGAGGAAGAGCTGGCCGAGGCCTATGCGGGTTGCGAAGACGCCGAACAGCACGAAATGGAAGACGTAGGTGGCGACGACGCCGAGCGCGATGCCGTAGATTCCCTGCGTCGTCAGATAGAGGTGATCGACAAGCTGGGAAACGGACGCGCCGGGGTGCACCAGAATGCTCGGCATGTACCGCCCAAACAGTGCGTAGGCCATGAAGATGCACGCGATGATCGGCAGCGGGATGCCGACGGAGCGGCGCGTCGCTTCCAGGAGAAGCAGGATCAGGATAACGCCCAACACCACATCGAGCGTCGTGGGGTTGCCGACGCGGAAGGCAAGATCGTCGAGCGGGATCATCGGCACGTGCAGCACGGCCACCACGGCGGCGAGCGCCAGCAGCCAGTCGAAAAGCGGTATGCCAAGCGGCCGCAGGAAGCTGGATTGCGCGGGCTGGTCGTAACCCTTCTTCACCAGCGGGAAGACGAGGAAGATCAGCGCCAGCACCATCGACAGATGGATGCCTCGGTGCAGCATCTCCTGCAGCAATCCGAAGCCGGCGGTGTAGTAGTGAAACAGCGACAGCGCCACCAGGAGGAAGCCGACCAGCCAGCCCGCGGCCTGGGTCAATGGCCGGAATCGGATTTCGGAGTCGAATTTCTCCTCCAGTTCGCGAGCTTTCTCCTCATCGAACTCCATCGCGGAAAGCGTGATTTTGTCATCGTCGCTCATGGCCGGTTCCGTGTCCTGAGTTTCCAGGCAAAAGAGGCGGAAAGCACGCCTCCCGCCTCGCTGTCGTCCATCGGTCCTACGCGCTGGTAGCTCCTACTTCAGGGCGCCGACTTCCTTGTAGAATTTCTCCGCACCGGGATGAAACGGAATGCCTGCGCTGGTGACCGCGTTCTGGAGCGTGATCAGCTTGCCCTTGGCATGGCCGGCCTGCAGCGCCTTCTGGGTCGCGTCGCTGTAAAGCGATTTGACGATCTTGTAGACGAGGTCGTCGGTCTGCTTGGCGCTGGTCACCCATTGCGCGGCGACGGATATGGTCTTGGTCTCGCCGACATTCTTGTAGGTGCCTTCCGGCACAGTGTCGGCGGAGAAGAACTTCTGCTCGGACAGGAGCTTGTCGGCTTCGGGGCCGGTGATTGGAACCAGGGTGATGTTGTTGGTGCTGGCAAGTTCGACGATGGCGCCGGTCGGATAGCCGCCGACGAAGAAATAGGCGTCCATGGCGCCATCCTGGAGCCGCTCGCCGGCCGGACCGGGCTTGAGGTATTCGGGCTGCACATCTTTCTCCGTCAGCCCGTATGCGCCGAGCACGAGGCGCGCGTCGACAATGGTCCCTGAGCCCGGCTCGTCGAGGGAAACGCGCTTGCCCTTCAGGTCCGCCACCGTCTTGATGCCAGCATCCGCTCGGGCGACCAGATGGATCGTTTCGGGATAGAGCGTCGCGATGAGGCGCAGGTCATCGGCCTTGGGCTTGCCCTCATAGAGGCCAGTGCCCGAATATGCCCAGTAGGCGACATCGGATTGCGTAAACCCTGATTCGGATGCACCCGACTGGATGGCGCTGATGTTGGCGACCGACCCGTTGGAGGACGTGGCGGTGGCGACCAGGCCTTCGACGCCGGCCGGCCCCGTTGCCGAGATGGCGTTGGCGATCAGGCCACCCACCGGATAGTAAGTGCCGGACGTTCCACCCGTGCCGATGCGGAAAAAAGCCTGCTGCGCGTGCGCCGGCGAAAGGCCGGCGGCGGCCAAAGCCAAAGCTCCTGTGCCCATGGAAAAGGTGCGGCGGTTGATCGAAACAGTCATAACTACCTCCGAGTCAAAGATCGGCAGGATGTTGCAGCAACCGGAAGGTTGTCAACCTGCGCGTGCTTTTTGGCCGTTTCCAAAGCGCTTCCAGGAAGGGTATGTTTCCGCCCGGAATCGCGTCAAAACAGGGACTTAATGGATGGCACCCGGCTCCGGGACAACGACCTGCATAAATCAGAGGCTTACAGCAGGTCGGGCGAATCCTATTCGCCGCGACATGCCGTAGAGCGGTTTAACCGCGTCGCCAGCGTCACCTGCCTGTTGGCGACAACCAGCCAAACACAAGAACCGTGAAATAAAAAACCCGCCTTGCGGCGGGTCATCGGCGCATGTCGGCACCATGCGAAAGATGGTAGCATAACTGCACTCAGCAATCAATCTCCGGTCGCAAACGGTTCGGGTGCGCAACGACACCCGAACCGGGCCGGCGTTCTCAATCGATGTCGAACGAGACGCCCTGGGCGAGCGGCAGCGCCTTGGAATAGTTCACGGTGTTGGTGGCGCGCCGCATATAGGCTTTCCACGCATCTGAACCGCTCTCGCGGCCGCCGCCGGTTTCCTTTTCGCCACCGAAAGCGCCCCCGATCTCCGCGCCGGAAGTACCGATATTGACGTTAGCGATGCCGCAATCCGAACCGTCGACACCGAGGAAGCGCTCGGATTCCTGCAGGTCGCGGGTGAAGATCGACGACGACAGGCCGGCGCCGACCGCGTTATGCTCGTCGAGCACGGCGTCGAAATCGGAATACTTCATCACATAGAGGATCGGCGCGAAGGTCTCTTCCGTCACCGGTACAACCTGCTTCGGCATTTCGACCAGCGCCGGGTGCACATAATAGGCATCGGGATGGCCGTTCTCGACCCGGCTGCCGCCAGTCACCTTGCCGCCATGCGCGGCCGCCTCCGTCAGCGCCTTCTGCATGGCGTCGAAGGCGGCCTTGTCGATCAGCGGACCGACCAGTGACGAGGTCTCCAGCGGATTGCCGACCGAGACGCTCTGATAAGCCTTCTTCAGCCGCGGCACCAAGGCGTCGTAGACGCTGTCATGGACGAACAGGCGGCGCAGCGTCGTGCAGCGCTGGCCGGCGGTGCCCATGGCGCCGAAGGCGATGGCGCGCAGCGCCATGTCGAGATCGGCCGTCGGGCAGACGATGCCGGCATTGTTGCCGCCCAGTTCCAGCACGGCGCGGGCGAAACGCTTGGCCAGGCGCGGACCGACATCCCGGCCCATGCGAGTCGAACCGGTGGCCGAGACCAGCGGCACCCTGGGATGGTCGACCAGGATTTCGCCGACCGCACGGTCGCCGATCAGAACCGGTGCCAGGCCTTGCGGTGCGTCGGTGCCGAAACGCTTGACCGCACGCTTGAAGATCGCCTCGCAGGCAAGCGCGGTCAGCGGCGTCTTCTCCGACGGCTTCCATACCACTGCATCGCCGCAAACCAGCGCCAGTGCGGCATTCCACGACCACACCGCGACCGGGAAGTTGAATGCGGAGATGACACCGACGACGCCAAGCGGATGCCAGGTTTCCATCATGCGGTGGCCCGGACGCTCGGTGGCGATGGTCAGGCCGTACAATTGCCGGGACAGACCAACGGCGAAATCGCAGATGTCGATCATCTCCTGCACTTCGCCGAGCCCTTCGGACGGGATCTTGCCGACCTCGATCGACACCAGCCGGCCAAGCTCGGCCTTGTGCGTGCGCAGTTCCTCGCCCAGCAGCCGCACCAGTTCGCCGCGCTTGGGACCCGGCACCAGCCGCCAGGACTGGAACGCCTTGTGGGCCGCATCGATGGTCTTTGCCGCGTCGGCCGGCGAGATCGTCTTCAGCGCCGCGATCCGCTCACCCGTCACCGGACTGCGCACGATCAGGTCGCCGCCGTCAAGCGCCTCCTTGGCCACGCCCAGTTTCGCCAGAAGCTCGCCCGTTTCCTTCGCTATCGTCATTTCTGTCCCTTTCAGAATCCCGCCGCTCATAGGGCGCGGGTCAACGCCTTGCGCCATGCCTTCCCGGCGCCGTCGCGGCTGGAAGGGGCTGTCATGGCGTGCCATTACCTGTTTCAGGAGAGAATCGCCACCCCGGCATGGTCCAAGCCCGGGCTGCACGATTGAGCCAGGCAGAACGGGCAGAGGCTTTCAGTTTGCTTTCTTCGCCGGCGTGCGTACGGCGCCGTCCTTGATCAGACGGTCGATATGCATGCGGATATGGGCAGCTTCCGCCGCCGTATTGGCGAGCGCGATGGCGCGGTCGAAGGCAATGCGTGCCTCCTCGCCCCGGTCGAGTTGCATCAACAGCCCGCCCTTGAGGCCGAAGAAATGGAAATAGCCCGAAAGCCTCGGCTCGAGCGGCTCGATCATCGCCAGCGCCGCCTCCGGTCCGCGCACCTTGGCGACCGCGACCGCACGGTTGAGCGTGATGACCGGCGACGGCTGCATCTGCTCGAGCAGGCCATAGAGCAGGTCGATCTCCACCCAGTCGGTGTCCTCGGCTTTCTCGGCCCGCGCGTGGAGCGCTGCGATCGCCGCCTGGACTTGATAGGGACCTGGCTTGCGATGGCGCAGCGCCTTGTCGACGAGCGCCAGCCCTTCGTCGATCATCTTGCGGCTCCACAGGCTTCGATCCTGGTCCTCGAGCAGCACGATCTCGCCATCATCGTCAAAACGTGCCGGTGCGCGTGCGTGCTGCAGCAGAAGCAGCGCCGTCAGCCCCATGATCTCCGGCTCGGTCTGGAACAGCCGCAGCAGCAGCCGGGCAAGTCGGATCGCTTCCTCGCACAAGGGCGCGCGAGCCGGCGCCTCGCCGCTGTTGGTCGAATAGCCCTCGTTGAAGATCAGGTAGACCATGGACGCGACCGCAGCGAGCCGCTCGGAGCGCTCGACCGCGCCCGGCGTCTCGAACGGCACGCCAGCGTCCGCGATGCGCGCCTTGGCGCGGGTGATGCGCTGCTCCATCGCGCTCTCGCCGACCAGGAAGGCGCGCGCGATCTGCTTGACGGTGAGGCCGGAGACGACGCGCAGCGCCACCGCGATCTGCTGCGTTGCGGGCAAATCAGGGTGACAGCAAATGAACAGCAGCCGCAATATGTCGTCGCGGTAATGCGCTCCGTCCAGCCGCTCGGCGATGTCGCTTTCGGCGTCCTCCAGATCGGAAACCTGGTCCTCTTCCGGCATCGGCGCCTGCTTGGCACGCTTGCGCACAGCGTCGATGCCGCTGTTGCGGCCGACGAAGATCAACCAGGCCGCCGGATCGCGAGGCGGCCCGTTTTGCGGCCAGTTCTTCAGCGCCTTGAGGCAGGCGTCCTGGAAAGCTTCCTCCGCCGTGTCGAGATCGCGGAAATAGCGCAGCAGCGCGCCCATCGCTTGTGGACGGGCAGCGCTGATCGCGGAGCTTATCCAGGCGAGTTCGGTCATGCCGGAACCCTGGTCGGATGGAACACCGATACAGGGCGGATTTCGTAGGAACCGCCGCTTGGGTTGACCTCGGAGAGCTCACGGGCGAATTCGACGGCCTCGTCGAGGTCGGCGCAATCGAGCGTGTAGAAACCGAGGAACTGTTCCTTGGTCTCGGCGAACGGCCCGTCGATGACCAGCGATTCACCTTTCACTTTCCGCAGCGTCGTTGCCGCCGTCGTCGGCAAAAGCCGCGCCACGGGCCCAAGCCGGCCGGCGTTGGCATACTTCTCCTGAACGCCGAGCAGGTCGGCCATGACCTTGTCGTCCTGTTCCTTGCTCCAGGAACAGACGACATCTTCGGAGGCGTAGCAGAGGATGGCGTAGAGCATGGACGGTCCTTTCTGTAGCAAAGGACGAAACAGTAGGGCCGATGCCGACATGGCGTCGATAAAAAAATCGAGACGCCGCGGATTCAGCGGCCGCCGATTGCCGCCGATCGGTCCTCCTGCGTCTTCAACCATCTCAACACGAGCGCTTCCTCCTCATCGAGGCCTTCGATGGACCGCTTGCGCTTGTTGGCTTCCGCCATTTCGGCAAGCAGTCGTCCTTCGCTCCAGGCCTCGAAGACCTGCGGATGGATATAGCATTGGCGGCAGACCGCGCGCGTATTCCCCAGCCGTTCGGCCACCTTGTCGATGACGCTGTTCATCACCCGTTTTTGCTGTGCCTGGCTCTCAGGCAGTTCCGTCTGTGCAAACAGCGACGCGGCGTGGATGGTGCCACCCCATGTGCGGAAGTGCTTCGAACTGAACGCGTCGCCGACCGCTTCGCGGATATAGTGGTTCACGTCGTCGGAGCGGACAGGGCGTCTGTTGCCGTCCTCGTCGAGATACTGGAACAGTTTCTGGCCCGGCAGGTCCTGCGCGCCCCGAACGATCCCCGCGATCCGGCGGTCAACCAGCTTCAATTTCCATTCCTTGCCGGACTTGCCCTTGAAGGCGAAGCGCAGGCTCGATCCCTTGATATCGACATGCCGGTCCCGCAAAGTCGTCAGGCCGAAGCTCTTGTTGTCGCGGGCATAGGCGGCATTGCCGACGCGGATCATCGTGTTGTCGAGCAGCCAGACCACCGCGGCGGCGACGCGTTCGAGCGGCAGGCCGTGACGACGCAGGTCGCTGTCGATCCTGCGCCGAAGGTCCGGCAGGCTTTCGGCGAAAGCCACGAGGCTCGAATATTTGGCGCCGTCGCGCTCCTCGGCCCATTGCGGATGATAGCGATACTGCTTGCGCCCCCGCTGATCCCTCCCGGTCGCCTGGATATGCCCGTTCGGATCGGGCGAAATCCAGACATCGGTCCAGGCCGGCGGTATGACGATCGCCGCGATGCGCGCTCTGTCGGCATCGGAGACCGCTTTCCCGTCCGGTGCCTTGTAAGCGAATCCCTTGCCTGCCTTCAGCCGGCGGATGCCGGGCTCGGCATCGCTGACATAGGTCAGCGCGGCATCCCTGGCGGAAATCTGTGCTCCATTCTTGGGTACGCTATCACCGTCGGCCAATCGGCTCCGCGACGATCCGGTTCTCTGCAGCATGTAAGCTCCACACGAAATATGCGTAGATAAGCTGCGGGCTGACCGCTGGTTCCACACCCCGCCTGGAAACAAGGCAATCCCGGTGGCGGCGGTCAGGCCTACAATGCGCGCTGCATCTGTGTCGGCGGAAGGGACAGCCGGCGGCGCGCCGCGAGCTTGAATTTGTAGCGCAGGCAGCGCCAGGCTTCCGAGCGCCGCTTCGGCGCCACTGAGGCTATTGCGAGAAAGCGCGCGGCCATGTCCAGGTCGCCTCGCGCATAATGGACACGGGCGATCTTGAGCGCGACGAGGCCCTCCCTGGCTTTCAGTGCCGAAATCGGGATGCCGCAATCGGTGAGCGTACGCAGCTCCCGGCGCCAGTCCAGGAAGCGCCGCACCGGGTTGACCGTGAAGCGATCGTCCGAACGCTCCGCTGAAACTTCGTAGATCATGACGGGGCGCTGAATCATGACCAGCGACGCCTTGCTCATCAGCCGCGCCCAGAACAGCGTGTCCTCGTCGAAGGCGAGCCCGACGGGGAACCGGGTCTCGCCGATGAGACGCCGGGAAGCCAGCACGCTGCCCACCGCCACCGAGCGTATATCCCCCTTCACGTAGGCGGAGGCGTTGGTGAGGCAGGCAGCGGTGTAGCCGTTTGGCACCTTGATCTGCCGATCCTGGCCGTTCACCCTGCGCCGGAAGGCACCGACGATCATGTCGGCCTTGGGCTGGTTTTCCGCCTGCGACAGCAAGGAGCTTAAGCCGCCCTGAAGGTGCAGGTCGTCGGCGTCGATCAGGTAGACCCACGGATGGGCTGCCTCGTCGAGCGCCAGGTTACGGGCGCCGCCGGCGTCGCGGCAACTGGCGGGCAGCACACGCAAGGGCAGGGATGATTGCACCGCGGCCTGCCGGGCTGCATCGGCCGTGCCATCGGTCGATTGATCGTCGACCAGCAGGACCTCGCCGATGAACCCGGCCTCTCCGCCAAGCGAGGCCAGCGTCTTAGCGATCGTTGCCGCCGCATTGTAGGCGGGTATGACGACGCTGACAGCTTTCAATGACAAACCTCATGCCTGTGCGCGGCAGCCTAAGACTATTCTCCCCTAAGGCGAATACAGACTAAGCACCTACAGGAAAAATGTGAAACGGCTTTTCCGTCCGGAATTGCGCGAAATCAAAGACTTGGATCGGCTTGCCTTTTCCGTGAACCGGTGAGCTGCTCTAGTGACCGCATCGATGTCTGAGAAGTCTGCTCCATCCTTGTGAGAACTCGCGGCGCCGGGCAAGTTAGTGCGCCCCGTTTCACGCCTTTTCGAGCACGACCGGGATGACGTCGACCGCCTGGTCGCCGACCTGTCCGCCAGTCGTCTTCAGCACGCCGACGATGGGCGCCACATCCGAATAGTCGCGCCCGTAACCAACGGTGATATGGTCGTTGGAGGCCCGCATGCCATTGGTCGGATCGAACTCCTGCCAGCCGGCATCACGCCCGCACCAGACCTTGACCCAGGCATGCATGGCATCCGCGCCTTCCAGCCGGGGCTTGCCTTTGGGCGGAATGGTGCGCAGGAAGCCGCTGACATAGCCGGCCGGAATGCCAAGCCCGCGTAAGCCGGCGATCATGATGTGGGAGAAATCCTGACAGACGCCCCGCTTCAGCTGGAAGGCGTCGCTGGCCCGGGTCCGCACCGTGGTCGCCTCGTCATCGTATGTGAAATCGCGATGGATGCGATTGCACAGGTTCATCGCCGTCCCTGCGGCCGAGTTTCCGATGCTGTCTCGCGCGAATGCGGTGATCGCGGCATCGATGCCCGCATGGCTGCTGGCGGCCAGGAAATGGTGCGGCGAGGCCGGCGCAAGCGACCGCACGGCGGCCAGCTCCTGTCGAAGGCGGCGGAGATCGGGCGACACGTCGAGCCCCGGCTCGGGCCGCGCCACCGACACACGCGCGCTCATCCTGATGTCGAGCGTGTCATGGGCGTCGCGAAACGCGATCGAAGTGACATTGTTGCCGAAGAAATCGGAAAAATCCGACCGTTCGTTGGGTGCCGGTGAAAAAGAAAGCGAAGCGGCGATGACACGCTGCACACCGTCAATGGTCGACGGCAGCACGCGCACCTGATGGCGTCCGCCGCCAGCAGCGGCAGCATAGTCGTAGTGGAGCAGAAGCCTGATGTCGTACAGCATGGCCATCTCTTTCTAGCCGAAATAGGCTTTGGCGAGGCTGCTGTAGAGCCCGCCTATTTCGCCCGCGAGATCGTTCAACGCCCTCACCGTCATGTCTGCCGGCTCCTTGATGGCGATGGACGTGTTGAGCTGCAGGATTTCCTTGGCCGCCGCCGACATGTGCCCCTCGCCGCCGGTCGCCGGCAACAGCCCTATCTCGGCTTTCAGCCTCTCCAATTGGAACAGGATGGAGCGTGGATTGAGCGGATCGAGCGCCAGGAGATCGATCACCGTGCGCCGGCCGGCCTGCACCGGATATTGCCGTCGATGGGTCATCACGCTGTCGCCGATCTCCAGCATCATGTCCAGCGCCCCGTCCGGCGCCTTGCTGCTGGTCAGTCGGGCCAGAGTGCTGGCGATCTGGATGCCGCGCTCCAGCCGCCGGCCGATCTCGAGGAAACGCCAGCCAGCGAAGCGGTACATGTTCTCATGCAAAAGGCCCGAGAATCCGGCAAGCTTGCGCAGGATCACGGTCATGGCCCGCGTCGCATCGTCGCCGGGCGCCACGGTTGTGGCGAACTGATGGATCGTTTTTGACAAATCCTTGAGCGCCAGCCAGCCATCCGGCGAGAAACGATCGCGGATCTGGCCGGCGCTGTACACCGCGCTGTCGAGCGTGCCGATCAGCCCTGGCGGGATCGCCGTTTCGACATCGATGCCGAACGGTTCGAGATAATCCCTGATATCGGCCAGCAGCGGCATGTCCGGATCGGACGTTTCGGCGAGCCGCACGTGATAGGCGCGCAGGATACGCACCGTGTCTTCCGAGCGTTCGATGTAGCGGCCGAGCCAGGTCAGGTTTTCCGCCGCGCGGCTGGGCAGGCTACCGGGCCTCGTCCGGTTGAAGCTGTCGCTCTCCTGCGGCAGCAGCGTCTCGCGCTCCACGGGTCTGTCGCTGACCACCCAGACATCAGCCGCCTGGCCGCCGCGCTGCATGGCGATCGCCGTCGGGTCGAGCGATAGGCCGACGCGCGCAAACCCGCCCGGCATCACCGTCCAGCCCTCGGGCGTACGCGCCAGATAGACGCGCAGGCTCGCCGGCCGCGGTTCCAGCCAGCCGCCGACATAGACCGGCGTCGTCGAAAGCGTCACCGCCTCCTGGCCGACGAAGGCCTCGCCGTCGCGTTCGATGCGCGCCACCAGTTCCGCCCGCTCCCCGACCGACAGCGCCGAGCCGAGCTTCGTCTGTCCGTCATCTTCGAAGGCAAGTCTTGTCGACAGCGCCGGGCCGACCACCATGCGGTCGATATTGGCGAGCACATGGGCGCGCTCCGTCTCCTGCCCGCACCACCATGTCGCCACACTGGGCAAAAGCAGCTCCTCGCCCCACAATTCGCGCGCGATCTTGGGCAGAAAGGCGAGCAGCGCGCGCGTCTCCATCAGGCCCGAGCCCAGCGCATTGACGGTGGACACCGAGCCTTGCCGGATCGCCTCGACCAGCCCCGGCGTACCGATCTGCGAATCCGGGCGCAGCTCGAGCGGATCGGCGAAGGCGGCATCGAGCCGCCGCCACAGCACGCTGATGGGCATCAGGCCGGACACGGTCCGCACCATCAGCCTGCCGCCGGAAACGGTCAGGTCCTCGCCTTCGAGCAGCATGATGCCGAGGTAGCGGGCGATATAGGCGTGTTCGTAATAGGTCTCGTTGAGTGGCCCCGGCGTCAGGATGGCGACGCGGCCGTCGCTCTCCTTTGCCATGCCGATCAGCGCATCGCGAAAGCGGCGGAAGAAGCCGGCGAGCCGGTGCACATGCATCTCGCCATAGATGTCGGACAAAGCGCGCGTGGTGGCGACCCGGTTTTCCAGCGCGAAGCCGGCGCCCGAAGGCGCCTGGGTACGGTCGCCCAGCACCCACCAGCGGCCGTCCGGACCGCGGCCGAGTTCGAAGGCGCAGAAGTGCAGGAAATGCCCTCCGGCCGGCCTGGTGCCGACCACGGGCCGCAAATATTCAGGGCTCGCCGCGATCAGTCCTGCCGGCAGGATACCTTTTTCGACCAGCCGGTTCGGCCCGTGGATATCGGCAACAATTTCCTCGAACAGTTCGGCGCGCTGCACCAAGCCGGCGCTGACCGCCTGCCACTCGCTGTCCTCGATGAGCAAGGGAATATGCGCCAGCGGCCATTCGCGCTCGTTGGCGCCCGCCTTGTCGTAGACGCGGTAGTAGACACCGGCATCGCGCAGATACTGGTCGGCGCGGGCGAAGCGCTGGCCGAGCTTTTCGGCCCCGAGTTCGTCCAGCGCTTCGACAAAATGCTTCCAGACCGGACGGGGATTGCCTGACGCGTCGACCATCTCGTCGACGACGCCGTCGATCGGCTGGTAGTGCTCCAGCAGGCTATGGGCCTGCGGCTTGCCGCGCACCCTTTTGTGATTCCCCTTTGCCATGTCAGATCACAGTCTTGGTGGACGCCTGAGGTCAAGGGTCATCGGGAAATCTTCCGCCGGCTGTTCCTCGCGCAACACATAGCCCGAGGGTGTGTGGCCGCGCGGTTCGAAGCGGGCGAGCCGCCGTGCCTCCGCCTCGTTGCCGTTGACGGGGAAAGTGTCGTAGCTGCGCCCGCCGGGATGCGCGACATGGTAGACGCAGCCGCCGATTGCCCGGCCGGACCAGCGGTCATAGATGTCGAACACCAGCGGCGTGTTGACCGGCAGCGCCGGATGCAGGCCCGAGGCCGGCTGCCAGGCCTTGAAGCGCACGCCGGCCACCGCGACCTCTCTGTTGTCGGTAATCCTCATCGGCACGATGCGGCCGTTGCAGACGATCGCATGACGCTCCGGGTTGAGGCCTTCGGTCCTGACCTGCAGCCGTTCGACCGATGAATCGACGAAGCGCACGGTGCCGCCGATCGCGCCCTGCTCGCCCATCACGTGCCATGGTTCCAGCGCTTGCCTGAGCTCCAGCTTGATACCGGCATGCTGCACCTCACCGCAGAAGGGAAAGCGGAATTCGAGCTGGGCATCGAACCATTCGGGCCGGAATTCGAAACCATTGAGCTTGAGGTCGTCGAGCACGTCGAGAAAGTCCGCCCAGACATGGTGCGGCAGCATGAAGCGATCATGCAGCGAGGTGCCCCAGCGCGCGAAGCGCCCGTCGAGCGGGTTCTTCCACGCGCGGGCGATGATGGCCCGCACCAGCAATTGCTGCGCCAGAGACATGCGCGCATTGGGCGGCATCTCGAATCCGCGGAATTCGACAAGGCCAAGCCGGCCAGTCGGACCATCCGGGGAAAACAGCTTGTCGATGCAGATTTCCGAGCGATGCGTATTGCCGGTGACGTCGGTCAACAGGTTGCGGAACAACCGGTCGACCAGCCACGGCAAGGGTGCGGCACCCTGGTCGGGATGCGGCACCTGCGCCATCGCGATTTCAAGCTCGTAAAGAGAGTCGTGGCGCGCCTCGTCGAAGCGCGGCGCCTGGCTGGTCGGGCCGATGAACAGGCCGGAGAACAGATAGGACAGCGAGGGATGCCGCTGCCATTGCAGCACCAGGCTCTTCAGCAGGTCGGGCCGGCGCAGGAATGGGCTGTCATTGGGCGTGGCGCCGCCGACCACGACATGGTTGCCGCCTCCGGTGCCGGTGTGGCGGCCGTCGATCATGAACTTGTCGGCGCCAAGCCGCGTCTGCCGCGCCTCGTCGTAGATCGCCGTCGTTGTCGCCACGCAGTCCTGCCAGTTCGAGGCAGGGTGGATGTTGACCTCGATGACGCCGGGATCGGGTGCCACGCGGATGACGTTGAGGCGCGGGTCATGCGGTGGACCGTAGCCCTCGATGTGCACGGGAAGGCCAATCGCCCTTGCCGCGTTCTCGGCGGCGGCGACGAGTTCGAGATAATCCTCGAGCGCCTCGACCGGCGGCATGAACACGCACAGCCTGCCGTCACGCGGTTCGACCGAAAGTGCCGTGCGCACCGCGCCGCCGATCTCGGTGATCTCCTGCTCGACGCGCTCCTGCTGGCCGGTCGTCGCCGTGAACGAGGCTGCCTGTTGGCGACGGGCCATTTCGTCGGCGCCTTCGAGTTCCGCAGGAGCGGCCGCTGGCAAGATCGCTTCGCGCACGGGCAAAGCGCCACGCGGCAGCGACGGATCGACGGGCACGATGTAGGGGAATTGCGCCGGCGGCACATAGGGCAGCGTGCCCAACGGCAGGCGATAGCCAACCGGGGAATCACCCGGCACCAGGAACAGCCGGCCGCGCCGCGTCTTCCATTTCTCCGAGCGCCAGCGCGGATCGGAGGCCTGGCTGTTCCAGCGTTGCACCGGCAGCACATATCCGGACGGCTTGGTCAGCCCGCGTTCGAAGACACGCGCCATGCGGCTGCGTTCCTCCGGATCTTCGAGTTTCGAATTCGACGGGTCGACATTGTCGGGCAGCTTGCCTTCCTTGAGCAGCCATTCGGCCGGATCCTCATAGGCTTCGCTGACCATGGACGTGTCGATGCCGAGTTCGCCGGCGATCGCCGTCAGCAGGCTTTCGGCTTGTTTCGGGCCGATATCAGCCGAACTATCTTCCCGCGCGATCAGCGACGGGTCGCTCCACACCGGCTCGCCGTCGGCGCGCCAAAAGAGCGAAAACGTCCAGCGTGGCAGGCTTTCACCGGGATACCACTTGCCTTGGCCGTAGTGGAGAAAACCGCCGGGCGCGAAACGCTCGCGCAGCCTGCGGATCAACGCATCGGCTTTTTCGCGCTTGGTTGGCCCAACGGCGGCGGTGTTCCATTCGGCGGCCTCGAAATCGTCGATCGACACGAAGGTCGGCTCGCCGCCCATGGTCAGCCGCACATCGCCGGCCGCGAGCGCGGCATCGACCTTGTTGCCGAGCGCATCGAGCGCCTGCCAGCTCTCATCCGA
Organism: Mesorhizobium sp. B2-4-18; assembly: GCF_006441385.1. Taxonomy (NCBI): domain Bacteria; kingdom Pseudomonadati; phylum Pseudomonadota; class Alphaproteobacteria; order Hyphomicrobiales; family Phyllobacteriaceae; genus Mesorhizobium; species Mesorhizobium sp. B2-4-18. Next base: position 190,216 of record NZ_VFUW01000004.1, on the reverse strand, counting down.
GAACGGCTTGGTGATGCGCGGATGCTCGGCGATACGGTCGACCCGCATCTCGAAGCCGAACTCGACATTGGCAAAGCTCGCCATGCCGGAAATAGGCGCCGCATTGCGGAAATGCGGTGTGGCGGCCAGCGGAACATGGCTCTCGCCGGTGAGCAGGCCCGAGGTCGGATCGAAGCCGATCCAGCCGGCGCCAGGAAGATAGACCTCGCACCAGGCGTGCAGGTCTGTGAAATCGACCGCTGTGCCGGCCGGCCCATCCAGCGCGACAAGATCGGGCTTGAGCTGGATCAGGTAGCCCGAGACGAAGCGCGCGGCGATGCCAAGATTGCGCAGGATCTGCACCAGGAGCCAGCTTGAATCGCGGCAGGAGCCCTTGGCCGCTGCCAGCGTTTCCTCCGGCGAGAAGACACCGGTTTCCATGCGCACGATATAGGCGATCTCGCGCTGCAGGCGGGCATTGAGATCGACGAGGAAATTGACCGTGTTGGGCGCGCCGCGGTCGACGGTTTTCAGAAACGCCTGGAGCAGCGGCCCGGCCGGCTCCGGCGTGCGGTAGATGGCGAGGTCGTCACGGATCTCCTCGGGATAGTCGAACGGGAACGCCTCGGCCGACGGTTCGACGAAGAAGTCGAACGGATTGTAGACGGTCATGTCGGCGACGAGGTCGACCTCGATCTTCAGCTCCGTCACCGGCTCCGGAAAGACGAAACGGGCAAGGAAGTTGCCGTAAGGATCCTGCTGCAGATTGACGAAGTGGTTCGCCGGCTCGACCTTGAGCGAATGGCTCAACACCTTGGTGCGGGAATGCGGTGCCGGCTGCAGCCTGATGATTTGGGGCCCGAGAACCACCGGCCGGTCGTATTTATAGTGGGTCAGGTGGTAGACGGCTGCCAGAATTGCCATGGGGCCCCGGAGATCGGCGTTTCATCAGCCGAACCCTGACACATCTGGCCGCCATTCTCCAAGCGGATGTTGCGGTGCACCTAAATTAAAGAACCGCTTGCCGGCTTAAGTCGCTCAAAAGAACGCCTGTATCCCCGTCTGCGCCCGTCCCAGGATCAGCGCGTGCACGTCATGCGTGCCTTCGTAGGTGTTGACGGTTTCCAGGTTCTGCGCGTGGCGCATGACGTGATAGCCGATCTGGATGCCGTTGCCGCCATGCATGTCGCGGGCCTGGCGGGCGATGTCGAGCGCCTTGCCGCAATTGTTGCGCTTGACGATCGAGATCATTTCCGGCGCCATCTTGCCTTCATCGAGCAGGCGCCCGACGCGCAAGGAGGCCTGTAACCCCAGAGCGATCTCGGTCTGCATGTCGGCGAGCTTCTTCTGGTAGAGCTGCGTGCCGGCCAGCGGCTTGCCGAACTGCTTGCGGTCAAGCCCATATTGGCGAGCGCGATGCCAGCAATCTTCCGCCGCTCCCATGGAACCCCAGGAGATGCCGTAGCGGGCCCGGTTGAGGCAGCCGAAGGGTCCACCGAGGCCCTTGGCGTTGGGCAGCAGCGCGTCCTCGCCGACCTCGACGCCTTCCATCACCACTTCACCGGTGATCGACGCGCGCAGCGAAAGCTTGCCGCCGATCTTCGGCGCCGACAGCCCTTTCATGCCTTTCTCGAGCACGAAACCGCGGATCTCGTCCTTGCCGTTCTCCCCCTTCAACTTCGCCCATACGACGAACACGTCGGCGACCGGCGCGTTGGAAATCCACATCTTGGAGCCGGAGACCTTGTAGCCGCTGGCGGTCTTTTCGGCGCGGGTCTTCATGCCGCCGGGGTCGGAGCCGGCATCCGGCTCGGTCAGACCGAAGCAGCCAATCCATTCGCCGCTGGCAAGCTTCGGCAGGTACTTCCTGCGCTGTTCGTCCGAACCATAGGCATGGATCGGGTACATCACCAGCGACGACTGCACCGACATCATCGAGCGATAGCCGGAATCGACGCGTTCCACTTCCCGCGCCACCAGCCCGTAGGTGACATAGCTGGCAGCGAGGCCACCGAACTCCTCCGGAATGTTGATGCCGAGCAGGCCGGCCTCGCCCATCTCGCGGAAGATCGCCGTGTCGAAGGTCTCGTTGAGATAGGCTTCCTCGATACGCGGCGCGAGCTTGTCGGCGGCAAAGGCGGCAGCGCCATCGCGCACCATGCGCTCGTCTTCCGAAAGCTGGTCCTCGATCAGGAACGGGTCTTCCCACACGAATGCATTCTTGTCGGCCATGGCTTCTCGATCCTTGAAACAGGTGAAGCCCGGCTTATCGGCTCGTGGCCTGAAAAAATCAAACGAAATTGCTTCCCGGATCAATGAGCGTTAGGAATGGATCATGAGTGTCCAGCGCCGCCTTTTGCCCAATATCAGCGCCCTTGCCGCCTTCGAGGCCGTGGCGCGGCTTGGCTCCTTCACCGCCGCCGCCCAGGAATTGGACCTGACCCAGGGCGCGGTCAGCCGCCAGGTCAGGCTTTTGGAAGATCAGTTCGGCCGGCAGCTGTTTGAACGCGACAGCCGCAATGTAAGGCTCTCCACGGCAGGTGAAATCTACGCCGAAGCGGTACGCTCGGCGCTTGGCCAGTTGCGTGACGCAGCCCTTGGATTGATGAGCAATCGGCATAGTGGGATCTTGAATCTTGCCATTCTGCCGACTTTCGGTACGCGTTGGCTGATGCCGATGATCCCCGATTTCGTCGAGAACAATCCCGACATCACCATCAATTTCGTCACCCGCGTCGGGCGCTTCGACTTCGCCCGCGAACGGTTGGATGCCGCCATCCACTACGGCCTGCCGGACTGGCCGGACGCCGACTCGACACTTCTGGTGCGCGAGACGGTGGCACCGGTGGTGTCGCCCGACTTCCTCGCCGGCCGCGCCATCGCCACACCGGCCGACATCGGCCGTTTGCCGCTGCTGCACATGACGACGCGCCCGGGGGCCTGGAGCGAATGGTTCGAGCATCAGGGCCTGAGCGCGCCGACCGGGCCTGGCATGCAATTCGAGCAGTTCGCCACCGCTGCCCAGGCTTGCATGGCGGGCCTCGGCGTGGCGCTCTTGCCGCAGATTCTCATCGAGGGCGAACTGCAGCGCGGCCAGCTTGTGCCCGCGCCTGGCCAGCCGATGCAGAGCCGCAGCGCCTATTACCTTGTCATTCCTCACGACAAGCGCGGCTATCCGCCGGTTGCCAGTTTCCGGGACTGGCTGCTCTGCCAGCTTGAGAAGGAGCCGGCTGTTCTGGCGTGGTAGCTACTTTCGCTTCAGCGCGTCCGCCAGCGCGGCGCCGAACGCACCTTGCTGTGCCGGCCGCTCCGGCTGGCGTTGCGGCGTAGGCCCGCGTGGCGCCGGCCTGCCGCCGCCATAGTCGCGCGGCCCGCCCTTCGATGCACCCCCCTCGCCGGCATCCTTACGCATGGAGAGCGCGATACGCTTGCGCTTGATGTCGACATCGACGACGCGCACCTTGACCACGTCGCCGGCCTTGACCACCTCATGCGCGTCCTTGATGAAGCGGTCGGCGAGCTGCGAGACATGCACCAGCCCGTCCTGGTGCACGCCTATATCGACGAAGGCGCCGAAAGCGGCGACATTGGTGACGGTCCCTTCCAGCAGCATGCCGGGCTTCAAATCCTTGATCTCGTCGATGCCATCGGCGAAGGTCGCGGTCTTGAAGCCGGGACGCGGATCGCGGCCGGGCTTCTCCAGCTCCGCCAGAATGTCGCGCACCGTCGGCAAGCCGAAACGCTCGTCGACGAAGACGCGCGGGTCGAGCGCCTTGAGCGCGGCACTGTCGCCCAAAAGCGAACGCACGTCGCGGCCGCAGGCGGCGACGATCTTCTTGGCCACGCCATAGGCCTCCGGATGCACCGACGAGGCGTCGAGCGGCTCGCTGCCATTGGCGATGCGCAGGAAGCCGGCGGACTGCTCGAACGCGCGCGGTCCAAGCCGTGCCACCTTCAGCAGGTCCTTGCGGCTGGCGAACGGGCCGGTCGCATCGCGATGCGCGACGATTGCATCGGCGAGCGACGCGCCGAGGCCTGAAACCCGCGCCAGCAACGGCGCCGAGGCGGTGTTGAGGTCGACGCCGACCGCGTTGACGGCGTCCTCCACCACCGCTTCCAGCGAGCGGCCGAGCCGGTACTGGTCGACATCGTGCTGATACTGGCCGACGCCGATGGATTTCGGCTCGATCTTGACCAGTTCGGCCAGCGGATCCTGCAGCCGTCGCGCGATCGACACCGCGCCGCGCAGCGACACGTCGAGGCCGGGGAACTCGGCGGCAGCCGTCGCCGAAGCCGAATAGACCGACGCTCCCGCCTCGCTGACGATCACCTTGAGCGGCTTCGGGCCGCCGTCCGAAGGCATGTCGGACAGCATGTCGGCGACCAGCTTCTCCGTCTCGCGGCTGCCGGTGCCGTTGCCGATCGAGATCAGCTCGACCTTGTGCTGGCGGATAAGCGCCGCAAGTTCGGCCTGCGTGCCACGCACATCGTTCCTCGGCGGAAACGGATAGACCGTCGTCGTCGCCAGCAGCTTGCCGGTGCCATCGACCACCGCCACCTTGACGCCGGTGCGGATGCCGGGATCGAGCCCCATCGTCGGCCGCGAGCCGGCGGGAGCCGCCAGCAGCAAATCCTTGAGGTTGCGGGCAAAGACATGGATCGCTTCTTCCTCGGCCCGCTCGCGCAGGTCGCGCATCAGGTCGAGCGTCAGGTGCAGCGACAGTTTGATGCGCCAGGTCCAGCCGGCGACCTCCATCAGCCAGCGGTCGCCTGGCAGGCTGGCACCGATGGCGTAGGCGTTGGCGATCATCCGCTCGACCGGCTTCACCGGCGAGCTGTCATCGGCATCCACATCGATGTCGAGCGACAGCACCTCCTCGTTGCGGCCGCGCAGTATGGCGAGCGCGCGGTGGCTTGGCACGGTCGCCCAACGTTCAACATGGTCGAAATAGTCCGAGAATTTCGCGCCGGCCTCCTGCTTGCCGTCGACCACCCTGGCGCGCAGGAAGGCGCGCTCCTTCATGTAGCTGCGCAGCTTGCCGACCAGATCGGCGTTTTCGGCGAATTGCTCCGACAGGATGTCGCGCGCGCCCTCGAGCGCCGCCTTCGCATCGGCCACCTCGCCGGTGACATAGGCGAGCGCGACGTCCGCGGGCACCAGCGCACGGTTGTTGAGAATGGCTTCGGCCAGCGGCCCCAATCCACGCTCGCGGGCGATCTCGGCCTTGGTGCGGCGCTTCGGCTTGTAGGGCAGGTATATGTCCTCTAGCTCCGCCTTGGTCGCGGCGCCCCCGATCTTGGTTTCAAGCTCTTGCGTCAGCTTGCCCTGCTCGCGGATCGAGCCCAGGATGGTGTCGCGGCGCGCGTCGAGTTCGCGCAGATAGACAAGACGCTCGGCAAGGTCGCGCAATTGCGTGTCGTCCAGCCCGCCGGTCACTTCCTTGCGGTAGCGTGCCACGAACGGCACCGTCGCCCCCTCATCGAGCAGTCCAATCGCCGCGGCCGCCTGTTCCGGCCGCGCCTTGATTTCGGCCGCGATGATGGCTGCGATGCGCTTGATGTCGGATGCCATGTCTTCCCACTCTCGTCGAAAAGAGCGGCGACCATAAGCGCAGACATCAGGTCCGCCAACCGCGACGTTTTGAACGGCGGCGGAGGTCCACAGGAAAACGCGATGCGTTCACCGGATCTGGGTACCGCAGGAATTTGCTGATACTGAGATCTCTGCGCCGCCCCTCACCTGCCTGCCGGCATCCTCTCCCCGTATAGTGACGGGGAGAGGGCGCTGTCATCGCCGATTTCGCCAATCGCCAACGGTGCAAAGGGGCGCCGGCGTAGCGACCAGATCCCTTCTCCCCGTCACTATACGGGGAGAAGGTGCCCGCAGGCGGATGAGGGGCAGCGCCGACATCACCAATCGCACGCGACTGCCCACTTAGACCATCCGGCTCAGCGCCTCGAAAAACGCAACGATCTCGATATCCAGCGCATCGTCGACCGGCTCCGGCTGCGACGACATCTTGGCGATCACCACTTCGGTGCTGGGATCGACATAAAGCCACTGGCCATGGATGCCGATGCCGCAATACGCGCCATTTTCGAAGCCGGTCTGATACCATTTGTTACGGTAGCGGCCTTTCGGGAACAGCGGCAGCATGGCACCGCGCCGCCAAGCTTCCGAGCTGCCGCCGGTACTGGTGGTGTCGCGCACCCAGGCCTCGGGCAGGATGCGGCGGCCATTGGCGGTGCCGCCCTGCCGCATCATCTCGCCGAGGCGCGCCAGGTCACGCTGCGTCACCGAAATGCCGCCGGCTGTGCGAGCCGTGCCTTCCATGTCGACGCCGACTGAGGCCTCGCCGACGGCGCCAAGCGGCAGCCATAGTTTCTCGCGCATCAGGTCGGTGAAGCGCTGGCCCGAGGCGCGCTCGAGCAGCAGGCCGAGCAGGTCGGAATTGGGCGAGCGGTAGCGGAAGGTCTGGCCATGCGGCTCGGCAAGCCGCTGCAGGGTCAGGATGAATTCACGCAGGCTTTCGGTGCCGCCGCCCGGATTCCACAGCGTCGCGCGGCGATAGCGGGCGAAGGCGCTTTCCGGATCGAGATAGGCCTCCTCGAAGTCGAGGCTGACGCTCATGTCGAGCACATGCCGAACGCTTGCATCGCCATAGGCCGAGCCGGCTGCTTCGGGGATATAGTCCATCACCGGCGCTTCCGGATCGAACACCCCCTCGCCTTCCAGTATGCCGGCGATGATCGCGGTCACCGATTTGCTGATCGAGAAGATGATGTGGCGCGCGCCAAACTCCATATGCGGCGCGAACCAGTCGCCAATGATCTTGCCGCCTTTCATCACCGTCAGGGCGTCGGTGCTGGAGCGCAGGAGGAATTCAGCCACCGTCTCCGGTGCAGTCGCGACCGTGACCTTTTCCCCGAGCAAGCCGTCCATGTCTCGCCGAGGGGCTTCTGCGGCGCCGGGCGCTGCCGCCACCCGGGCGGTCGGCACCAGTTCGCCGATATTCTGGAACGACCACCGATTGAACGGGCTCACACGCCAGTTGCCGAGCAGCACCTCGTTGCGGCGGAATCCGTATCGAGTCTCGAACGCGGTCTTGCCGGTCATGGCGTTTCCTCCCAGTCCATTGGTCATGAAGCTCAGGCAAGCGCCGCGGCGATGGCGTGCACGGCCCTCAGCGTTGCCCTGGAATAGGCCATGTTGCTGAAATCCGGCCAGGTCGACAGCTTCACCACGACTATTCCTGTGTTCCAGTCGATATGGATCAACTGTCCGAACACGCCACGGCACATCAGTGCCCGCGAGCTGGGATTCTCGATCCAGAACTGGTTGCGATAGCTGCCCTCGGGCAGGCTGGCCGAGAAATCCGGACCATGCCTGCCGGTACGCGTCGCCTCGATCCAGTCCGCCGGCACGATGCCGCCGCCATTGTCGAGGATCAGCTGGCCAAAGCGGGCGTAGTCGCGCAGCGTCGCGTTGAAGCCGCCATCGGCCAGCGCATAGCCGGCGCTGTCGACGGTGAAGCAGGCGCTTTCGTCAGCCCCGAGCTTTTGCCAAAGTTCTTCCGAGACGAGTTGCGCCAGCCGCTTGCCGGTCACCCGTTCCATGATGAAGGCGAGCACGTCCGTCTCGATCGAGCGATATTCGAACGTGGCTCCATGCGGGCGAACCGTGTCCTTCAAGCCCAGGATCAGTTCGAACATGTGCGATGGCCAGCGGAAATCCGGATCGCTGCCCGGTGGCACCGGCTTCCAGCCGGTGGCGACATCGACCTGGCCGATGTCGGAATAGCGGTCGGTGTATTCCTCCGAAAACCGCACGCCGGTGGTCATATCAAGCACATGCTGGACGCTGGCGCCGGCCCACCCGGTCGCGCTCAGTTCCGGCAGGTAGTCCGTCACTGGCTTCGCCGGATCGATCAGGCCGCGCCCGGCCAATATGCCGAACACCGAGCCGGTGACCGACTTGGCCATCGACTGCGACAGGTGCAGCGTGCGCTCGTCCATGCCGTTGAAATAGCGCTCATAGGCTATCCTGCCGTCCTTGAGCACCAGGAAGCCGTCCGTATAGGTCTCGTCGAGCAGACCGGCGAGTGTCGAAGGCCTGCCCTCGCTGTCCTCGACCGCTAGCCCGTCGAGATCGACCTCGGCGCGTTCGAGACGGTGGCGATGGCCAGCGCCGCGCCAGACTTCCACGGTCGGCAGAATTTCCCGTATGTGCTGGAAAGCCCAGCGGTTCCAGGGCGGCCTGTCCCAGTCGAGCCTCGGCGGCAGCATGGCGGGCGGCGAGCCTTGCATGATCGGCGGCCGCGGATCGCTGTTGCGATAGGAACTCATGAAAGGCCATTCCCGGAAAGAAAAGGCCCGGCGGCAAGTGCCGCCGGGCCCCTTGGGTCTGTGACTACTTCTGCAGTTCGGTCCAGATCTTGGTGTAGAGTTCCTGCGTCTCCGGAGCGCACATCTGCTGCAGTTCGCCAAGCGGCTTGGCGTCGGCCGGAATGACCACCTCCGGCGCGTCCTTCATGTCGGCTGGCATGTACTTGTCCGAGCCGGTGATGGCGTTCGCGTATCGGTGGAAGGCCGAGAGACCCGCGGCGTTTTCCGGATCCATGATGAAGTTCTGGAACAGCTTGGCGTTTTCGACGTTCTTGGCCTCCTTGAGCACAACGACGTTGTCGCTCCACAGCCCATAACCTTCCTTCGGATAGTTGAAGTGGATGGCCGGGTTGGCCAGCCGCTGGCGCAGGGCCGAACCGTTCCAGTCGCTGGTTGCCTTGAAGTCGCCGGCGCCCATCTTCTCGATGGTGTTGTATTCCATGGCGATCCAGTTCGGCTTGGCTGCCACCAGGAGGTCGCGCACCTTCTTCAGCACCGCCTTGTCGTCGGTGCATTGCTGACCGCCGACATACTTGATCGCCGCGAACATCACGTCGCCCATCTCGGGCACGACGTTGACCTTGCCCTTCAACTCGTCGGGCGTGTTGAAGATGATGCCCCAGGTGTTCGCCGGGCCCTTGTAGGCGTCGGTATTGACGACGACGCCGATCGTGCCCCAGGCCCAAGGAACAGTGTATTTGCGGCCTGGGTCGAAGTCGGGGTTGGCCCATTCGGGCGCGATGTTCTTGGCGTTCTCCATCTTGCCGGGATCGGTCTCCTGGACGAGGCCTTCCTTGATCCAGATCGGCACATAGGTCTGCGAAGGCACCGCGATGTCGAAGCCGGTGCCGCCCTGGCGAACCTTGGCCAGAGCGGTGTCGTTCGAGTCATAGTCGGTGATCGTCACTTTGATGTTGTATTTCGCCTCGAACTTCTTGATCACGTCGGGGCTGGTGTAGTTTCCCCAATTGTAGATGTTGAGCACGCCTTCGGCCCGCGCGAGGCCCGTCGAGGCAAGCAACGCCAACCCCATGGCGGTCGCTGTTGTCTTCCAGTTCATGGTTTTAACTCCCATTGTCGGTTTCAGTCTCGTTTCCTGCTGACGAAGAAAAACAACGTGACGATCGCGACCGAAAGCAGCAGGAAGGCGGTCGATATCGCGTTGATCTCGGGTGTGATGCCGCGGCGGATCTGGCCGAGCATGTAAGTGGGCAGCGTGTCCTGACCGCCCGATTTGACGAACTCTGTGATGACCACGTCATCGAGCGAGATGACGAAGGCCAGCATCAGGCCGGCCAGGATACCAGGCCACAAAAGCGGCAGCGTGATGCGGCGGAAGGTCTTCCATGGCGTCGCGTAGAGATCGGCCGCGGCGCGCTCGAGCGTCAGGTCCATATTCTCCAGCCGCGCCCGGATCGGCAGATAGGCGAACGGAATGCAGAACGCCGTATGCGCGGCGACCAGGTAGCCGATGCCGGAATAACCGGTGAAGATCTTGATGCGCGAGAAGAAGATCAGCAGCGCCACGCCGGTGACGATCTCGGGCACCATCAGCGGCTGGTTGATCGCCGCGTATTTGAAGGTAAGGCCGGGATACGACGCCGTGCGCGTGGTGGCGAGTGCCGCCATGGTGGCAAAGACGGTCGACAGCACCGCCGCGATGGAGCCGATCTGGAAGGAACGCAGCGTCGCGTCGATGACCTGAGTGTTCTGGTATGCCGACTGGAACCATTTCAGCGAAAAGCCGCCCCATTCGGATGTCGAGCTCGCCGCGTTGAAGGCGTAGATAACCAGCACGATGATGGGCAGATAGAGGATAACGAAACAAGTCGCCGCGATCGCGGTGAAACCCGGCTGGTGCTTGATGGAAAAGTTGCTAGCCATGCCGCACCCCCGACTTCCCGGCATTGCGCACATAGGCAAGCAGCGCCACCATAACGATGATCATCACCGTGATCGACAGTGCCGAGCCGAGCGGCCAGTTGCGGCCCTGTCCGAACTGCAGTTCGATCAAATTGGACAGCATCATGTTCTTGCCGCCGCCGAGCACGCTCGGCGTCACATAAGCGCCCAGCGCCGGAATGAAGACCAGGATCGAGCCGGCGATGACGCCGGGTTTGACCAGCGGGAAAATGATCTTCCGCAGCACCTTGAAACGCGTCGCGTAAAGATCGTAGCCCGCCTCGACCACCCGGAAATCGAGCTTCTCCATGCTGGCGTAGATCGGCAGAACCATCAGCGGCAGGTAGACATAGGCCATGCCGATCAGGATCGCCGTGTCGGTGTAGAGGATCTGGACCGGCGCCGAGACGATGCCGAGCTTGAGCAGGATCGTGTTGACGATGCCTTCGTTGCGGATGATCTGCAGCACGGCGAAAGTGCGGATCAACAGGTTGGTCCAGAACGGGATGGTGATCAGGAACAGCCAGAGATCCCTGGTCTTTTCACTGCGCGTCGCCATGAAGTAGGCCGTCGGGAAACCGAGCGCCAACGTGGCGAGTGTCGTCACAACCGCAAGCTTGATCGAGCGCCAGAAGATGGTGACATGCGCCGCCGCCAGCGACAGCGTGTCGTCGAAAATGTCGCGCTCCAGGAACACCGACGTCCAGGCATCGCCCGAGAACTGCCATTTCACGTCGCCATATGCGCCCGGCGTCAGGAGCGAATAGACCAACACGATCAGCAACGGGCCGGTCGCGGCGAACAGAATGACCAGCAGCGCCGGCGCTGACAGAAGCCAGCGGTCACGGACATCGCGCCGTTCCGCTGCCTTGGCGACTTCTTCCGCGGTCGCCATTAGTCCCTCAGCACTTGCGCGGCATCGTTGCCGATCATGATGCCGACCTTGTCGCCACGCTCGAAACCGCAGCCTGCGCTGCGCGTGTTCTGCTGGCGCACGGTGAAGGCCTCGCCGCTGTCGAGATGGACGTGGATATGCGTATCGGTGCCGAAATAGACGATGTTCTCGACCGTGCCCGACACGTCGCCCTTGTCCCTCGTCAGCTTGGCGTGCTCGGGCCTTACCACCACGGTGGCGTTGTCCTTCGGCTGAAAACCTTCGGCAACGGTCGCCTCGATGGTCGCGCCGGATTTGAGCGTCGCGCGCGCCTTGCCGCTGCCGATGCCCGATATGGCGGCGGTGAGGAAGTTGGTTTCGCCGATGAAGTCGGCGACAAAGCGATCCGCCGGCTTGTCGTAGATATCCCAGGGCGAACCGACCTGAAGGATCTTGCCCGACGACATCACAGCGACGCGGTCCGACATGGTCAGCGCTTCTTCCTGGTCATGAGTGACGAAGATGAAGGTGATGCCGGTCTCGTGCTGCAGCCGCTTGAGCTCGATCTGCATCTCCTTGCGCAACTTGTAGTCGAGCGCCGAGAGCGGTTCGTCGAGCAACAGCACTTTCGGCTGCGGCGCCAATGCCCGGGCCAATGCCACGCGCTGCTGCTGGCCACCGGAAATCTGGGCTGTGCGGCGGCCGGCCAGCGCTTCCATCTTGACCAGCTTCAGCATCTCGGCGACGCGCGCCTTGATCTCGGCCCTGGGCTTGCCCAGCATCTCCAGGCCGAAGCCGATATTGTCGGCCACCGTCATATGCGGGAACAGCGCGTAGGACTGGAAGACGGTGTTGACCGGGCGCTTGAACGGCGGCAAGGGCGCGATGTCCTGACCGTAGAGCAGGATTTCCCCGGCGGTTGGAAAGTCGAAGCCGGCGATCAGCCGCAGCAAGGTGGTCTTGCCGCAGCCTGAGGGTCCCAGCAGCGTGAAGAACTCGTTTTCGCGAATGGAGACCGAAACCTTGTCGAGAGCAGCGACCTGCCCCTCACCCGATCCGAAAATTTTGCTGACGTTTACTACTTCAATCGCATTCCGATCCGGTTTGTCCGGCACGATTACGCCTCACTGTTGACCCCGCTCTTGCTGGCGGAGTTTGTCCCCTGTTGGATGTGACCACATGGCCGGTAGGTTGGCAAGCCCGGCATCGAATCACAGTTCAGTCAGTCTTTAGCCAGCAAGCCTCATGCCATTATCGGGCCTGATAGGTGACCTTGCCGCCGCAGATCGTCGTCACCGGCCTTACCTTGTGCAGATCGGCCGGCGCCGTCTTCTCGATATCGGCCGACAGCACCACCAGATCCGCCATGTAGCCGGATTTCAGCATGCCCTTGCGATGCTCGGCGAATTCCGCATAGGCGCCCTCGACCGTGTAGGCGGCGATCGATTCATGCAGCGAGAAGCTTTGGTCGGGATCGCTTTCTGCCCATGGCTTGCGCAGCACTGCCGCCTGAATGCCCAGGATCGGGTCGATCGGCGACACTGGCCAATCCGAGGCGAACACGACATGGGCGCCGGCGTCCTTCAAGGTGCGCCAGGCATAGCTCAGCGGCCAGCGGGCCTGCCCGATGCGCGACACGGTCGGCTCCAACGGGAAATCCATGGCGCCGGGCGGATGCGGCGGCTGCATCGAGGCGATGACCCCGAGTTCGGCAAAACGCGGCACATCCGATGGGGTGGTGACCTCGATATGTTCAACGCGATGCCGGCTGTCACGCTTGCCGTTGGCCTTTTGCGCCGCCTCGTAGCCGTCGAGCACGGCACGCACGGCGCCGTCGCCGATCGAGTGTACCGCGATCTGCAGCCCGCGCCTGTCGATGGCGACCGCCAGGTCGATGAACTGCCGTGGCGTGAACAGCGGCTCGCCGACCCAGTCGGGACGATCGGCATAGGGCTCGACCATGACAGCCGTCCACGAGTCCAGCACGCCGTCGTAGAACACCTTGACCATGCCCGAGGACAGCCATTCGCTGTCGTAGCGTTCGGCCATCACGGACGCCTTGTCGAGCATGTCGAGCGTCATGAAGTTCTTGTAGTGGAAGGGGATCTGCACGCGGCAGGGCAGGCCTTCCTCGGCCTCGATCTCGGCCAGCAGTTCGAGCTGGTAGAGATTGCCGTCCATGTTCTGGATCGAGGTGATGCCGTGGCGCGCGCACCAGGCAAGCCCGCGCCGCATGATGTCGCGGTCGGCGGCGCGTTCGGCGGCCGACGGCATCGGGTCCGGCTCACCGCCGGTCGCCAGGCCCAGCCGCACGCGGCCTTCGCCGGCAAGGTCGAGAACCGGGCCGAAGGCCTCGCCCTCGCGCAATTCGCCCGCTGCCAAGCCATCGTCGCCCATGACGATCTCATTGCCCGGACCAAGCATGCGTCCTTTGAGGATGCCGGCCAGTTCAAGCGCCTTTGTGTTGGCCCACATCGTATGGTGGTCGGGGGCGGCCATGACGAATGGCCGGTCCGGCAGGATCGCGTCGAGATGGTGTCGCGTCACCCGCTCGTCGTCGAGCACGGTGTAGTCGACGCTCTGCCCGACCAGCATCCGCGCGTCGGGGTGCGCCGCTGCATAGTCGCGGATCGCCTTCTTCAGCGCCTCGAACCCATGCACGCCCGCCAGTTGCAGATGGGCAAGCTCGGCCGCGCCTGAAAACAGATGCATGTGGGCTTCGATGAAACCCGGGATCACCGATCCGCCATGCGCGTCGATCACCTCCGTGTCCGGTCCTTTAAGCACTTCGATGGAGGTGCTGCTGCCAATGGCGATGATGGCGCCGTCCTTGACGGCAACGGCCTCGGCGGCGGGATTGTCACCGTCCATGGTCAGCACACGACCGTTGATGACAATCAGATCCGCACCATCACCCGCATCCGTGACCGACATCGCAACTCCGCGCTTTTGACGACTGAATGAGACGGGCAAAACTCCGCGTCCAACGACCCGCCACACCACGGAGCGGCGCTATCGAACAATGAATGGTGCCAGTACGCTGTCTTCGAAATTTCCCTTGTTATCCCAAGAGACAGTGTGGATAAAGAATGCGACTGATTATTCGCGTTTGTCAACATGCCGGATTTAGAATGTATTGTGGACAGCACGCCCCGCTTGTGTTGGGACCAGGCAGGGAACGAGGGCATCAAGCAGTGAAGCGCAGTCTCGACCGCAAAACCAAGATAGCGCTCGAGCCGCGCAAGCAGCCGCGGCAACAACGGTCCAGCAAGGTGGTCGACAGGATTCTCGACGCTGCGCTGATCCTGACGCGGGAGCAAGGAACCAGGACACCGACGACGCTCGCCATCGCGCAGCGCGCGGGCCTGTCGGTCGGTTCGGTCTACCAGTACTTTCCCAACAAGGAAGCCATTCTTCTGGATCTCGCCCGGCGCTGGCTGTCATCCTTTCCCGAGGTGATCGCGAGGCGCATCAAGGTCGCCCCGCCCACCAACCGCGAAGAATTTCGGCGGGAAGTGCGCAAGCTGTTCATCGACACGTCGAAGCTCTACCTCGAAAACGCCACCCTGATGCCGGTGATCGAGGCCATTTCAGGCAATGCCGACCTGCGGCCGATCCAGAACGAATATGATGACCAGATCATCGCCCTCTATGCTGCATGGCTGCAGCATGTGAACCCCGCACTCGAAGGCAAGATCGCCAGCCGGCTCGGCGTGCTGATGATGGAGGTCGGGCACGTCTGTCGGCTCGTTGGGCTGAAGAAGGACCGCAGGACGTTCGACCTCATCGAGGACGATGTGGAAACCATGTGGCTCGCCTTGGTGAGCCCCTACCTCAACCTTGACTGACCGATTTCAATGCAATTCCGGACGGAAAACCGCTTCGCACTTCGAGAGGAAATTCATGAAGACTGTCTATTCGCCACTTCACGCCGGTCATGCCGGGCAGATGGAACTGGTCACCTCAGCCATCGTGCCCGGCTTCGAAAAGCCCTCGCGGGCGGAGTTCATCAAGGCGCGGGTCGAAAGCGAGAAGCTCGGACCGATCATTGCCCCGGTCGAGCACGACCTTGCCGCCGCCAAGCGCGTCCACCGGGCCGACTACATCGACTTCCTGCCGACCGTCTGGCCGCAATGGATCGCCGAGGGCCATGCGGGCACCGCGATGCCCTTCACCTGGCCGACGCGCGGACTGCGCGGCGACGTGCCGCCGAAGCGCATCGACGCCCTGCTCGGCTACTATTCCTTCGACGGCGGCGCCACCTTCGTCGAGGGCACCTGGGCCGCGATCAAATCGTCCTTTGACGTCGCCCTGACCGCCGCCGGCCTGATCAAGGACGGCGAGAGATCGGCCTTCGCGCTCTGCCGTCCGCCCGGCCACCATGCCGGGGCCGGCTTCATGGGCGGCTATTGCTACATCAACAACGCGGCCGTCGCCGCGCAATGGTTCCGCGACCAGGGCGCCAAGCGTGTCTCGATCCTCGACGTCGACTATCACCACGGCAACGGCACGCAGGAGATCTTCTATGACCGCGCCGACGTGCAGGTTCTCAACCTGCACGGTGATCCCATGGTCGAGTACCCGTTCTTCCTCGGCCATGCCGATGAGCATGGCGCGGAGGCCGGCGAAGGCTTCAACATCAACTACCCCATGCCCTTCGGCACCGGCTGGGATGCCTGGAACGTGTCGCTGGAGGATGCCTGCGCCAGGCTCGCCGCCTACGCTCCCGACATCGTCGTCGTCTCGCTCGGCGTCGACACTTTCGAAAAGGACCCGATCAGCCAGTTCAAGCTGAAAAGCCTGGATTATCCGAAGATCGGCCAGCGCATCGCCAAGCTCGGCCTGCCGACGCTGTTCGTCCAGGAAGGCGGCTATGCCGTCGAGGAGATCGGCATCAATGCCGTCGGCGTGCTGACCGGGTTCGAGGATCGGTAGAGCGGTCGTCCAGCAAGCGCAGCGCCTGCGGGGAGGACGGACAAAGGAAGGGTGGCGGCAGCCGCCCTTTTTTGCATCCTGAGGCGCCGCGTAAGCCCATCGCAAAAATCATGGCCGGCCTGCGCGGCTCGATTTCCGTGCCCAGGAAATGCAGAGAAATTGGCCGCTGAGTCGCAGGCCGACTCCACCGGATTCGATTTTGTCAAATCGCGTTTGATGTCGGATTCATCTGCGGGTAGATTAGACCCGAATCAGCCGGTCCTCGGGGGGCGCGGCGACCACCCAAAGTCTCACGTTCCGGAATTTTTCCGGCGCCAGACGCGGATGTCTCGCGTTCCCTGAATGGATTCCGTCTGGTTGGGCGCGGCCCCGCGCCTCGTGTGTGTCTCGTAAAAGTAACGCGTTTTCGGGTTCGGCGGCTGGCACTCCAGCAGCCGGGCATCAGAATTGATTCCGACCAAAAAGCAGCAGATGAGCAGTCCCGCCGCGCCTCTTCAATCCGACACATTGGGCTCGCGCCTGACGTCGCGCGGTGATCTCACCTCCTTCTTCATGAAGCTGACCGCCGAGATCGGCGCCGACAGCTACATGCTGGTCGCCATCGTCCATGACCAGGACCGCAACGATGCACGTATCGTGTCTTCGAACTGGATCTTCGACGCCATCGAGTTGATCGGCAAGCGGCTGATCGCCGGCCTTGCACAAGGCCCGCTCACCGCCGCACCCGGTATCCGTCCGACGCCGCTGGTGGCGGCCCAGGCGCCGGATGCCGGCGGGCTGGTCTCGGGCGAAGAGGCTCGGCTCCTCGACGTGCTCGGCCATGCCGAGGTCTATTCACTGCGGCTGAATGTCGGCCGTCAGCGCCTGTTCGCCTTGTTCTCGGCGGCCGCCGCCGGCCGGATCGACCAGCCGGCGCTGATGAAGGCGCAGCTGAAATGCTGCTACGCGCTTTCGCACATCCCGCAGTTGATCGCCGCCGCGGCGATGCAGGATCCGCTGTCGGACCGCGAGCGCGAATGCTTGTTCTGGGTCTCGGAAGGCAAGACCACCGACGAGGTGGCGGTGATCCTTGGCGTCTCCTCCAACACCGTCAACAGCTACATCACCCACGCCATCCAGAAATTCGCGGCCTCGAACCGTGCGATGGCCATCGCCACGGCGATCAGGAGTGGCATCATTTGAAACACGCCGACATCAAGGAGGCCGCGGAGGCCCTTTTCAACGAGCAGCGCAGCCCGTTCGGTGCCTTCTCGCTGGGATCCGAAACACATCACGCCGTCACCATTCCCGATGCGGTGCGCCGCTGCCGCTGGATCTCAGTCGACATCAATGCCTCGGCCTTCGGCCTGTACTTCGTCAGCCCGTCGCCGGAGCGCGCGCGGCTGGTCCCGTGCTTTGATTCAGATTATCCAGGCGTCGCGGTGGCCACCAAGTTCATTTCAGGCGCCAATGGCGAGGACATCGTTCGCCATAGCCGGATTTCGACCGAGCCGCGCTGGTGGACGGATGATGGCGTGGCGGCCATGGCCGACATGTTCGGCAATCTCGCCTGGACCGGACAGATGGCGCCGCTGACACCCGGGTCGAGCGGCATTGCCTTCCCCGTCCATGCCGATCGCGGTCAATGCGGTCTTGTCGTCTTCCTGGGATCGGAGATCGCGCTGGCGCAGGATGCGCTCTACGAAATTCACGCTCGCTGCTTCTCGCTGTTCGCCGCCGTCGCGCGGATGCGTCCGGGAGACGTCGGCAGAATGCGCTCGATCTCCAAGCGCGAGCTCGAATGCCTGAAGCTGACCGCCAACGGCAACACCAGCGAGGAGATCGCGCGGCTCCTGAAACTGTCGGTGCACACCGCCAACCAGTACCTCACCCAGTCGACCCAAAAGCTCAATGCGGTCAACCGCAACCAAGCGGTCGCCAAGGCGTTGCGGCTGGGGCTTATCGAGTAGCCGCTCTCGGCTGAAGGAAGCGCTTTAGAACGCCAGCGGTTCGACCTTGCGGATGCGGGCCTGTTCGATCACCGCCTCCAGCAGCGCCGTGTTGTGCCCGGGGTCTTCGCCCGGCTTTTCAAACGACACGTAATTGACCAGGACCGTGCTGCCGGTCTCGCTCAGCGTCAGCTGGAAATAGACGGTCACGCCTGGCGGCCTGAGTTCCAGATCGAGCACGATGCGCGGGCTGCCGCTCCAGTCGACATGTGCCTCGCCGCCATGACCGAGCCTAAGCGTACCCGGCATGAAGAACAGCTCCGCCGCTGAATCGACCAGATCCGACAGGCAGGCGAAATGCTCCAGCCGGATGAAGGCGATATAGTCGGCGACGTCGATCAGCCTGAGTTCCACCACCACCTGTTCGATGGCGCTGGCGACGATGATCTCGCGGGATTTTGCGTGCGGTTGCCGGTTCATGAAATCTGTCTGCGCTCAGCCTTTTTCGAGTAGACGATCCGCACCAGTTCGGCGACGGCCTGGTAGAATTGTGATGGGATCACATTATCGACCGAAACTTGCTTGTACATGGAGCGGGCGAGCGCCACGTCCTCGAAGATCGGGATGTTATGCTCCTTGGCGATTTCGCGGATTTTCAGCGCCACCAGATCCTGCCCTTTCGCTACGACCAGCGGCGCCGAATCTTCGTCGCGCACATATTTCAGCGCAATCGAGAAATGGGTCGGATTGGCGATAACGAGCGTCGCGCGCGGCACCGCGGTCATCATCCGCTTACGCGCCCGGTCGCGCGCCAACGAGCGCAGGCGCGACTTGACGATCGGGTCGCCTTCGGACTGCTTGAACTCGTCCTTGACCTCCTGCTTGCTCATGCGCAGGTCCTGCTTCCAGTGAAAGCGCGACCAGACGATGTCGATCGCCGCGATCAGTCCCATGACGAAGACGATCGCCACCAGTATGTCGACGGCGATGCCACGGATGACGAGGCCGAAAGCGACGGGATTGGTGATCATCCCGGCAAGCAGCTTGCGGTGGTCCTCCGACAGGGTGAAGGTGAGCACGGTGATGGCGAAACCGACCTTTGCGAGCGATTTCAAAAACTCGACCCACCCCTGGGCGCCGAACATCCGGTTCCAGCCCTTGGCGATCGATATGCGCGACATCTGCGGCCTGATCCGCTCGCCGACGAATTGCGGCATGTTCTGCAGCACCGAGGCGCTGATGCCGGCAACCGTCAGCAGCACCAGCAGGCTCACGACGGCGCGACCCACTTCGAACAAGACCTGCTTGTAAAGCGCGATGACATCGGTCTCGGTGTCCATCGGCCAGGCCTCGGGCTTCTCCAGGAACATCGACAGGAACGTGCTGAGATCGACGACGGCGTCCTTGGCATAGAAGACTGTGAACACCAGTATGGCGACGAACGAGGCGAGGAGCGCCGTTTCCCTCGAATGGGGCAGCTTGCCCTGTTCGATGGTATCGCGGATCTTCTTTTCCGTTGCCTCTTCGGTTTTCGAGTCCTTGTCGGTGGCGTCGGACATGCCTTAGGCGGCGTTCTGCGTCGAGGGAAGTTCGAAGGCCCCTTCGCGCGACAGGCGGATGGTGGTCGTCACGATCGTCTTGCGCGCGGCCATGATGTCGGCGGCCGGGACACCCTCCGAGCCTTGCCCGAGTTCGGCCTCGATCATGCGTCGCGAGCGCGCGCCGATCGCCGACAGCACCGCCTCGGCCAGTGCGGCCGACGTGCCGCGCAGCGCCAGCGTGACAAGCTCGGTCGACAGCCCGTCGAACAAAAGCACGCGCGCCTTCTGGGTGAGCAGCGGCAGGTCGTCGAAAGCGAACAGCCGGGCACGGACACCGTCGAGGTCGGGCGTGCCGGCGGCTTCGAGATCCTGCATGACCTCCTCAAGCAGGGGCTTTTCCAGCTCGTTGAGCACGCTGGCGACGCGCGCCTGCCCGGCCGAAGTGTCCTTGGTGGAGGTATCCGACAGCACGCTGGAGCGCAGCCGGTTCTCGACGATCCTGGTGGCGGCGGCCGGAACGTTGGCCATCGTCACCATGCGCTTGATGATCTCGCCGCGCATCGGCTTCGTCAGTGTCAAAAGCACACTCGCCGCCGCCTGCGGCCCCAGTTTCGACAGCACCATGGCCGCCGTCTGCGGGTGTTCGCCCGCTAGGAACGCGCCCAGCCGCGAGGGTTCGAGCTTTTCGAGATCGGGCCAGATCGGCGGCGGCCCTTCAGGCGCGACCTCGAATTTCTTGTCGCCCATGATGGCGCTCATCTCTTCGGGCGAAAGAGACTCGTTGAGAATGGTGTCCATCCTGTCGGCGGAATCGAGCAGGCCGGCGCCCTCGGTGAACTCGGCCTCGAATTCGGCGACGATGCGCTCGAGATCGCTCTGCGGAATGGTCCTGAGCAGCCGCGCGCCCTCGATCAGCGCCTTCAGCTCTTCCTGCTTGAAGAATTTCAGGAGACGGCTGGCGGACGGTTTGCCCATCGCCACCAATATGGCGGCTGCCTTCTGCGCGCGCGTCAGGGTCGTCAGCGGCGTCGTCATGCCTTTCGCCTCCGCTGCCACCGGCGAGCTCCGCGATCCATGTCTAGGCGCCCTTCGTGCCGGCGATGATTTCGGTCAGCCTGATGCCAAAGCGCGAAGGGTCGCTTTCGAGCACGGTGATCTCGCCGCGCGCGATCTTGCGGCCGTTCACCACGACATCGACCGGCTCGCCGATGCGGCGATTGAGCGCGACCGTCGACCCCTTCTGCAGCGCCATCAGATCGGCAACCGCCATCTCGGTGCTGCCGAGGATGATCTGGACATCGACGGGGATGTTCATGATGACGCTTGAATTGGCCCCCGCGGCGGCCCGGAACGCCGCATCGGGGCGCTGTTCTTCTTCGTGCAGGACCCCGCGCAATTCCTCGATGGCGCGATCGAGCTGCTCGTCCGGCTGGTCGAGCTCTGCTTCTACCTTGGTCTTGGCCATGCGTCGTCTCCAAAAGCTCAGGCGCGCCCGGCACCAGCCGGCATGAGCCCATCGATGAAATCCTGCCCGGCATCGAAAGGATGCCTGATTCGGACGGTGTAATTCTGCCCCAGTTTGCCGAACTCGCATACGAACAGCGTCTGGCCGCGCGCGCCGAGGCGAGCCCGCGATTGCGCCGTTTCTTCGAAGTCGATGACCTGGCCCACTTCGAGGTTGGCGAGGTCGCCCAGCGTCAGCCGCGCCAGCGGCATGGTGGCCTCGAGCGCTACGGTCGAGCGCATCACCTCTTCCGAAAAGCGTGCCCGCCAACTGGTTCCATGATCGTCCTCGCTGATGCTGGCCGTGGCATCGCGGCCCGCCAGCACGATGCGCTGCGGCATCGTCACGGTAATCGAGCCGCTGTCGACCGGCGTCGAGATGCCAAGGACGATGCGGATCGCGGCACCGTCGCGCAACACGTGCCGCCTGGCCTCGATCCCCGACATGGCGCGGGGTGCGGGCAGCCGCAGTTCGAGCGAGCGCCGCCCCGATCCGTTCAGCGCCTGCGCCACTTCCTGGAGCACCATGGTCGAGACATCGGCCTCGATCGACGACAGCTCGCGCTCGATCGGCGACACCGGCATATCCGGGTCGCCGCCGAACAAGGTGGAGACCATGATCGCGATTGCGGGAGCATCCATGACGAGTGTCATCGCGTCCGAGGACGCCGGCGAGCCGACGACGGTCATCGCGAAATTGTCGCCGGCGCGCGAGCGCGCCTCCGGGACGCGGCTGACCTCGACGGCCTTGAGGTCGACAATTACGGGAATGCCGAGCTCGCCCGAGAGTCCCTTCTGCAGCAGCGGCACGGCGCGTTCGGCCATGGCACGGCCGGCGTCGACGACCTGATCGGTCTCACCGCTGTCGCCGACCAGACGCTCGATGATCAACGAACGCGCCTGCGAGGGGCTGCCCGGACTCGTCATGACAGTTTTGGCACCGATCTGTCGCGCATCGCTCAGGCAGCCTTCTTCTCGGCGCTGCCGGTGTTCATGGTGCTCTGCTCGACCGCGTCGATGGTCGGCCGTTCATAGGAGGAGATGGTCTTGCGGCCGAACTCGATCGCCACCTGCGGCAGCGCACCGTTCATGTAGGCGAGCAGCGTCTGCTTGACGATGATGTAGAGGCGGTTCTTCTTCTCGCGCACCGTCTTGATCTTGGTGGCGACAGGTCCGACCACCGCATAGGACAGGAAGATGCCGAGAAAGGTGCCGACCAGCGCTGCGCCGATCAGGCCGCCGAGGATTTCCGGCGACTGGTCAAGCGCGCCCATCGCCTTGACCACGCCGAGCACGGCGGCGACGATGCCGAGCGCCGGCAGGCCGTCGCCGACCGCGACCAGCGCGTGATAGGCCTTCATCTTGTCGGATTTGATGGTCTGGATTTCCTCGTCCATCAGCGCCTCGATCTCGTGTGAGCGGGCATTGCCGATGATGATGATGCGGCAGTAGTCGCAGATGAAATTCATCAAATCGTGATTCTTGAGCACGGTCGGAAAGGCCTGGAAGATCGCCGACTCCTCCGGATTGTCGATATGCGCCTCGACCTCGCTGCGCGACTTGGAGCGCAACTCGCGCATCAGGCTGTGCAGCACGCCGAGCGTTTCCAGATAGTCCTGCTCCTTCGGCACCGCCTGCTTGAAGGCTTCCAGAATGCCCTTGCCGGTATCCTTGACAGTCTTCATCGGATTGGCGACCAGGAAGGTGCCGAGTGCGGCGCCGCAGATGACCACGGCTTCCCATGGCTGCACCAGCACGTGCAGATGCCCGCCCATGGCCATGAAGCCGCCAAGGACGCAGCCAAGCGTCACCACAAGTCCAATCAGAATGCCCACGACCGGTCCTTCCGCATTTCACGTCGGACAAGGGATAGTCCCCGTGCCTTGTGTGAGGCTTGAATCCGAGCCGCCATGGCACGAAACTTGGCGATTCAGTTTCGCGCAAGGAAGTGAGCTTATTGTGCTGGCATAGCTTCGGCCGGAGGCGCGTCCTTGCTCAGTACCTATACCAGCTACCAGTTGATCACCAAAGACATCAACAAGTCGATCGACCGCATCGAGCAACAGCCGACGGTCGACCGCGACACCCAATATTATCTCGCCAACATCACCAAGGTGAAATCGATCGACGATTTCGTCAAAAATGACCGGCTGTTCAAATACGCCATGAAGGCCTACGGCCTGGAGAACATGGACTACGCCAAGGCGTTCATGGTGAAGGCACTCAAGGAAGGCGTCTCCGATCCCAACAGTTTTGCCAACAAACTGACCGACAAGCGCTACGCCGCGTTCGTCAGCGCCTTCAATTTCGCCGCCAACGGCACCAATGCGACGATCTACAACAAGGCGCAGCAACTGGTGACCAGCAACTATGCGCTGCAAGTCCAGATCGGCGCCTCGCAGGCAGGACTCTCCTACTATCAGAGTGAAACCGCCTACTATGTCACCAACATCTCCAAGGTGAAGTCGATCGACGACCTGATGGGCAACAGCCGCCTGCTGACATACGCGATGGCCGCGTTCGGCCTCGACGCCGAGACCGAACCGGCGGCAACCGTCAGGGCCATGCTCGAAGGTGGCGTCAGCGACCCCAACAGTCCCGCCAACAAACTGACCGACAAGAGCTACGCCAACTTTGTCTCGGCCTTCGATTTCGCCCAGTATGGCGATCAGACAACCACGCGCGATGCTGCCCAGCAGGCGGTGCCGAAAGGCTATGTGGCCGGAACCGGACTGAAATTGGTCGAACCGAGCGCCCAGTATATCAAGGGCGAGGCGGACTATTACGCGGCAAACATCTCCAAGGTGAAGTCGATCGACGATCTCATGGCGGACAAGCGCCTGCTCACCTTCGCCATGGCTTCCTACGGATTGGATGCGTCGACTGAAAAGCCGCTGCAGATCAGCACGATGCTGGCGGGCGGCGTCAGCGATCCCAACAGCCCGGCAAACAAGCTGACGGACAAACGCTACGCCAACTTCGTCACGGCGTTCAACTTTGCCCAATATGGCGATCAGACAACGTCGCGCGACGAGGTGCTGAAAGACACGCCGAAGATCTACACCACCGGGTCGGCCCTTGGCCTGATCCCGCCGAACGCGGACTCCATAAAATCGGAGACCGCATACTACCTTGCCAACGTCACGAACGTGAAATCCATCGACGACCTGATGGCCAACAGCCGGTTGTACAACTATGCGCTCTCGGCTTACGGACTCGATCCAGCGACGGAAAGCAAGGATCTCATCCGCAGCGTGCTGACCGGGGGCATTCGCGACGCCGACAGCGTCGCCAACAAGATGACGAACAAGGCTTATGCCGGGCTCGCCGCCGCTTTCAACTTCGAGCAGTACGGCGAAGCAGCCACCACCATCAATCCGGCGCAGCAGCCGACCGTCGACAACTACATGCGCCAGACTCTCGAGGAGGACGCCGGCAAGACCAATGAGGGCGTGCGGCTGGCGCTCTATTTCAACCGCAAAGCATCAACCATCACCAGCTGGTACGACGTGCTGGCCGACACGGCGCTTGCCAGCGTGGTGCGCACCGCGCTGGGGCTGCCCGATTCTTTCGCCACCGCCGACATCGACAAGCAGGCGCAATTGTTCGGGCAGAAGCTCGACATCTCGGATTTCACCGACCCAGTGAAACTGAACAAGTTCCTGACCCGCTTCACCAGCATGTACGAGATCAACAATCCGACCTCGACGGCGGTGACGTCGGTCAGCGTGCTCTTTGCCAAACCGGTCACATCGGGCATCTCCACCGACCTGATGATGGCCATGCAGAAACTGAAGTTCTGATCATGCGAGACAGTCTCTACGTTGCCCTCTCCGCGCAGATAGCCCTCGAGCGCCGGCTCGACACGATCGCCGACAACGTCGCCAACGCCAGCACCGTCGGCTTTCGCGCCACCGGCGTGAAGTTCGAGGACGTGGTGTCTGGCGCAGGGCAGAAGTCGGTTTCGTTCGCCTCCTCCGGCAAGACCTTTCTGTCGGGGGCACACGGCGCCATGACGGAGACCGGCAACCCGTTCGATTTCGCCATCCAGGGCGACGCCTGGTTCGCCATCGACACGCCAGTTGGCACCGTCATGACCCGCGACGGCCGTTTCTCGATGAACGAGAATGGCGAGCTGATGTCGGTCGAGGGCCATCCGGTGCTCGACGCCGGCGGGGCGCCGATCCAGCTCGATCCCCGCAACGGTCCGCCCAAGGCCGGCGCCGACGGCTCGCTGCGCCAGAACGAACAGCTCGTCGGCTCCATCGGCCTCTACAATTTCGACCCGGGCGAGAATTTCGTGCGCTACGGCAATTCCGGCATTGTGCCGGCACGCACGCCCGAACCGGTCACCGACCGCTCCGACATCGGCGTCGCCCAGGGTTTCCTCGAGGAATCCAACGTCAATCCCGTGCTGGAAATGACCCGGCTGATCATGGTCCAGCGCGCCTTCGAGAACACTGCCGCGCTGATGCGGCAGACCGATTCCTCCGCCGAGGAGGCGATAAAGACGCTCGGCTCGAAGTCGTAGCATGTCGTCAGAGCAGCCAGCCCTCCGCGCACCCGAAAGACAGCTCCAGCCGGCGCCGCTGGATCGGCTTGCCGCTTTGGAGCGGATTATCAGGCGCTTTGGCGACAGCGACGGGCTGGTCAAGCGCGGCGGGCTCGTCACCGAAGTCACATCAACGCACTACAAGGTGCGCGGTCTTTCCGATTTCACCAGGCTGGGTGACATTGTCGAGCAGCGCGGCCAGACCGGCTCGCGCCGCGGCGAGATCGTCAAGATCAGCCGTGACGAGGTTGTGATCGCCCCCTTCGAACGCAGCGCCGACGCCGGCATCGGCGATGCCGTGTTCCGCAGGGGTCCGCTCGCGGTGGCGCCGCATGCCTCGTGGCGCGGCCGCGCCATCGACGCGCTCACCCGGGCAATCGACGGTGGTCCGCCCTTGGTCAGGGGCGACGACATGTCGGCGGCCGCCGCGACACCCGGCGCCATGGCGCGGCAGCGCGTCGGTACCGCCTTCATGACCGGCGTCAAGGTCATCGACATCTTCACGCCACTCTGCTTCGGCCAGCGCATGGGCGTCTTCGCCGGATCGGGCGTCGGCAAGTCGACGCTGCTTGCCATGCTCGCCGGCGCCGACGCGTTCGACACCGTCGTCGTGGCGCTGATCGGCGAACGCGGCCGCGAGGTCCGCGAATTCCTCGAGGATACGATCGGCGACAGCATGGCCAAGACCGTGGCCGTCGTCGCCACCAGCGACGAGAGCGCCATGATGCGCCGGCGCGCGCCAGACACCGCCATGCGCGTCGCCGAGCATTTTCGCGACCAGGGCCACCGTGTGCTGCTGGTGCTGGATTCAATCACCCGCTTCGCTCACGCCCTGCGCGAGGTGGCGACGGGAACCGGCGAGCCGCCGGTTGCCCGCGGCTATCCCGCCTCGGTCTTCACCGAACTGCCCAAGCTGCTCGAGCGCGCCGGGCCTGGAACCGAAGGCCCAGGATTGGAAGGCAAGGGATCGATCACGGCCATCATTTCCGTGCTGGTCGACGGCGATGATCACAACGATCCGGTCGCCGATTCGGTGCGCGGCATCCTCGACGGCCATGTCGTGCTCGACCGCGCGATCGCCGAACAGGGCCGCTATCCGCCCGTCAATCCGCTGTCGTCCATCTCGCGACTGGCCGGCAAGGCCTGGAGTGTCGAACAGCGAGCCCTGGTGACGCGGCTGAAGTCGATGATCTCCCGTTTCGAGGACACGCGCGACATCCGGCTGCTCGGCGCCTATCAGGGCGGCGTCGACGCTGAACTCGATATGGCCGTACGCCAGGTGCCCGTCATCTATGAGGCGCTGACGCAATCGCCCAGGGACCGTCCGTCCGCCGATCCGTTCTCCGATCTTGCCCGCCATCTCAAGGGAAAGCAGAATGCCGAACCAGGAGACTGAACGCCAGTACACCGAGCGACTCCTGAACGAGATGATCGCCGAAGCGAACGCCGCGGAGCAGGCTCGAGCGGAGGAGGCCAGGGTCGCCAGGGCAAACGCCGCCGCCGCCATGGCTGCCCGGACCGCGGTTGTTCTGGCCAAGGCCGTCAAATCGGCTCTCCCCAGATCCGAGCCTTTGCCGGCCCGGACTGCCGAGCCCCCTGTGAATTCCCTTCCCCGCGTCGAGGCTGCCGATATGGCTCAAGCCAGTCGCGAATCGCTGATCGATGGCCTGTTTGCCGCCAGCGAATGGCCGCAGCCGCCAAAGCCGCAATTCCCCAGACTGGGCAAGAAGAAGGCGGACCGTCGCAGCGACGTCGTCATCGCCGCGCTCGGCATCACGCTCGGCCTGACCTGCGCCCTGTTTCCCTGGTACATCTTCTTCAACCAGGACCAGTTCGGCGTGCAGGCGATCAAGTTCGGCGGCACCGGTACCAATTCGGGACGTGCGGGAGGTGGCGTGGTCGCCGAGCGCAGCGCGCCGCTGACCGCCAGGGACGTTCCCAACGCCGATGTAGATCTGCTTGCCACCGGCACGGTGCAGGACGATTCCAAAACGCAGCCGCCCGGCGAGCAACCCTTCCCCGCCGACATCGCGAAGTTCCGCATGGTCCATGTCGCCAATGGCCGCGCCATGATCGAGGACGACACCGGCCTGTGGATGGTCCAGCGCGGTTCGACGCTGCCGGATTCCAGCAAGGTATCGGCGATCGAGCAGCGCAACGGCAAATGGGTAATGCTTACCAGCGCCAACCAGGTGATCGAGCTTTCCAGATAAGCCGTCACGGTTTTGTGCCGAGGATGATTTCAGGTCGGATCGTCCTGAAATCATCCGTCTCCATTTCAAGGGATGGAGCATGATGTCGTCCGAAAACCGCTTCACCGTTTTCGCCTTCACGTTCTAGCGACCGATCGCAAGGTCCGCGCAAGACTGGCGTCCTAGTCTTTGGGCACATGCCCGGAGATTCCCATGGAGCCTGTTTCCCTTTTCGATCTCGCCGCCAAGCAAGCGCAGTGGCTGTCGGTGCGTCAGTCGGCGATCGCCGGCAACATCGCCAATGCCAACACGCCGGGCTACACGGCAAACGACGTCGAGCCGTTCGAGAAGGTGCTCGACCGCACCGCGGTGTCGCTCCAGATCACCGAGCCCGGCCATCTCGGCACCGCGGCGACCAATGCCGGCTTCTCCATCAAGCCGCAGGAAGACGACGGCGTGGTCATGCCCTCCAAGAACACGGTCGTGCTTGAAGACCAGCTTCTCAAGGCCGGCGAGGTGCGCCGCTCCTTCGAACTCAACACGGCCATCGTCAAGGCATTCCACTCAATGATGATGATGGCGGTCAAGAGCTGACCATGGACGCACTGACCGCAGCCCTCAAAGTCGCAGCATCAGGCCTTGGCGCTCAGTCCGAGCGCCTGCGCGTGGTTTCGGAAAACCTCGCCAACGCCCAGTCGACAGGCACCACGCCGGGCGCCGACCCGTATCGCCGCAAGACCATCAGCTTCGTCTCCGAACTCGACCGGGCCTCCGGCAGCTCGACGGTGGAGGTGAATTCGATCGACCGCGACCCGAGCAATTTTCCGGTCGAATTCCAGCCCGGCAACGAGGCCGCCGACGACAAGGGCTACGTCAAGATGCCCAATGTGAACGTGCTGATCGAGATGGCCGACATGACCGAGGCCAACCGCTCCTACGAGGCCAACCTGCAAGTCGTGAAGCAGGCGCGTGATCTCATTTCAATGACCATCGACCTGATGAGGAACCAATGATCGTCAACGGCATCGGCGCGCTTAACCTGAAGCCTGGGCTGGGCGATACAGCCACCGATCTGCTGCAGGGTGGCGTTGCGCCGGCGGCATCGGGCAACCTTGGCACCTCCTTCGCCGAAGCGGTGAGCCAGGCTGCCTCCAAGACCGTCAGCACCATGCAGAATGCCGAGCAGGTGTCGATGCAGGCGCTCAAGGGCGACGCCGACACCCGCCAGGTGGTCGATGCCGTGATGAGCGCCCAGCAGGCGCTGCAGACCGCCGTCGCCATCCGCGACAAGGTGGTCTCGGCCTATCTCGAAGTCAGTCGCATGGGCATCTGAGGAGCAGGCCATGAAAGCACTCGCCATCGCCGCCACCGGCATGAATGCCCAGCAGACCAATCTGGAAGTCATCGCCAACAACATCGCCAACATCAACACCACCGGCTACAAGCGCGCGCGCGCCGAATTCTCCGACCTGCTCTACCAGGTCGATCGCACGCAAGGCGTCCCCAACCGCTCCAATGCCTCGCTGGTGCCGGAAGGCGTTTCGATCGGTCTCGGCGTCAAGACGACCGCCGTGCGCAACGTCCACACCCAGGGTGAACTGACCAGCACCGGCAACAGCTTCGACATGGCGCTCACCGGCAGGGGCTGGTTCCAGATCGAAGGCGCCGATGGCGGTACGCTCTATACCCGCGCCGGCGCCTTCAACACCAACGCCACCGGCCAGCTGGTGACGGTGGACGGCGCCAGTGTCATTCCGGCCATCACCGTGCCGACTGATGCGGTCGAAGTCATCGTCAACAAGACCGGCCAGGTCTTCGCCCGCATCGACGGCCAGACCGACCTGCAGAACCTCGGCCAGCTCCAGATCGTCAACTTCGCCAACGAGGCGGGCCTCGCGCCGCTCGGCGACAATCTCTTCCAGGAGACAACGGCTTCCGGCCCGGCCAATGTCGGCGTGCCCGGCGATCCCGGCTTCGCCACCATCCAGCAAGGCTATCTCGAGGCCTCCAATGTCGACCCGGTCAAGGAAATCACCGAACTGATCTCGGCGCAGCGCGCCTATGAAATGAACTCCAAGGTCATCCAGGCCGCCGACGACATGGCCTCCGTCGTCTCCAAGAACATCAGGTAACGGATGATGGCCATGCCGATCTCCTGCTCCGCATTCCGTCGCGCCGCGCTCGCCCTTGCGCTGGTGGCCTGCGGCATGCCGGCTTTCGCCCAGGACTCGGCCAACCAGATCGCCAGCAACCAACCTGCTGGCGAGGTCGTGCTGATCCCCAACCGGGTCATTTATCCCGGCGATACCATCGAACTCGCCGCCCTGAAGCAGGTCACCCTCATTCCCGGCAAGCATAAGCCCGATGCTGTTGCGACCCGTTCCGAGGAATTGCAGGGCAAGATCGCCAAGCGCACGCTGCTGCCCGGCCGCTACATTCCTTCAGCCGCCGTCCGTGAGGCCTGGCTGGTCGAGCAGGGTGCCGCCGTGCAGGTCTTCTTCGTCGCCGGCGGGCTGACGATCACGGCCACCGCCGTGACCTTGCAGCCGGGTTCGGCGGGCGACTTCATCAAGGTCCGCAACAGCGACAGCGGCAAGATTCTCTCGGGCACGGTGATGGCCGACGGCACCATCCAGGTCGGCGCTTCATGATGCGCCCGCTTGCCCTTCTGATTGCGGCCACGCTCGGTCTGCAGCCGGCACTAGCCGATGGCCTGACGCCCAAGGCCAAGCGCGAACTCGCCGCCAGGAATGGCGGTGTCTACGACGATCCCGAATATGATCCCGCCACCACCGCGCGCATGTTCCGCGTTTCGCCCGGACCAAGCTCGCTGCCGCCTGGCCAGGTCGCCTCGCGCATCAAGGATATCGCGCAGCTGCAGAGTTCGCGCGACAACCAGCTCGTCGGCTACGGCCTCGTCATCGGGCTCGCCGGATCCGGCGACAGCCTGCGCAACTCGCCGTTCACCGAACAGTCGATCCGCGCCATGCTCGAAAATCTCGGCATCGCCACGGAAGGCGGCAGCGCACGCGCCAAGAACGTCGCCGCCGTCATCGTCACCGCCAACATGCCGCCCTATGTGCAGTCCGGCGCCCGCATCGACATCGACGTCTCCTCGATGGGCGACGCTACCTCGCTTGCCGGCGGCACGCTGATCATGACGCCGCTGAAGGCGGCGGACGGGGAGATCTACGCCGTCGGCCAGGGCGCGGTCATCGTTTCCGGTTTCACCGCTCAAGGCCAGGCCGAGCAGTTGACGCAAGGCGTACCGACCGCCGGCCGCGTGCCGAACGGGGCCATAATCGAGCGGCAGGTGAAGGCCGAGTTCGATGACCAGTCGACGCTGACACTGCAATTGCGCAATCCCGATTTCTCCACCGCCATCCGCATCGCGGACGCGATCAACGACTACACCGCCCAGCGCTTCGGCATGCGCGTGGCGGCGGAGCGCGATTCCCGCACCGTGCAGATCAGGCGGCCGAAGAGCGTTTCGGCGGCCCGCTTCTATGCCGAGATCGAAAACCTGGTGGTCGAGTCCGACACGCCGGCCCGCGTCGTCATCGACGAGCGCACCGGTACCATCGTCATCGGCAACGACGTCAAGATCTCACGTGTCGCCATCAGCCACGGCACGCTGACGGTGCGCATTACGGAAGCGCCGCGCGTGGTGCAGCCCGAACCCTTCTCTAAGGGCGAAACCGCCGTCGAACCGTTCACAGCCATCGATGCCACCCGGCCCAACGCCCGCGTCGCCGTGCTCGACGGGCCCGACCTGCAAACTCTCGTTTCCGGCCTCAACCGTCTCGGCGTCAAGCCGGACGGCATCATTGCCATCCTGCAAGGCATCAAGTCGGCCGGCGCCTTGCAAGCCGATCTGGTTCTCCAATAGCGATGCCGATGATCACCTCCCTCTCATCCCATCAAGGACGCCCTCCCAGCGCAATCTTGTTCGCGGCCACGGTCCTCGCGGCCATGTCCGTTTCGAGCTGCGGCGCACGCGGCGAGGATGTCGTTCGTCAGATTCTGCCCGGAGCGCAGCCCGCGGTCGCACCGCAGCAACTGACACGAGAAAAGGCGCCGGACCAGAGCGAGATCGAGCGCTTCTGCTCCAACATCGCCGACGCCGCGCGCGACCGCCGCTATGCCTTGCAGGCGGAGGAGTTAAAACAGCTGCAGGCAGGCATCGACGAGCGCATGAAGGCGCTGGACGCAAAAAAAGCCGAATACGAAACCTGGTTGAAGCGGCGCGAGGTGTTTCTGGCCCGGGCCGAGGACGGCGTCGTCAAGATCTATGCCGGCATGAAGCCCGATGCGGCGGCCGAACGCCTGGCGATCGTCAATGCGGACCTCGCCGCGGCCATCCTGATGAAGCTCGATTCACGGAAGGCGGGTGTCATCCTCAACGAAATGGACCAGAAGGCGGCGGCGACGCTCACCGGCATCATGGCCAGCGCAGCCCGAAGGGTAGATCCGTCATGATCCGCAGAATGCTCATCCTGTGCGCGGCGGCAGCCTTGTCCGGCTGCGCAACCAATTTCAAGGAAATCGGTAGGGAACCATCGCTGTCGCCGGTCGGTTCAGGCATCGGCAGCGACGGGACAGCACCCTACAGCTATCCTCAGCCGCCCGCCGCGCCGGTCAAGAAGTTCTCTTTGTGGGACGACCGCCAGAGCCGGCTGTTCACCGATCCCAGGGCGCTGCGCGAAGGCGACATCCTGACCGTCAGGATCAAGCTCAACGACAAGGCCAACTTCAAGAACCAGAACGACCGGAGCCGCACCGCCGCACGCAAGCTGGGTTATGACGTCACGCTCGGATGGGAAGGCAACAGCACCAGCGGCAAGGGCGACGCCGGCTTGAGTTCCAGCACCGAAACCAATGCCGACGGCGAAATCAAGCGCTCCGAAAACCTGGAGCTCAACGTCGCCGCCGTCGTCACCGAGGTCCTGCCCAACGGCAATTTGATGATCAGGGGTTCCCAGGAAGTGCGCGTCAACTACGAGCTCAGGGTGCTCACCATTGCCGGCATGGTGCGCCCGTCGGACATCGGCGCGGAAAACACCATCTCCTATGAACGCATCGCCGAGGCGCGCATCTCCTATGGCGGCCGTGGCCGCGTCAGCGAGGTCCAGCAGCCGGCTTATGGCCAGCAGGTCCTCGACCAGGTTCTTCCGTTCTAGGCATTGGAGAGCGCGGCACCATGGCCAATGTCGATCAGATTCAGCCTCGCAAGGGTCCTTCCCTTGCCGTGCAGGGCGCCATGCTGCTCGTGGTGACGGCCGCCGCCATCGGCATGGGCTGGATGTCGGGCGGCTATCTCAAGGGCGTCGGCGCACCATCGTCGGTGCCAGTCGCGCCTGAAAACGAGGGCAAGGTACCCCAGCCCGAAGCCGCTCAACAAGCTGGCGCGGGGCCGACGCTCGTCGCGCTGGCGCCGATCACCACCAACATCGCCTCGCCCGCGGACACTTGGATCAGGATGGAAGTGTCCGTGGTCTACGACGCTCCGCAGCCGCCGGCGATGGCGGAGGACGTCCAGCAGGATCTTCTGGCCTTCGTGCGTACCCTCAAGATGCACCAGATCGAAGGCGCCAGCGGCTACCAGCATCTGAAGGCCGATCTCGACGAACGCGCCTCGATCCGCAGTCAGGGGCACGTCAAACAGGTTCTCGTCAGGACATTGCTGCTCGAATGAGAAAATTCCTTCTTGCCGCGGCACTGATCGGTGCCGCCACCTCCGTCGCGGCGGCCCAGCAACTGGACCTTGGCGGCATCGGCAAGGCCGATGGCGCCACCGTCGGTTACATCATCCAGATGTTCGGCCTGCTCACCGTGCTGTCGGTGGCGCCGGGGCTGCTGATCATGGTGACCAGCTTCACCCGCTTCGTCATCGCCTTCTCCATCCTGCGTGCCGGCATCGGCCTGCAATCGACGCCGGCGAACCTCATCCTCATTTCGCTGTCGCTGTTCATGACCTTTTATGTCATGGCGCCGACCTTCGATCAGGCGTGGAATACCGGCGTCAAGCCGTTGATGGACAATCAGATCAGCCAGACAGAGGCCTTCGAGAAGATTTCCGATCCGTTCCGCACCTTCATGCTGCACAATGTGCGCGACAAGGATTTCGACCTTTTCGCCGACCTCGCCCGCGAACGCGGCCAGGTCGTTGCGAAGGAGACGGTCGACCTGCGCATCCTGGTGCCTGCCTTCATGATCTCCGAGATCCGGCGCGGCTTCGAGATCGGCTTCCTGATCGTGCTGCCATTCCTGGTCATCGACCTGATCGTGGCCACCATCACCATGGCGATGGGCATGATGATGCTGCCGCCCACGGTCGTGTCGTTGCCGTTCAAGATCCTGTTCTTTGTCCTGATCGACGGCTGGAACCTGCTCGTCGGCAGCCTGGTGCGCTCTTTCACCTGACCGTGCGCGCTCGACATCGGGTATGGCCTGCCTGCGGAATGAGGCAGCGCGCCGCGTCATCGAATTCCTCCGAATTATTTTCGATTAACCGTCCAGTTTAGTCGTTTGGTAGGGACTCGCCGCCATAGTCGCTCGCAGATGGCGGGTGACCCAAACGCAACGGTCATTGGCATGATGCCGCTCCGTCATACCGGACAAACCGGTATGCAAAAAACACCCTGTAAAACAAGGTACGAGTAGCCATGGCCAGTATCATGACCAACGCCTCGGCGTTGACCGCTCTGCAGAGCTTGAACGCCACCCAGAAGAACCTCGACACCACCCAGGCCCGCATCTCGACGGGTTATCGCGTCTCCCAGGCGTCGGACAACGCCGCCTACTGGTCGATCGCCACCACGATGCGCTCGGACAACTCGGCGATGTCCACCGTTTCGGACGCGCTCGGCCTCGGCGCCTCGAAGGTCGACACCGCCTACACCGGCATGGACAGCGCGATCACGACCATCAACCAAATCCAGCAGAAGCTGACCGCATCCTACGGCCAGACGGACGCTTCCAAGGAAAAGACCCAGGTCGAAATCGCCGCTCTTCAGAAGCAGTTGAAGGCCTATGCCGATGGCGCCACCTTCTCCGGCACCAACATGCTCTCGGTCAACAGCGGCGCCACCGCCACGACCGCGGCCGACGTCAAGATCGTTTCGGCCTTCAACCGCAGCGCCACCGGCGCGGTTTCGATCTCGACGATCGACGTCAACGTGGAAAGCATCAAGCTGTATGAAGCCGGCACTGCTGCCGGCGTGACGAAGGGTATCCTCGACGCCGACCGCCTCGGTACCGATGGCAGCGTCGCGGCCGCGGCCTCGAACCCGACCTTGGGCGCTGCCGCAGCGGCCACCGACACTTATTCGGTCGCCAGCCTGAAGATCTTCTCGGGCACCACCGCTGCGAGCGATACCCAGATCCAGGCTATGATGAACGTCGTCGATGCCGCGCTGAAGGGCATGACCAACGCTGCCACCAAGCTCGGCGCCGCCAAGAGCTCCATCGACCTGCAGAAGACCTTCACCTCGAGCCTGATGGACTCCATCGATCGCGGCGTCGGCCAGCTCGTCGATGCCGACATGAACAAGGAATCGACCCGCCTCCAGGCCCTGCAGGTTCAGCAGCAGCTCGGCGTCCAGGCGCTGTCGATCGCCAACGGCTCGTCGCAGTCGATCCTGTCGCTCTTCCGCGGCTGATCCCTCTCGACCGATCAAACCAGGCAAACGGGCCGCGCCAAAAGCGCGGCCCGTTTTGCGTTTGCTCC
The DNA here is from genome assembly GCF_006441385.1 of Mesorhizobium sp. B2-4-18. Taxonomy (NCBI): domain Bacteria; kingdom Pseudomonadati; phylum Pseudomonadota; class Alphaproteobacteria; order Hyphomicrobiales; family Phyllobacteriaceae; genus Mesorhizobium; species Mesorhizobium sp. B2-4-18. The sequence goes on along the minus strand of NZ_VFUW01000004.1, from coordinate 154,696 downwards.
AGCCCCGCGCAACCCTCGTTTCTTAACCCTCGAAAGCTGGCTTTTAACAGGCCGTTAACCATAACGCGCTAGTCATGGTTAACCAATGACTTACAACGGATTGCCGAATCGGCCCGATCGGGTGACGGTAATCCACGAGCGGGTCGAGCGGCTCGCGAGGGCAACGCCGGTTTGAGAAAGACCGGTCTGGAAAAAGGAGCGAGTTTCTTGGCGAGCATCATGACGAACGCCGCGGCGTTGACCGCACTTCAAAGCCTTAACGCCACCAACAAGTCGCTCGAGCAAACGCAGTCCCGAATCTCGACGGGCTACAGGGTCTCCGAGGCCTCCGACAACGCCGCCTACTGGTCGATCGCCACGACGATGCGCTCCGACAACCAGGCGCTGTCGACAGTCCAGGACGCGCTCGGCCTGGGCGCCTCGAAAGTCGACACTGCCTATACCGGCATGAACAATGCGCTGGATACGATCGGCAAGATCAAGACCAAGTTGCTTTCGACCATCGGCCAGACGGGTGCCGCCAAGGCAAAGACGCAGACTGAAATCACCGCGCTCCAGGCGCAGATGAAGTCCTTTGCCGATGCCGCCACCTTTTCGGGCTCGAATTATCTTTCGGTAACGTCGACGCAGGTCGCCGCCGCCAATGATGGCGTCCAGGCCGACGCCAAGATCGTGTCGTCCTTCAATCGCTCATCGTCGGGCGCCATCTCGCTCGGGACGATCGACATCGATGTCGAGAGCACCAAGCTGTTCGATTCCGGTCTCTCCACCGCCGTCAAGAACCAGGGCACGCTTGACCGCCAGACCTCGGTCTATTCCACGGCGGCCGCCCAGGACCTGTATGATACCGCTTATGCGGCCGCAATCGCCGGCGGCGGCACGGACATTGCCGCCAACAACGCCGGCCAGACCGCGGCCGGGACGGTGGTTCCCAGGATCGACAATGTTTCCGCCTACAATCTCGATATCACCGCGGCCGGCGTGACCGACGACATCATCACCCAGATGGTCGGCAAGATCGACAAGGTCATGAGCCAGTTGACCGACTCCGCCACCATTCTCGGTGCGGCCAAGAGCTCCATCGACCTGCAGAAGACCTTCACGCAGAGCCTGATGGACTCGATCGATCGCGGCGTCGGCCAGCTCGTCGATGCCGACATGAACAAGGAATCGACCCGCCTCCAGGCGCTCCAGGTCCAGCAGCAGCTCGGCATCCAGTCGCTGTCGATCGCCAACAGCTCCTCGCAGTCGATCCTGTCGCTGTTCAAGAACGGCTAACCTTGGACTAGCTGACGGATACTTCGAAATTCACGGGCCGCGCCGCAAGCGCGGCCCGATTTCATTTTCGCACAAGCTTCGGGGGCTAGTGTTCCGGCGGACAGTCATGCTGGGAGTCGCTCAATCGTGCCGGAACAGATCCAGAGCATCATCTCGAATCTCCGCGGCTTTGGCGTCAGGCGCCTGGCCATGCTGGCGGGCATCGCCGTCCTGGTGATGGGCGTCATCGGCATTGCCTCGGTCTACCTCAACCGCCCGGCCTACGACACGCTCTATGTCGGGCTCGATCGCTCCGACGTGAACCAGATCGGCCTGGTGCTGGGCGAGGCCGGCATCGGCTTCGACGTCGGCGCCGACGGAACCTCCGTGCTGGTTCCGGCCGGCACCACGGCGCAGGCGCGCATGCTGCTTGCCGAAAAGGGCCTGCCGACCAGCGCCAATGCCGGCTACGAATTGTTCGACAATGTCGGCGCGATGGGTCTCACCTCCTTCATGCAGCAGATCACCCGGGTGCGCGCGCTCGAAGGCGAGATCGCCCGCACCATCCAATCGATATCGGGCATCAAGGCGGCGCGCGTCCACATCGTCATGTCCGAGCGTGCCAATTTTCGTCGCGACGAACAGCAACCCTCCGCGTCGGTCGTCATCCGCTACGCCGGCATCGACGCGGAGAAGAGCGCCATGTCGATCCGCCATCTCGTCGCCGCCGCCGTCCCTGGCCTGTCGGCCGACAAGGTGACGGTGCTCGATTCCAACGGCAATCTGCTGGCCGCGGGCGATGATCCATCCAACACCAGTGCCGCTCGCACGCTCGGCGTCGAGCAGACCGTGGAGGCGCAGATCGGCGACAACATTCGCCGCGCGCTCACGCCCTATCTCGGGCCCGACAATTTCCGCGCCAGCGTCAAAGCTGATGTCAACACCGACACCCGCCAGACCGAAGAGACGATCTTCGATCCGGAGTCCCGTGTCGAGCGCTCGGTGCAATCGGTGCGCGCCAACGAGAACAGCAACCAGAAACAGGCCTCGACCCCGGCCAGCGTCGAGCAGAACCTGCCGGAGACCCAGGCGACCAGCACCGAGGGTCCGCAGACCTCCTCGGCCAACGACCGCAAGGAGGAGATCACCAACTACGAGATCAACTCCAAGAAGATCGCCACCGTCTCCAATGGCTACAGCGTCACCAAGATGTCGATCGCCGTCGTCGTCAACCAGGACCGGCTGAAGACGATCCTGGGCAAGGACGCCACACCGGACCAGATCGCCAAGCGCGTCGCCGAAATCCAGAAGATGGTAAGCTCCGCCACCGGCTTCGACGACAAGCGTGGCGACGTCATCGACGTCTCGGCCGTCGAGTTCATCGACGGGCTGGACGGCGAGGCGGTGCCACAGGCGGGAATGCTCGATTCCATCGGCCAGCATGCCGGCACGCTGATCAATGCCGGCGCCTTCATCGTGGTGGTGTTCCTGGTCGCCTTCTTCGGCCTGCGGCCGATGGCGGCCGCGCTGACGGCAAAGGCGACGCCCGCTATAGCAGGCCCCAATTTCGATGAGGTCCAGCGCTCCCTGCCCACCCCCGAGGCAGCCGCTTCCGCCGATGCGGGTGCCGCCATTGGCGCTCTGCCCGGCACGCGTGCCGGCGCCACCCCGCTCGACGATCTGCGCCAGAAGATCAGGCCGGCTCCGCAGGAGCGGCTTGCCCGCATGGTCGACATCAACGAGGAACGCACCGCGCAGATCCTGCGCAAATGGGCGGCCCAGGAAGTCGCGGCGTAGACCATGCCCTCCGCAGCCCTCTTTGATCTTCTCCCGGATTTCGGCACGCGCGCGCAACGCGCCAGCCAGCCGCAGGCCACCGCCGAGCACAAGCCCGAGGCGGCAGCACCGACGGCCGATATCGGCACGCTGATCGCCGAAGCCGTTGCCCAGGCGGAGGCGGCGCTCGGCGAACGGCTTGCCGCGGCCCATGAAGCGGCGCTGCAAGCGGAACGCCAGGCAAATGCCGAGGAAGCAAAGGCCTTTCTCGACAGTTTCGGCGGCGATGTCGGCAAGGCGGTCTCGTCGCGCATCGACGCCATGGAGGGGCGCGTGACGGATCTTGTCGCCGCCACTGTCGCCCGCATCATCGGCGGCGTTGTCAGCGACGATCTGCGGAAGCGCTCGCTCGAAGCGCTCGCCGGCGCGATCCGCGAAGCAGTTGGCGACGACGAAGCGGTGCGCATTGCCGTTCGCGGGCCGCTCTCGCTGTTCGAAACGCTGAAGGCGTCGCTTGGGTCCCGCGCCGCAAACCTCGACTTCATCGAGGCGCCCGGCTTCGACCTGATGGTCACCATCGACGAGGCCGTGTTCGAAACGCGCATGGCCGAATGGTCGGTAACCCTGTCCGAGGTCCTGTCATGAGCGTCGCCGAAGCCGATCATGGCAGGCGCGAGATCATCATCGTGCGGCGCGGCCATGAAGACCACGACGAAGGTCATCATGGCGGCGTCTGGAAGATCGCCTTCGCCGACTTCATGACCGCCATGATGTGCTTCTTCCTGGTCATGTGGCTGATCAATGCCGCCAACGAACAGACCAAGACGGCCGTCGCCAGCTATTTCAACCCCGTCAAGCTGGTCGACCGCGAGTCGAGCCGCAAGGGCCTTAAGGATCTCGGCAATGGACCGCGCACGGCCGGGCCGACGGCCGACGACCCGCAGGAAGCGACCACCAAGACTGGACAGGACGGCACCGGCGCCGCGGGCTCGTCCAATCGCAAACAGGACAAGCAGGAGCCGCAGCAGTCGCAACAGTCCGACGAGCATCTTTTCGCCGACCCCTATGCGGTGCTTTCGGAGATCGCCACGGATACCGGTGTCATGCAGAATGTCAGCCAGAAGGGCGATGGCGGCGCGCAGAATTCCGGCCCGGCGACGGGCGCCTCGGGTGGCGCGTCCTACCGCGATCCTTTCGAGCCGGACTTCTGGTCGCAGCAGGTCGCCGCGCCCGGCGCCGAGGCGAGTGCCCAGCGCCCCAGGGTCGAGGGCGATCCGCTCAAGCCCGGCGACAAGGCTGCCGAGACACAGATCGCCAAGGTCAAGGCCGTGCCACCGGCGCCGCCGATCAAGGATGCACCACTGGAGCCCCTAGCCGGGGACGGCAAGGACGCCGCGGCGACAATGGTCAAGACTGCTGATGCCAAGGCCGGCGATACCAAGGCCGAGGCTGGAGACGGCAAGGCCGCGGACATGGCCAAGGCGGGCACGACCGCTGCGATGCAGGAGGCCACACAATCCGAGGCGGCGGACAAGGCTCCGACCGCCGCGGCGCGCAAGGCGGCCGCCGACGTCAAGCAGCAGCTGGCCGATGCCTTCAAGCCCGGCGATAAGCTGCATGACGGCGTCTCGGTGGAAGCCACCGACAAGGGTGTCGTCATCTCCATCACCGATCAGCTCGACTTCGGCATGTTCGAGGTCGGCTCGGCGGTGCCGAGCCGCGAACTGGTGCTGGCGATGGAAAAGATCGGCCGCATCGTCAACGGCCAGAAAGGCACCATCAGCATCAACGGTCACACCGATGCGCGTCCCTTCCGCGGTGCCAACTACGACAATTGGCGGCTGTCGACGGCGCGCGCGCACTCGGCCTATTACATGCTCGTGCGTGGCGGCGTCGATGAACGCCGCATCACCGAGGTTGCCGGCTTCGCCGATCGCCAGCCCAAGGATGCCGCTGATCCGCTGTCGGCGGCCAACCGCCGCATCGAGATCCTGATGGCGACCGGCGGATGAAACGGGCGGCGCTCACCAGCCGTATGATAGGCCTGTTGCTGCTGGCCACGGCTTGTCCCTCTGCGGGCCTCGCCCAGGACACGCTGCAGCCTTATCAGCTGGTCCGCTCGTTGCAGCTCGTTCAGGACCGCATCGCGGCCGGCGATCATGCCGCGATGCCGATGCAGGCCAAGCTGCTCGAGATGACCGATGCGCGGTTGCGTGCGGCGGACGCCGAGGATTTCAAGGATCCCAAGAATTTTCGGGCGTTGCTGGTCTACGGCATGAGCGGCGGCAATCCGGTGACCGTCGAGGCGGCCGTGTCGCGCGCCGCCTCCGATCCGCGGAACCTTGCCATGGCCAAAGGGGTGATCGACTATCTGAACGGCCGGCCAGGCGAGGCGATCGAAGCCCTGAGGCCGATCGACCCGATGACCCTGCCAGGCGACCTCGGCGCGTTCCTCGCTTTGGTCAAAGGCTCATTGCTTGCCACGGATCAGCCGGCGGCCGCACTCACGCTGCTCGATGAAGCCAAGCTGCTCAGCCCCGGCACTCTGGTCGAGGAAGCGGCCTTGCGGCGCTCGGTCGGCATTGCCGTGACGCAGGGCGACGCGGCGCGGTTCGCGCTTGCCTCCACCCAATATGTCGAGCGCTACCTCTATTCGCCTTACGCCAGCCAGTTCGCCGACTCCTTCGTCTCCGGCGTCATTGCACTGCATATGTCGATCAGCCAGGACAAGCTGGCCGACATCACCTCGATGATGGACCCCGAGCGCGAGAAGGTGATCTATCTGCGTATCGCACGCCGCGCCGCGATTGACGGCATGAGTGACTTGTCGGCCTTCGCCTCGGCGCGGGCCGAACAGGGTCGCGACGGCAACACCAATCAGGGCGATCCGCGCGCCCTGCTCTATTCCAGCCTGTCCACGGTGACCTCCGATACCATCGAGGACGTGCGCACCAAACTTGGCAAGATCGACCGCAGCAGATTATCGGACGGCGACCGGGCCTTGCTCGACGCGGCCCAGGCCATCGCCGGCGAAGTGGTGGCGCCGCCTGCTTCCCTTCCGGTCGCAAATCCGGCGCCCGCGCCGGTCGTACCATCGCCCGAACCCGAAATTGCGGCCGCATCGACCACGGATGCCGCCGGATTGCCACCCGTCGAGGGTGCCGTGTCCGAGAAGCCGGCCTTGGCGCCCCTGGCCGCTGCGCCCGCTGCGCCCGCTGCGCCGAACACATCCGCGCCGGCAACCGACGCGGCAACCGTCCTGCCGGCATCGGCCCCGGCGGTCGCGGCCAGCGCCGACACGACAGACCCGACCGACGCCGCCATGACGAAAACCCGTCGACAGCTAGACCTGATCGACCAGATGCTTGGAGCCGCCCCGAAATGACCCCCAGCCTCGGCCCGGCCCTGCCCGGATTTACCGCCGCGCGCACGGCCGAGCAGCCGGCCGCGTCCGGAAAGAAGGACGACACCGGGTTCGGAGGGATGGTGCACGGCGGCGCAAGCCCTGCCCATTCGGAGAAGCAGCCACCGGCCGAGCCAGGCTCCCGCGATCCGCGGTGGAGCAAGCTTGCCGCGGAGCTCGCGGCAAAGGCAGGCGAGGACGAGCCTAGGCCCGCCGGCAAGGCAAGGACCACGCCGAGCGGATCGTCTGCCGCGAAATCCATGAAGGACGGCAAGGACGCCGGGACGGACAAGGATGCCGATGCCGACGCGCCGGCCGCCGAATCGGGCGCGACGCCACTCGACGAGCATCTAGCGCTGCTGATGGCGTTTCATGACCTGCGCCATTTCTCGACATCGACCAAAACGGCCGACCAGAGCGCGGCCGGAACGGGACAGGACGCCGCGGTCGTTGGACAGCTTCCGCCGAAGGCCCACCGGCAGAAATCCGCCGCCGGGCGTGACGGTCTCGAACCCATGGCCAAGCCCGAGCGGGTATCGCTGGTCGACGGACCGTTGACGAAACTCGACGGCCGGCTCATTCGTGATACCGCCGGCACGCCGAAACATGACAGTACGATCGCGGCCGGCCCCTTGCCCGAGGCGCCTGCGGAGGTGCCGGGCGTGGAGACGAAGCAGGCGGCGCCGCAGTTGAAATCGATCGCCGATCTCCAGTCCGCGTTGCGGTCCGAGCCGGGAAAACAGCAGTCGGCGGCGGCACGCATCGACGTCGTTTCCGAGCGCAGCTTCCCCGCCCCGCCGCAGGCACCGATAAGCCAGGCAGCCCTCAACGTGATCGGCGCCATTTCAGCCGATGGCGGTCCGAACCAGGCGCTTTCCACGGCCTCCGCGACCGCTCAGCTGACAGGCTCTGTTGCCGTTCCGACACATGTGTTGAAGATCGAACTTCACCCGGCCGAACTGGGCATGGTGACGGCCCATCTTCGGCTCTCCGGAGAACAACTGTCGATTGAATTGAAGCCCGAAACACACGATGCCTATCGCCAGCTTTCCAGTGACAGCGAGGCGATCGTCAAGTCGCTGCGCGGGCTGGGCTTCGAGGTTGACAAGGTCACCATTCTGCAACCTTCGGTAGCAATTCCCTCTACAACCCGCACGGATGCAACCGCCTCGATGAGCGCTGCACCCGGCCGCGATCCGTCATCCTTCCAGCCCGGAAATTCCGGCGGCGGCAACAGTGGAACCGGCGGCCAGCAGTCAGGTCAGCAATCCGCAAGGGGTAATCATGATGAAGCGCAAGCACATGGCCGCGCCGCTTCGCCTTCTCGCGAGCGCGCTGGCGGCGGTGTTTTTATCTAGCCTCGCGAGCAGCGCAGGCGCCGCCACCAATCCTTGCGAACCCGAGATCCTGCGTGCCGCCGACCGCTATGGCGTGCCTGCCGGCATCCTCTATGCCGTCGGGTTGACGGAAACCGGAAACAAGGGCAGCCTTCAACCCAATGCCTTGAATATAGAGGGAAAAGCAGTCTTCCCGAGAAGCCGGGACGAAGCACTTGCCGCCTTCGCCAACGCCCAGCGCGAGGGCAAGACGCTGATCGATCTCGGCTGCATGCAGATCAACCATCGCTACCATGCCTCGCATTTCCGCAGCGTCGAGGACATGCTCGACCCGCGCCAGAACGTCGACTACGCGGCACGCTTCCTGGCCAGCCTCCATGCCCGCCATGAGACCTGGTCCATGGCCGTCGCCCGCTATCATGCCGGACCCGACAACGACCCGGCGCAGAAGGTCTATGTCTGCAGGGTGATCGCCAACATGGTGGCCACCGGCTTCGGCAAATGGACCACGAACGCACGCGTCTTCTGCAACCCGTAAGCGCATTTTCCACTTCTAATACGTCAGTCCCGTGGCTGCGAAGCGGTCGATTCGACTTGGCCGAGACTTGGACCCGCAAGCATATCTGGCTGCACGCTAATGCAACCGATACGATTCCGGACTCCCAAGAAACTAGTTACAAGAAATGACGGTTGTTCAGGATTCCCGCCAGCGGATACGCCTTTCCCCACGGGGCAAATGTGCTGATTCGGAGGCGGGGCCGATGATCGTTATCGTTGACGAGCGAGAGCTCGTGACAGAGGGCTACAATTCACTTTTCGACCGCGAGGGGATCGCCTGCGCCGGTTTCGCGCCGGGCGAGTTCGGCGAGTGGGTCAACTCGGCCGCCGACACCGATCTGCGATCGGTGCGGGCCTTCCTGATCGGCGACTGTCGCGACGGCGCGATCTCGCCGCGCCAGATCCGCGACCGCACCGGAGCTCCGGTCATTGCGCTCAGCGAGCAGCATTCGCTGGAAAACACGCTGCGGTTGTTCGAGAGCGGCGTCGATGACGTCATTCGCAAGCCGGTGCACATCCGCGAAATCCTGGCCCGCATCACCGCCATCCGCCGCCGCGCCAGCGAGGACGTCGCCTATACCGAGATCGGCGCCATGCGCATCTTCATGGACGGCCGCGATCCCGAGATCGACGGGCAGCCGCTGCCCTTACCGCGCCGCGAGCGCCGTATCCTGGAATATCTGGCGAGCAACCGTGGCCGCCGCGTCACCAAGACCCAGGTGTTCAATGCCATTTACGGCATCTTCGACGAAGAGGTCGAAGAGAACGTGGTTGAAAGCCACATCAGCAAGTTGCGCAAGAAGCTGCGCGAGAAGCTGGGCACCGACCCGATCGATTCCAAGCGCTTCCTCGGCTACCGGCTCGTGTTCTGATGCGGCACCGCGCCAGCCTCGCGCAAGACAGGACGCGTAGCCTCGAAGCCAGTGGCATGGATATTGCGGAGACATCTCGATGAGCCTCTACGGAATGATGCGGACCGGCGTTTCGGGCATGAACGCCCAGGCGAACCGCCTGTCGACGACAGCCGACAACATCGCCAACTCCGATACCACCGGCTACAAGCGGTCCTCGGCCGAATTTTCGACATTGATCATGCCGTCGACCGGTGGCGCCTATAATTCCGGCGGCGTCACCACCACGATCCGCCAGGCGGTCAGCGATCCGGGCGTACTTCAATACACGACCTCGGTCTCCGACCTTGCCGTCAGCGGCGATGGTTTCTTCGTCGTCCAGGATCCAAGCGGCACGCCTTTCCTGACCCGCGCCGGCGCCTTCGTTCCCGACGCACAGGGCCGGCTGGTCAATGCCGCCGGTTTCCAGCTGATGGCCTACAGCTACGCCAATGGCACGCCGGCGGCCACGGTGAACGGCTTCGAAGGTCTCGAGCCGGTTGTCATCTCCGACCAGGGACTGACCGCGACGCCGAGCACCCAAGGCAATTTCAGCGGCAATCTGCCGGCAGGTGCGACACCGGTCGCTGCCATCAACCTGCCCAGCACGAACTCGGCGGGAGCGCAGTATACTTCGAAGTCGTCGATGGTCGCCTATGACAATCTCGGCAACAAGAAGTTGCTCGACGTCTATTTCACCAACACCGGCGCAGGCACCTGGGAGGTGGCGGTCTTCGACCAGTCGAAGGCGACAGCCGGAACTGGCTTCCCCTACGCTGCCGGCGGCGCCCTGGGCACGGCCAACCTGACCTTCGATACCACCACCGGCAAGCTCACCGGCACCCCGACCGGCATTTCATTCACCGTACCGGGCGGCGCCAGCCTTGCCCTCGACCTGTCAAAGCTGACCCAGCTCGGCACCGGCTTCACCGTCACCGACGCCCAGGTGAACGGCAACGCGCCGAGCACCATCGACAAGGTGCAGATCAGCAAGGACGGCACCATCTACGCCCAGTACAAGGATGGCACCTCCAAGCCGCTCTACAAAATTCCGCTGGCCGACGTGCAGAGCCCTGACCAGCTCAAGGCGCTGCCTGGCAATGTCTACGCGCAAGGCACCGACTCCGGTGCGATCCGTGTCGGCTTTGCCAACGAAGGCAAGGCCGGTTCGATCATCTCGGGCGCGCTCGAAAATTCCAACGTCGATATCGCGGAGGAATTGACCGACATGATCGCGGCCCAGCGCAGCTACACCGCCAATTCCAAAGTCTTCCAGACCGGTTCCGACCTGATGGACGTCCTTGTCAACCTGAAGAGATAAACCGGGCTTCGCCCGTGAAAGACCAGCATGTCGCTTTCCTCCGCACTGAGCATCGCCCAATCGGCGCTTCTGGCCACCTCGCGGCAGACAAGCGTCGTCACGCGCAACGTGGCAGACGCCGACAATCCGAACTATTCGCGCCGCATCGCGCTGGTCACCAGCACGACGCCCGGCGCGCGTTCGGTTGATGTCCAGCGTGCGGCCAACGACCTGCTGTTTCGCCAGAACCTCGGCGCTCTGTCCGCCTATGCCGGCCAGAGCGCGCTCTACAACGGCATGGATCAGCTCGACGTATCGGTGAATGGCGTCGACAACGCCTCCTCGCCTTCGACAGCGATCGGCAATCTGCAGCAGGCGCTGCAGCTATACGCCACCTCGCCGTCCAACCAGAATCTTGGCTCGAGCGTCATCGACGCGGCCAAACAGGTCGTGCGGTCCCTGAATGAAGGCTCCAAGGCCATTCAGGATTTTCGTACCCAAACCGACGGCCAGATCGATACCGCCGTCAAGGATCTCAACTCGCTGCTCAACCAGTTCCAGGATGCCAACACCGCGGTCATGTCCGGAACCCGTTCAGGCACCGACGTTTCCGATGCGCTCGACCAACGCGACGCATTGTTGAAGAAGATCGCCAATTACATTCCGGTGTCGACTTTCACGCGTGGCGACAACGACATGGTCATCACCACGGGTGACGGCACGACATTGTTCGAGACGATCCCACGCACCGTCAGCTTCGCCCCGTCTTCGGGGTACGCCGCGGGTGCGGCCGGCAACACGGTCTATATCGACAACGTACCGGTCTCGGCGGGCAGCGGCGGCAACACCACCGCCAGCGGCACCATTGCCGGCCTGCTGCAATTGCGCGACGGCGTCGCCTCGACCATGCAGAGCCAGCTCGACGAAACCGCGCGCGGCCTGATCACCGCCTTTGCCGAAACGGCACCGTCGATGCCCAATGCGGCGGGCCTGTTCACCTGGTCGGGCGCACCGGCGGTGCCAGCCGCGGGCACGCTCGTCGACGGCCTTGCTGGAACGATCAAGATCAATGCCGCGATGGATCCCAGCACCGGCGGCAACCCGACATTGCTGCGCGATGGGGGGGCCAATGGCGTCGCCTACGTCGCCAACACCACTGGCGGGGCTTCATACTCCAACCTTCTGGTCGCCTATGGCGACCAGCTCGACAAGCCGATGACGTTCGATCCCTTGGCCGGGATTTCGGCAACCTCCAGCGTTGCCGACTACGCCGCCAATTCGATCGGCTGGTTGCAGGGCGTTCGTCAGCAGGCTTCGACCGCCGCCGACGCCAAGGAAGCCCTGGCACAGCGCAGTGCCGATGCCTTGTCCAACGCAACGGGCGTCAATGTCGATCAGGAAATGTCGCTGATGCTCGATCTCGAGCACACCTATCAGGCATCCGCCCGGATGATGAAGACCATCGACGACATGATGACGGCGCTGTTGAGCGCGGTGGGATAAGCCATGACCTTTGTCTCCTCTGCTGCCCTTACGAATGCCATGCGCTATCAGCAGATGCGCATGCAGGCCGATCTCGTCAAAGCCACGAAAGAGTCCTCGACCGGCAAGGTCGCCGATGTCGGTCTGGCACTTGGTGGGCGTACCGCCCAGTCCGTCACCTTTTCGCGCGACCTCGACCGGCTCAACGTCGTTGTCGATTCCAACGGACTGGTGGCCGCCCGGCTCTCATCCACCCAGACCTCGCTCGGCCAGCTCTCCAGCGTCGCGCAGACTTTCCTGTCCAGCCTGACCACCGCGTCGTCGGGCGACAACTCCGACAGCCTGACCCAATCGACCGGCCAGACAACGATCCAGCAGCTTACGTCGATCCTCAACACCAGCGTCAACGGCGAATATCTGTTCGCTGGCACCAACACCGACGTCAAGCCGATCAACGATTTCACGGCCGCCGGCTCTCCCGCCAAGGCTGCCTTTGACGCCTCCTTCGTCGCCAAGTTCGGCTTCCCGCCCAGTGACCCGGCCGCGGCCAACATCACCGCGGCCCAGATGGACGATTTCATCACCAACGATGTCACGCCGCAGTTCCTCGGCGCGGGCTGGCAGACCAACATGTCGAATGCGACCGACCAGCAGATCGTCAGCCGCATCGCGCTCAACGAAACCACCGAGACCTCGACCGGGGCCAACAGCGACGGCATCAGGAAGCTCGCCATGGCGGCGGCCTTGGTCTCCAGCCTGATGTCCACCAACATCAGCCAGGCGGCGAAGGACACCATCATCGACCACTCGCAGAAATTGGTCGGCGAGGCGCTGAGCGGCATCGCGCAGGTCCAATCCCAGACCGGCATCGTGCAGAAGCGCGTCTCCGATGCCAGCGACCGCATGAAGACGCAGATCGACCTGTTCGAACGGCACATTCTGGATCTCGAGGCAGTCGATCCGGCGGAAGCGGCGACCCGCGTCGCCAATCTGACGCAGCATATCGAGACGTCTTTCGCCCTGACGGCGCGCCTGCAGCAGCTCAGCCTGTTGAATTACCTGACCTGACACCTCCAGCGGAACGGTAGAGCCACCGATGTACCAATTCTCCTACGCCGACGTTCAGAGCACCTCCGTCGCGGACGCCAAGGACCGCGAGCGGGACCTCCTGACCCGCTCGATCGACATGCTGTCGGCCGCCGCCGCGGCAGGCCAGCATTCGATGGAGGCGGTCGAGGCGCTGCATTTCACCAATCGCGTCTGGACCACCTTCGTCGAGGATCTCGGCTCCAGCGACAATGCGCTCCCCAAGGAATTGCGCGCCAACCTGATCTCCATCGGCCTGTGGCTGCTGCGCGAGGCCGAGGACATCCGCCAGGGCCGCACCGACAATTTCGAGGGGCTGATCGAAGTATCCCAGATCATCCGTGACGGCATTCAATGACCAACACGTTGAAGTTATCGCTGAAGCCCAATGAGAAGATCTACATCAATGGCGCGGTCATCCGCGTCGACCGCAAGGTCACCATCGAGCTGATGAACGACGTGCAGTTCCTGCTCGAGAGCCATGTGATCCAAGCAGACGACGCGTCGACGCCATTGCGGCAGCTCTATTTCATCGTGCAGGTCATGCTGATAAACCCCGCTGGTGCCGACGAAGCGCGCGAGATGTTCCGTCGCTCGCTGCCACTGCTCATTGCAAGTTTCGAAGACGCCGAGATCGGCAGCGCGCTGAAACAGGTCGACCGCATGGTCGGCGAGGATCACATCTACGAGGCCCTGAAGGCGATCCGCTCGCTTTATCCTCTCGAACGCCGCGCGCTTGGCGGCAATGACGATGTTCCGGGCGCCGCGCGCCCGCTGGCCGTGGGAGCACGATACTGATGACCGTGGACATGACGACGACGGTGCCGGTTGGCGCCAACCAGACCACCACGTCGACCTCGAAGACGGCGGTCGACTATCAGTCCTTCCTGAAGCTTCTGATCGCGGAGATGAAGAACCAGGATCCGACCAAACCGATGGATTCGACGGCGTATGTCGCCCAGCTCGCCACCTTCTCCCAGGTCGAGCAATCGGTGCAGACCAACACCAAGCTCGACCAGATCATGCAGTCCTCGGCGCTGTCGCAGGCCGACGCTCTCATAGGCCGCAACATCACCTCGGCCGATGGCAAGACAACGGGCACGGTGGCGTCGGTTACGCTTGGCAGCAACGGACTGATCGCGGTGTTGCAGGATGGCACCACGGTCCCTGTCGGCGCGGGCGTGTCGATCAAGCCGGCGAGCTAGGCCAACCGCCGACATGAATGAGGCCGACGCACTCGACATCGTCCAGTATGCGGTGTGGACGGTGCTGACCGCATCCGCTCCGGTGGTCCTGGTCGCCATGGCGGTCGGCATTGGCATCGCCTTGATCCAGGCGTTGACGCAGGTCCAGGAAATCACCTTGACCTTCGTGCCCAAGATCGTCGCCATCATGCTGGTGGTGGCGCTTACGGGTCCCTTCATCGGCGGCCAGATATCGGCCTTCACCAATGTCATCTTCGAGCGCATCCAGAACGGTTTCTGAGCGATTTCCAGCAAGGGTGCTCGACGCTTCCGCCCAGATTTGCGCCGGGATGGAACGCAGCTAGCAGGCGTCCGGGTTGCGGCTAATGCATTTCGCCCGGAAGTGGTTCCCGGTTCCGGAACAACGACCTGTATAGAATCAGAAGCTTACAGCAAGGTCGGGCGAATCCTGTTCGCCGCGACATGCTGTGGAGTGCCATTCAGGGCGCGACGGTTTGCGGTGGCGGCGCCAGCGTGTGGCCCTTCGCTATCCCCTTGTTGGACCATGATCTTCCCTGCAAGGCATTCGCCCTTTGCGCCGCGATGCCATAGTTTCGGCAAATCATGCGGGGAAACGGATTCCCGCAAGGATCAGCGCGCCGTGGCAGGAACCCATCCATGATTGACGAGAAGCCGGATAGCGAAAGCGTCTCGGCGCTGGCGCCGTTCCGGCATGGCATCTTCCGGGCCGTATGGGGCGCGAGCCTCGTCTCCAATTTCGGCGGCTTGATCCAGGGCGTCGGCGCCGCCTGGATGATGACCACCATCGCCACCTCGCCCTATCAGGTCGCCCTGGTCCAGGCCTCGACCACCTTGCCGATCATGCTGTTCGCGCTTGTCGCCGGCGCCATCGCCGACAGCTTCGATCGCCGCAAGGTGATGCTGGTCGCCCAGACCTTCATGCTGGTCGTTTCGGTGCTTTTGACCGCGTTCACCTATTTGGACCTGATCACGCCGTGGACGCTGCTGGCCTTTACCTTCCTGATCGACAGCGGCACGGCACTCAACAGCCCGTCATGGCAGGCCTCCGTCGGCGACATCGTTCCGCGCAACAAGGTGCCTGCCGCCGTGGCGCTGAATTCCATGGGCTTCAACCTGACACGCAGCGTCGGCCCGGCAATCGGTGGCATCATCGTCGCGGCCGCCGGCGCGGCCGCGGCCTTCGCGGCGAACGCGGTGAGCTATGTCGGGCTTATCGTCGTGCTCGCACGCTGGAAGCCGGATCTGCCGGCCTCGACCTTGCCGCGCGAGTCATTGGGGGCCGCCATGGGCGCCGGCCTGCGCTACGTCGCCATGTCGCCCAATATCGGCAAGGTGCTGGTCAGGGGCGCCGCCTTTGGCTTCAGCGCCGGCGCGGTGCTGGCGCTGCTGCCGCTGGTGGCGCGCGATGTGGTCAAGGGCGATGCGCTGACCTACGGCATCATGCTGGGCGCCTTCGGCATCGGCGCCGTCGGCGGGGCGCTGATCAGCGTGCGGCTGCGGCAGCTGCTCTCCAGCGAGACGATGGTGCGCTGTGCCTTCGCCGGCTTTGCGGCCTGCGCCTTCAACGCCGCCGTCAGCCAGCATGCCTGGCAGACCTCGCTCGGCCTGCTGGTCGGCGGTGCCTGCTGGGTGATCGCGCTCTCGCATTTCAACGTCACCGTGCAGATGGCGACACCGCGCTGGGTGGTCGGCCGGGTTCTGTCGGTCTACCAGACCGCAACCTTCGGCGGCATAGCACTGGGCAGCTGGATCTGGGGTGTCGTCGCCGACGCGCATGGCGCCGAGACGGCGCTGATCGCCGCGGCCATCGCCATGCTGGCCGGGGGCGCCATCGGCCTCGTGCTGCCGCTGCCGCAACAGCAGGTGCTCAACCTCGACCCGCTCAACCGCTTCAAGGAGCCGCACCTGGCACTTGACCTGAAGCCGCGCAGCGGTCCGATCGCCATTATGATCGAATACATCATCCGGCACGAGGACGAGGCGGAATTCCTCGCCACCATGGCCGAGCGCGGCCGCATCCGCCGTCGCGACGGCGCCCGCAACTGGACACTGGCGCGCGATCTCGAAAATCCGTCGATCTGGATCGAGCACTACCACACGCCGACCTGGCTCGAATATGTCAGGCATAACGGTCGCATCACCCAAGCCGACGCCATGGTCGGCGAACGCTTGCGGGCGCTGCACTCGGGCAACGAGCCGCCGCGCGTGCGCCGCGTCATCGAGCGCCCGACGACCGCCGGCACCGCGTTGGTGATGGCCAAGGGGCCGATCGAGCACTGACGAATTCGAAGGTTCGCGGCGCCTCACCCCTCGCCCGACAGGTCCCGCCGCGCCTTTTCGAGTTCCTCGGCATAGCGCCGCATCAAATGGCCCTCGGTAAGCAGCCCGAGCACGATGTGGTCGGCGAAGTCCTCGACCACGGCCAGTTCCTCGGCGCCGGCGCGCTGGAAGGTCTCGGCGGCAGCCTGCACGTTCATGCTGGGCACCAGGACGGCATCCTTGTACTGGGCAAGGTCGCGCACCGGCACCTCGCCCCCGGAGGGATCGCTATGCAGTTCGGCCACGATCAGCACGCCGACATACTCATCCCCCGGGTCGACGGCGATCACGCGCTGGGCCGAACCCAGCGGGAATTCCTTGCGGAAGGCGGCCAGCGTCGTCGACGCATCGACGGTCTTGATGTCCTCGCGCATCATCGAGCCGACGGTCAGGCTGCGCATCCAGCCGACATCGTGGGCGCTGCGGATCGTCTCGCCGCGCAGGTGGAAGCGCCAGGTCGAGAACGAATAACCGAAGGTCTCGCGCACCAGGATCGCCGCCATGATCGAGGCGGCCAGCACCACGCCGGTGAGCGTCAGGTCGCGGGTCGATTCCAGCGCCAGGAAGGTCATGGTCAGAGGCCCGCCGACGACGCCGACGGCAAGCGACGTCATGCCGACAACGGCGGCGACGGAGGGGTCGATACCGGTCGCCGGCGACACGAGCGCCATGACACCGGCGAACGACTTGCCGAGCAGCGCACCAAGGAACAGCGAGGCGAAGAACAATCCGCCGCGAAAGCCCGAACCCAGTGAGATCGCCGACGCCGCCAGCTTCAGCACGAAGACGCTGGCCACCACCGCCAGCCCGTAATTCATGGCGAACTCGCGATGCAGCGCGCCGTGGCCGCTGGACAGGACCTGCGGCGTGATCAGGCCGAGGAGGCCGACCAGCACACCACCGATGACGGGGCGCAGCGAGGCGTCGACCGACAGGCGGTTGAACCCACGCTCGATCAACGTCACGAGTTGCATGATGGCGATCGAGGCAGCACCGCCAAGCAGGCCGAGCAACAGGAAAGGCACATATTGGCTGGCGGTGAGTTGCGGCAACCCTGAAAGCTCGAGCGGAAAGGGCACGCCGCCGAACACTTCCGCCGTCAGCGACGCCGAGATCGCGGCCGTCATGACGGGGGCGACATTGGCGACCGAGTAGATGCCGATGACCAGTTCGAAGCCGTAGAAGGCGCCAGTCAGCGGCGCGTCGAAGGCGGCCGATATGGCGCCGGCGGCACCACAGCCGACCAGGATGCGGACGTCGTTGCGGCGCAACCGGAAAGCGCGCGCCAGCCGTGAGGCGACGCCTGAGCCGACCTGCGTATAGCCCGCCTCCAGACCGACCGAAGCGCCGAAGCCGCTGGAAATCATCGTCTGCACGACGATGATGAAGGTATCGGTCAGAGACATGCGCCCGCCATAGAGCGCGTTGGCCTCGATCGGATCGACCGGCGTGCGGAATTTCCGGAGCCTCAGCCAGACCACCGATATCCCGAGCAGGATACCGCCGATCGCCGGGATCAGCGCCTGTATCGGATTGGCGAGCGAGAACATGCCAGACAGGCGCCCGCCGGGCTGGACGCCGAACAGCAGCCCGTGCAGGTCCTGTACGATCTGGCTCATCGCGGTGACCAGTATGCCGGCTATGACGCCGACAACGCCCGCCAGCATGACCACGGCGATGCCGCGTGCCTCCAGCAGAGGGACTGACCTCAAAAGAACCGCGCGCAGCCGGCGGGCGTAGACTTGGGGTTGGTTTCTGGAAAGCACCGGGGCGGCTCGCCGATATCAAGGCAAAGGAAGACCCGCCTGATACGCCGCGCGGCACGTCGTGACAACCACAACGCCGACATCAAAGGCGCCATTATGGCCGCGAAACCGCCCGATCCGGCCTTTCCCGCCTTTCCCGCCTTGGGCGGGCGGGGCTGCCCGCCAGTTGCGAATTCACCATGCCCTTTCGGCACGATGCGTACACCGAGCCGGAGCCGGCGAGGATCTAGCCGCCGGACCGCTCAGGTCGGCATGGCTTCGCCGGCCTCGTAGAGCACGAGATTGCGCTCGCCAATGCCGAGCCCCGGCCAGCTCGCGCGCCAGTCGGCAAGATGCGGCGAGCGGAAATGCGCATCCAGGGCCGGTCTGGCGCGCCACACCTCGGTGATCCGGATCAAGCCGGGATCGAGCACATCCTGCGCATAGGAATATTCAAGGCAGCCGTCCTCGGCGCGGCTGGCGCGAACCATGCGCTCCATCACCGGCCTTGCCTCGTCGAACCTGTCGGGCGGCAGGCGGATCGTACCGATGATCAGCAGCATGAAGTGTCCTTCGCGAGAGAGTCGATCCCGTCACTCTCCCACCCTCGCGCAAGCTTGGCCAGCTACCCTCGCCGGGCTGTCGCATGCTCGGCAGCCCAGGGGTTCGAGGACGAGAATGGCGATCAGCGAAAGCATCCAGCCCGGCGCGGTGGCCAAGAACGGCCGCGACGTCTTCTTCGCGCTCGGCATCGTCGTCATCCTGGCCGTTCTGTTCCTGCCGATCCCGGCCTTTCTCATCGACATCGGGCTTGCCTTCTCGATCGCGCTTTCGGTGCTGATCCTGATGGTGGCGCTGTGGATCCAGCGGCCGCTCGATTTCTCGTCCTTCCCGACCGTGCTGCTCATTGCCACCATGCTGCGCCTGTCGCTCAACATCGCCACCACGCGCATGATCCTGTCGCATGGCAATGAGGGCACGCACGCCGCCGGCTATGTCATCGCCGGCTTCTCCAAGCTGGTGATGGCCAGCGATTTCGTCATCGGCCTGATCGTCTTCATGATCCTGATCGTGGTGAACTTCATCGTCATCACCAAGGGCGCCACCCGTATCGCCGAGGTCGGTGCGCGCTTCACCCTCGACGCCATCCCCGGCAAGCAGATGTCGATCGACGCCGACCTCTCCGCCGGCATGATCGACGACAAGACCGCGCAACTGCGCCGCCGCGAACTGGAAGAGGAATCCTCCTTCTTCGGTTCGATGGACGGCGCCTCGAAATTCGTCCGCGGCGACGCCATCGCCGGCCTCATCATCACCGCCATCAACATCGTCGGCGGCATCGCCATCGGCTACATCAGGCACGGCATGGGCATGGGCGAGGCCGCCGACGTGTTCATCAAGCTGTCGGTCGGCGACGGTCTCGTCACTCAGATCCCGGCGCTCATCGTCTCGCTCGCCGCCGGCCTGCTGGTCTCCAAGGGCGGCACGCGCGGCTCGACCAACCAGGCCGTGTTCGGCCAGCTCGGCGCCCATCCGCGCGCGCTCTACGTGGCGGCCGCACTGCTGGTGCTGCTCGGCCTGATGCCCGGCCTGCCGCTGTTCCCGTTCTTCGCGCTCGCCGCCGGCATGGCCGGCCTCGGCTATGTCATTCCAATGCGCCACAACCGGGCCGTCGCCGAGGCCGAGGCGCTGAAGAGCCAGGAAAAAGCGAGCAAGGCCGAGGAAGAAAAGAACTCGGTCAAGGCCTCGCTCGCCACCGCCGAGATCGAACTCCTGATCGGCAAGCAGCTTTCGACCCGGCTCCTGGTCTCGCATCAGGAACTGGTCTTCCGCATGTCCAAGATGCGCAAGAAATTCGCCCAGCAGTATGGCTTCGTCGTGCCGGAAGTGCGCGTCGCCGATGACTTCGCCATCCCGCCGAAAAGTTACCAGATCAAGGTGCACGGCACCGTGGTCGCCGAATATTCGATGCGCGTCGGCGAGATCATGGTGCTGCTCGGCAACCGCGACATGCCCGAAATCCCCGGCGAGGAAATTCGCGAGCCCGCCTTCGGCATGCGCGCCTACTCCGTCATGGAAACCTTCGCCGAGGATCTGAAGCGCGAGAACTTCACCTTCGCCGACAACATGTCGGTGCTGCTCACCCATCTCTCGGAAGTCATCCGCAACAACCTGCCGCAGCTCCTGTCCTACAAGGACATGAAGGCGCTACTCGAACGCCAGGACCAGGAATACCGCAAGCTCGCCGACGAGATCTGCACCACCCACATCTCCTATCCCGGCCTGCAGGCGGTGCTCAAGCTGCTGCTTGCCGAACGCGTCTCGATCCGCAACCTGCATCTCATCATCGAGGCCATCGCCGAGATCGCGCCGCATGTGCGCCGCACCGAGCAGATCGTCGAACATGTGCGCATCCGCATGGCCCAGCAGATCTGCGGCGACCTCTCCGAAGGCGGCGTGCTCAAGGTGCTGCGCCTCGGCAACCGCTGGGACCTTGCCTTCCACCAGAGCCTCAAGCGCGACGCCAAGGGCGAGGTGCGCGAATTCGACATCGAT
Source organism: Mesorhizobium sp. B2-4-18 (assembly GCF_006441385.1). Classification (NCBI taxonomy): domain Bacteria; kingdom Pseudomonadati; phylum Pseudomonadota; class Alphaproteobacteria; order Hyphomicrobiales; family Phyllobacteriaceae; genus Mesorhizobium; species Mesorhizobium sp. B2-4-18. The sequence goes on along the minus strand of NZ_VFUW01000004.1, from coordinate 133,761 downwards.
CCGCGCCAGTTGGAGGAATTCGGCCAGGACGCCACCAAGGCGATCAAGAAACACCTCGAAGCCGGCGAGCGTTTTGTCCTCGTCACCGCGCCCGACGCCCGCCCCTATGTGCGCATGATCATCGAGCGCCTGTTCACCACGCTGCCGGTGCTCTCCCATGTCGAAATCGCCAAGGGCGTCGAGATCAGGGTGCTCGGGACCATATCGTGAGCGTTCTCTCGCAGGCCGTCGTCATCGCGGCGTTCCTCGCCTTCTGCCGCATCGGCGCCTGTTTCATGCTGATGCCTGGCCTGTCCAGCGCCCGCGTCCCGGTCCAGGTCAGGCTGTTCGTCGCGATCGCCGCCACCGGCGGCCTGCTTGCCTTCCTGTGGGACAAGATCTTTCCCTTCGTTGATCCGCGTCCGCAGATCCTGGTGCCGATGATCATCTCGGAGTTGCTGGTCGGCGGGCTGATCGGCGCCATGACCAGGCTTTACATGGAGGCGCTTCGCTTCATGGGCTCGGCCATCGCCATGCTGATCGGCTATGGCGGTTCCGGCGGACCGGCGATCGAGGAACCGGAGCCGCAGGCAGCCCTTGCCGCCATCATTTCGTTCTCGGCGCTGCTGATGCTGTTCGTCTTCGACTTCGATCACGAGATCGTCCGCGCCCTCGTGGCGTCCTACACGGTCGCGCCGGTCAACGTCTTCTTCAACCCGCAGGCGGCGCTGGTCGACATCACCGACACCGTGTCGGACACTTTCTTCCTGGTCATCCGCCTCGGCAGCCCGTTCGTCGCCTACGCCATTCTCGTCAATCTGACGATCGGCTTCGTCAACAAGCTGACGCCGCAGATCCCGATTTATTTCATCTCGCAGCCCTTCGTCATGGCCGGCGGCATGCTGATCTTCTATTTCGCCGCCGGCACCATGCTGTCGCTGTTCGTCGACGGCTTCGTCGACCTCACGCTGGCGAGGTGACATGAGCACGCGCAAGGATCGCCTGAGGAAACTGGTCAAGGTGCAGGAACAGCTGAAAGCCCTGCACGAGACCCGCCACGCCACCTTCGTCGCCGCGGCAAGCGCCGCCGAGACCGAGGCCCGCGAATTGATCAGCCATTTCGACCAGGACAATTCCCTCTCCAGCCTGTTCCCCGATCTCTATCATCGCCGCATCGCCCAGGCCGTCGTGCGCCAGGAGGAGAGCCTGGAAAGCGCCAGGCAGGAAGCCGGCCTCATCGCCGCGGCAACCGCCCGCACGAACATGGTCGAGCGCGCCTACAGGGACCTGCGCAACCGCGACGAGCGCGAGACATCAGACCGCGAGCGGCTTGACCTGATCGCGCAGAAGCGGGGACAGGAGTAATTGGCGGAGCCGGAACGTTGCCCGAACTCATCAATGTTGCGTAGAGAGTCCATCCGCCTGCCGGCTAACGTCCATGCTTACTTCCGTAACCAGCTTGCGGCGAAGGGCCATCACATAGTCACTCGGTCCCTTCGGCGTTATGACGAAGGCTTGGGAGCCGCCAATGACCGATTTGGCAAAATAGGATGCCAACGGTTGATCGGGATCCTCATCCTGCGTTGGAATGGCAATCGCGTTGATTGTATACCCCTTGGCAACGGCGTTCAGCCTGCTCGGCTGAACAGGAAGCCCATCATTATTCTCGCCGTTGGCTGAGATGTCGATTACTTTCTTTGCTGCCGTTCCCGGAAACTGGTCGAGCAGAAGGGTACCGACATCAATAGCCGACGATACGGACGTTCCGCTCCGCCCCCGACGGGCGAAGCCGGTATCTCCTTTCTTGCTAATCACCGATGCGGCCGCTCTGGCGTCTTCCAGCCCGCAGATGTTTGTCCACGGCAGCACGACGCGTGAGTGTCCGGGACTTGACCACTCAAAGTAGGCAACGCTGATGCAGCCGACGTAATTGCGCGCGATGGCGGCGATGATCTCTGGAGAAGTAAGTGCCGCAGCATGACCTTCGCGCTGTAGATCGGCGACCTTTGGATCGACCGAGGATGAGAAATCGACAGCGAATACTACGGCAACATCGACGTTGGCCGCCCAGGCCTGCGGCGCCCAAACCACCGAAGCTCCAAGTGTCCCTACCAGCGCCAAAAATAGGCCGGCACGCTTTGCTGGCCCTTCGGCTGACCGCTCTGTCCCCGATATCAGGGTACCCCTGCATATCGCGCACGCCTGCTCGCGAAAAGAGGCCGCTACGGACAGGGCACCTACGCCCCGATGCATACTACCCAACATGTTATTCTCCACCTCAAGAACGGGCATTTTCAAACAGCATTTTTTCAACATGTGGAAATCTCGCGAAGAGCCTTGCTCCGCACGCCGAGCAGCAGCAGATCCGCCTTGGTCCATAGAAGGTAACAGCCCAGCAAAGTCAGTTGCATGGCGAGCGCCGCGAAGGACTCGCCCAACCAGACCCGCGGGAAGGTCCCCCCGAGGGCTACGGTTGTCGCTAGCATTGCCGGCAACCGGCTGGCGAGCACTGCACTACGGAAGGGATCGGGCCAGGCGAGGCCCCATATAGCGGCCGCCAACAGCAGCAGCAAATTGGCTCTGATCTCAGACACCCGGCACCCCTCAAGCCAAGTTCTTGATGACTCGGCCCCCTAACTCGCCGGACCTAGACGATCCTGCATCACGGCAGCGCTTGAGGGTGGGGCGCTACTGTTTGCGAAGCGTTAGTTTTGAGTTAGAATTTCGTCAGGCGGGGAGAGCAAATGCAAAATGAAGAGAAGGACGAGACAAATAGAATCTCACTCTTCGGTGGTTTCAGGATCGAAAATGCCATGGCGGATTCGCTCCGGCTGACAGGAAAACGAGGGCCTGCGATCATCGCTTATCTGTCCCGGTCTCCAGGCATGGCAGCGACACGGGAGAGGCTGGCTGATCTATTCTGGAGTGACAGCGATAGCGAACACTCCCGCAACAGTCTGAGGCAAACCCTCAGTATTCTGCGCCGGGATTTATCGCGGGCAGGCGTGAATCTTATCCATTCCCGCGGGGAATCGATTGGCCTCACGCCAGACGCGGTTCGGGTTGACGTGGACGAGTTCGAAGCAGGCCTCACGGCCCGTTCTGTGCCGGAACTCGAAAAGGCTCTGGCGAACTACAACGGGCCGTTCCTCGACGGGTTTTATCTGGGAAGCGATGGGTTCGATGGCTGGGTCGCATCCGAACGCGACAGATTGCTGAGCCGCGCACTTGAAGCTTTCGAAAAATTGGCCCGTCTCGTTGACACGGAAACCGGAATCATACTGGTCGATCGCGTTCTCGTCATGGAACCGACGCGGGAAGAGGCCTATCGGCTCAAGATGGAATTACTGCTTGCGTCGGGTCAACGCGACAGGGCGATCAGGACATACGAAGTTTGCAGAAGCATGTTGAAGAAAGAATTCGGGGTCGAGGTCGGCCCGGAAACGCGAGCGCTTTGGCAATCCATGCTGTCTGCCGATACGGCGTCGAATACACAGTCGGCAAATACTGTTCCAGCCAACCAGCGCCACGGGCGCCCATCGATCAGCGTTGCCGACTTCATCAATCTGACCGGAAAGCAAGGCGACGACTTTTTCTCCAAGGGGCTCATGCAGGATATCACCACGGCTCTTTCCGAGGTGGCCGATTACGTCGTGCTCTCCGCACAGCCGCCTGCGGAGAAAAGTGGTGCCGAAGGAACCAAGATCCCGGGAACGCTCCGTGCGCGATACGTGCTTAGCGGCAGCGTCCAGAGATCGGGCAATGGGCTGAGGGTGAACATCCAGCTTGTCGATGCCGCTGGCGGCCACAACGTCTGGGCCCAGAAGTTCGACGGGCAGTCCGAGAATGCGCTCGAATTCCAGGACAGGATCGCACAGTCTGTTGTCTTGGCCGTGATCCTCGACCTTCAACTGACCAACTGGAAAGTCCGCGACAAGAGCCCGCCTGGTCCCCCCGAAGTGCGCAGGTTGGTGAACGAAGCTTTGATGAAGTATTTCGAGATGACCCGGGACTCGCTTCTGATCGGGCTAGAACTTGCCGAGAAAGCTGTCTCCATAGGCGCCGACAACGCGCGTGCGAAGCGGACGCTCTCGATTATAATTTCAATGGGCGTGGCGTTCGGCTCGTTACCTAGGGAGCCGGGCCAGATCGAGCGGGCGGTCGAGCTTGCGGCGGCGGCGGTACGGGCGGTGCCTGACGACGAAATTGCCCGCTGCATCCTGTCATTCGCGCTCGAAAGCTGTGGCCGCATCGACGAAGCGATCGCCGAATGCCAGCACGCGATCAGTCTCAATCCAAGCTATCCGACCGGCCACGGCGACATTTCGATGCTGTTGGCATTGCGCGGAGAGGTAAACGAAGCAGTGCGAGAGGCGAACGAGGCAATCCGGCTCGGAACGCATGACGTCATCGATTTCTGGCGTCATCATGGCTTGGTTGTCGCACTGTTTGCGGGCGGCGACGATCGGCGGGCGCTCGAAGTCGCCCGCAGGGTGGTCAGGACAAAGCCGGGATTTGTTCGCGGCGCCCTTTACTGGGCCGCGTCCGCGTCGGCGACCGGAAACAACGAAGAAGCCTCTAGGGCCATACACCATTGCCTGTCACAACTTCCTCATCTCAACCTGGGCAATGTCTGCCCCGGCTTTGTGCCTCGCTATGTGAAGGATCATCATCACGCGAGATTCCTCGAAATGCTGTCGAGAGCTGGCCTTCCTGCTTCCTGACGGAAGGTGGCTAGACGGCTTGGACCCGGAGAAACCAGATCAAGCCCGCCTCCGCAAGCCTGCCACAAGCTTGTTGAGGCATGGTCCTGGCTAAGGAAACCCGGCAAAAGGCGGACCTTCTTGGCGATTTCTCCACCCAGCGACATCGTGATGGATGTCGCCCGAGCTGCCGATCCGATGGATATCGAGGCTGCCCGCGCCGCGCTGACCAAGCGCGCCGGCAGCGTCGCCGGCACGTTTTCGGTCGACACTGCGGCTTCGCTCGATGCCGGCTCGATCCTGTCGCGCGAGACGGCGGACAAGGCCGCCGCGACAGCCGACCCGGCCAAGAAGTTCAAGAAGTTCGAGGCGATGGTCCTGCAGACCTTCATCCAGAACATGCTGCCCAAGGACACCGAGGGCGTCTATGGCACGGGTCTCGCAGGCGACATGTGGAAATCGCAGCTCGCCGAGCGTGTCGCCGACGTCATGGCTGACCGCGGCGGCATCGGCATCGCCAAGTCGCTGCTCGCCGACCACTACATGGACGGCAAGCGCAAGATTCCGATCGGCCCGGTCTCGAATGGGCCGGAAAAAACCGAGATCGATCAGCAGACCCGTCTGTCCACCTCGCTCGTCCAGGAGCTGCAGCGCAAGGCCGCCAAGTCGATGACCGGCGACGAGACAACCAAAAAAACAGACATCAAGATCTAGGACTGGGAAACACATGGCCGACTCTTCGGAATTCACCGCCAAGCTGCCCGCGCGCACCACCGCGTCGGACGCACCGACTCCTTTCGCGCGGCCTGGAAACCTTGCCGCCATCATCGGCCGCATCGAGGAGGTGGTCGAGGAAGAGACCGCCGGCATCCGCAGCGATACAAGCTATGACCTCAAGGCGTCGAACGCCCGCAAGAGCCGCTATCTCTACGAGCTGACCCGGGCCATGAAGGGCGGCAGCGAAGCCGAGTTCCTCGAGCAGCACCGCGAGGGCCTGACCCGGCTGCGCCAGAAGCTGGCGAAGAACGAAGCCGCTATCCTGGCGCATCTGAGCGCCGTCAACGAGGTCGCCAGCCTGCTGCGCAGTGCCATCCAGCGCGCCGAGACCGACGGCACCTACTCCGCCGGCGAGTTCGGCAGGATGAAAGGTTAGAGCGCGGCAATGCCGAGCTCGCGTTCAAAATGATCAAGGTCATCGCCATAGCGGTCTGGATCTGCGCCGCCACGCTCGGCGCGGTGTTCTATTCGTTCCAGGCCGCCGGTGAACAGGGCGTCGGTGAGAAACCCAAGCCGATGCTGGGCGGGCTGGACTACGTCAAGACCGACATCATTTCGGTGCCGCTGATCCACGACTCCAAGATCGACGGCTATTTTCTGGCCAAGCTCGTCTACACCGTCGAGCCGGAGCAGATAAAGAAGCTGTCGATCCCGGCCGAGGCGCTCATCACCGACCAGGTCTACACCTACCTCTACGCCAACCCCCAGATCGACTTCACCAAGAAGGCGACGCTCGACCTCGATGCCTTTCGCGCCGCGATCCGCGACACGATCAACACCCGGGTCGGCGCAACCCTGGTCCATGAGGTCCTGATCGACCAGGTCAATTTCCTGAGCAAGGATGAGATCCGCGACAACTGGCTGCGTCGGCGGCAGGATGCCAGCACCCAGGCGACCGAGACTCCCAAGCCGGTCAGCGCGCACTAAGCCATCGGCCCGGTGCCGGTGGCCCTAGAGCAGTCGGCGTTGGGGCCAATCCCTGCAATTCGCGTTGACGTAAACGTCAATCCGAAGCTATATGCGGCAGCGATCATGATCGCCAGTGATGCCGCATGAACTTCGGCTGGACCGAAGTGCGTAGCGTGACAGATGCAACCAGACAGGGAGAACAGCGTGAGCGTTCAGGATATAGCCGAGAAGATCAAGTCGCGCGTGGCCAGCAGCGGCTTCGACCGTTCCGTGAAGTTCGACACCGGCAGCGACGGCGTCATCGTCATCGACGGCGCGACCGTCTCGACCACGGACGCTCCCGCCGACTGCACCATCAAGCTGTCGCTCGACGATCTGGATTCGCTGATCGCGGGTGACCTGAACCCGACCATGGCGTTCATGACCGGCAAGATAAAGGTCGAGGGCGACATGACCGTCGCCATGGCGCTGAGCCAGTTGATCGGTTGACAGGCACGACTTCGAGATAAACGAAACGCCGCCTTTTCAGGCGGCGTTTCGTTTGAAGGGCAGTCGCGCTTAAGGCTTCATGCGGCCAAGGTCGGCGCCTGTGCCTTGAGCTTGCGGCCGGACGCCTTCAGCGTACCCCTGGCGCCGTCAAGCACGCCCTCCACCAGTTCCAAGGCCAGCAGACGGTGCCGTTCGTAAGGCCCCGGCATGGCGAGCGCCCCGGTCCTGGCAGCCGAAAAGCCGAAGCGGCCATAGTAAGGCTCGTCCCCAACCAGCAGGATCGCGGCGTGGCCGAGGCGCGCGGCTTCCGCGATGGCATGCCGCATCAGCGCCGAGCCGATGCCGGCACTCTTGAGCGACGGGTCGACGGCGAGCGGGCCAAGCAGCAGCGCTGGCGGACCGCCCTCGCCCAGCGTGACATCCCATAGCCGCACGGTGCCGGCCACGCCGCCCGAGGCATCGCGTGCGACGAAGGCAAGCCCCTCCGAGGGCCGGCGGCCGCGGCGCAGCTTCTCCGATGATTTGGTCTTGCGCTTCGGCCCCATGGCGCGATCGAGCAAGGCTTCGCGCGCCGCCACGTCGGCAGCGGTTTCGGCGACCATGGCGAAGGCCGGCGCATGAGCTACGAATTCGACTGACATTTCCATTTCCGCGATCCCTTCACGAGCGGAGATATGTTCCACAGGCGAGCCCAAGTGGGCGACGGGCGCCCACCTGGGATGATCTGAACAGCTCTAATGAGCCGTCAGATCACGTAGGATCGGAGAGGCTCGAAGCCGTTGAAGGCGACCGCCGAGTAGGTGGTCGTGTAGGCGCCGGTGCCTTCAATCAGCACCTCGTCGCCGATGGTCAGTGACAAGGGCAGCGGATAGGGCGTCTTTTCGTACATCACGTCGGCCGAATCGCAGGTCGGGCCGGCGAGCACGCAAGGCGCGGTCTCGCTGCCGTCATGGCGGGTGACGAGGGGATAGCGGATCGCCTCGTCCATGGTCTCGGCCAGACCGCCGAACTTGCCGATGTCGAGGAACACCCAGCGCACATTGTCGTTGTCGGCCTTCTTCGAGATCAGCACGACTTCCGACTTGATGACGCCGGCATTGCCGACCATGCCGCGACCCGGCTCGATGATCGTCTCGGGAATGGCGTTGCCGAAGTGCTTGCGCAGCGCCGAGAAGATCGCCTGGCCATAGGCCTGGGCCGCCGGCACGTCACGCAAATAGCGCGTCGGGAAGCCGCCGCCCATATTGACCATCTTGAGCACGATGCCTTCTTCCGCGAGCGTCGCGAACACCTTCTTGGCGTCGGCCAGAGCACGGTCCCACGCGGTCAGGTCGGTCTGCTGCGAGCCGACATGGAACGACACGCCATGGGCGTCGAGGCCGAGGCCCCTGGCATGGCGCAGCACGTCGACGGCCATGTCGGGCACGCAGCCGAACTTGCGCGACAGCGGCCACTCGGCGCCCTCGCCATCGGTCAGCACGCGGCAGAACACGCGGGAGCCTGGAGCAGCGCGCGCGATCTTCTCGACTTCCTCGACGCAATCGACCGCGAACAGCCGGATGCCGAGCTGGTAGGCGCGTGCAATGTCACGCTCCTTCTTGATGGTGTTGCCGAAGGAGATGCGGTCCGCCGGCGCACCGGCGTCCATCGCCATCTCGACTTCGGCAACGGAAGCGGTGTCGAAGGACGAGCCCATCGCAGCAAGCAGGCGCAGGATTTCCGGCGCCGGGTTTGCTTTCACCGCATAGTAGATCTTGGAATCGGGCAGAGCCTTCTCGAAGGCGCGGAAATTGTCGCGGACGACGTCGAGGTCGACGACGAGGCAGGGGCCGGACGGACGTCGGGTGGCGAGGAAGTCGAGGATGCGCTGTGTGGCCATCGGGTTTCTCCATCGCGCCTTTCGGCGCGCACAAGGGTGCGGGCGCGGGCTGTCGGCCTCGCGAACACGCGGTCAAACAAAGGCGGGACGGAAAATCCATGGAACCAGCCGGTGGAGACCCCGGAACCATGAAACGCCGTCTCGCGGCGATGAACCTTAGCCTTGCCCGGCTTCGGTTCGCTTTGTCTGCCTTGGCTTGGATTGGGAGAACCCCGTTCCGCACTGCCGGCAATGAAGGTGTGCCTCTTCAGTAACCCCGGTCTTTGGACAACCGGCAGAGAACCAGAAAGGCCCGCACCGTCGTTGCTTCAAGGTGTCCTCGGTCTGGCGGTTGGCCGCTAAACCGACTGGAGGGGTTAGCTCCAGTTACCTTACCGATTTCCCTCACCATTCGAGGATCGGCGGACACCCACAGGCACGTGCGACTTTGGGCAAGCGCGATATAAGAGCGAAGCATTTCACAATCAATAAAAATCGTATCGCAGGTTGTAAAATTTCTGGCATCGAACAATGTTGGCCCACCGTATACGGATATCGAACGATGACAGGCACGCACGGCCCTTTCAACGCCTTTCTCGACCTTCGCCAGATGCCGGTGGCGCATGCCGAACTTGGACCCCTGGCCGGCCTGCGGCTGGCGGTCAAGGATATTTACGACGTTGCCGGCTACCGCACCGGTTGCGGCAATTTGCAGAAATTCGCCAATGGCCACGCCGCTTCGCGCACGGCGCCGGCCGTGCAGGCAATTCTCGACGCCGGTGCGCGCTTCATCGGCAAGACGCAGACCGACGAACTCGCCTTCGCTCTGTTCGGCCAGAACGCGCATTTTCCGTTTCCGGTGAACCCCGCGGCTCCCGACCGTGTCACCGGAGGTTCGTCGTCGGGGTCGGCGGCGGCGGTGGCGGGCAGATTGGCCGACATCGCCACGGGATCCGACACCGGCGGTTCGATCCGCGCGCCGGCGAGTTTCTGCGGGCTGATCGGGCTGCGCACCACGCATGGCCGCATTTCCCTCGACGGCACCATGCAACTGGCGCCGAGTTTCGACACGTTCGGCTGGTTCGCCGACGACATCGAAACCTATGAGACTGTCGGCAAGCTGCTGCTTGGCCGCGATCCGCACCAGCATTCCCTGGACCGTCCGCTGGCGCTCAGTTGGCTGGACGAGATGGTCGCCCGGCCGGCGGCCGCCGAATATGCCGGAATGAAGGCGCTGGTGGGCACGGTGTTCGGCACGCCGGCGATGCCAACGACGCGCTTCAGCTCGTCCCCGGACGAACTCTACTGGTGCTTTCGCCGCCTGCAGGCCAGGGAGGCCTGGACAGTGCATGGCGAATGGATCACCAGCGGCGAGCGCGAACTCGGGCCCGGCGTCGAGGAGCGGTTCGGCTTTGGCCGTGCGGTCGACGACCGGACGGCACAGACCGAGAAGGTGCGCCGGCTGACCTTTCGCGGCGAACTCAGCGCCTTGCTTGGCAAGGACGGCTTCCTTGTCCTGCCGACAGTGCCGGGTCCGGCACCCTATATCGACAGCACACCGGAGCAATTCCAGGCCTACCGCGAACGCGCGCTCCATCTTCTATGCCTGGCCGGGCTCTCCGGCTTTCCGCAGATCACCTTGCCGATCGGCTCGGTCGCCGGCGCTCCGTTCGGCCTGTCGCTGCTTGGCCCTTCCGGCAGCGACATTGGCCTGATACGGCTCGGCCGAAAACTTCTCGACGCAGCACAAAGAGCCTGAACAATGGACACACTGACCCGCATGCGCGCCTTCATCGACGTCGTCGAAGCCGAGGGCTTTTCGGCGGCGGCGCGCAAGATCGGCCGCTCCAAGGCGCTGCTGTCGAAATATGTGCGCGAGCTGGAGGACGAGCTCGGCGCTCTGCTGCTGAACCGCACCACGCGCCAGTTCTCGATGACCGAGGCCGGCCACACCTACTACCGCCGCGCCTCGGAAATCGTGCGCGAAGTCGATAGCCTGGCCGACGCCGTGCGCGAATCCTCCGGCGACGTGCGCGGCCGCATCAAGCTGTCGGCGCCGCGCACCTTCGCCGACGCGCCGATCGGCCAGTCGCTGATCGACTTCGCCAAGCAGTATCCCGACATCGTGCTCGACATCCAGCTCGACGACCGCTTCGTCGATCTGGTCGAGGAGGGCTTCGACCTCGCCGTGCGCATCTCGCGGCTGGAGAACTCGTCGCTGATCGCCAGGCGGCTGGCGCCGTTTTCGATCAAGCTCTGCGGCTCTCCAGAACTGATCGCCAAGCATGGCATGCCGACACGACCGCAGGATCTCGGCCACATGCCCTGCATCGTCGACACCAATGGCCGCGGACTGAACAACTGGCCCTTCAAGGGCGACAATGGCGATCCGGTAAGCATCGCCGTCTCCGGCCCGATCGAGGTCAACAGCCCGATGGCCGCGCGCGCCGCGGCCTTGTCGGGGCTTGGATTTTGCATCCTGCCGGATTTCATCGCCGCGCCAGACCTCAAGAGCGGCCAATTGGTGGCGGTGCTCGACGACCGCATCCTGTCGGGCGGCGGCATCTTCGCCGTCTATCCGCATCGCCGTTACCTCCCGGCGAAGGTCCGCGTTTTCGTCGACTTCCTGGTGCAGTGGTTCAGGACGCGCGAGAGCGCCTGACCCGCCCCAGCCCGGATACCGCACGCGTTGAACTCTCGTGCGTGCGTGGCGCTATCCCAAAGCCTCGCGCACTTTTAGGTGACATCCGCCGGCAGTCCCAATTTCGCCCCCTTTCTGGTAACCTTCGACAACGCTTTCGAAAGCCAAGGGAATCGCTACCGCGAATGCATCTGAAACGGCACGCAATCATGCTGGCTTCGGCCCTGGCCGCGACATTTGCCGCCGTTGGGCCGGCCGAGGTGCATCCGCACGTCTTCGCCGAGGCGCGCCTCGACGTGATCCTGTCCCCGGATCACCAAAGTGTGAAAGCGTTGCGTCATCTATGGCGCTTCGACGATCTGTTTTCGAGTACGGTGATGATGGAGTTCGACAAGAACTCCGACCTGAAGCTTGACGACAAGGAGCTGAAGGAGGTCGCCGACACCGTCCATGCCTCGCTGGCCGAGTTCAATTATTTCCAGCTCGTCACGCAGGACGGCAAGGACGTGGCGATGACGCCGCCGCCGCATCTGATGGCCAATTTCGACAACGACCAGTTGATCATCCTGTTTGAATCCGAACCGAAGGCGCCGATCAAGCTGTCCGGCACGATCGACATCGGCGTCTACGATCCGACCTTCTACACGGCGATCGACTTCACCGAGGATTCCAACATCACCGTCGAGGGCCTGCCGTCGAACTGCACGAGCAAGGTCGTCCGGCCGGACCCGGACGAAGCGATCAAGGAAAACCAGAAGACCCTGACGGATGCCTTCTTCAACGATCCGACAGGCACCGACATGAGCAAGATCTTTGCCACCAAACTCGAACTGACCTGTCAGCCAGAAGGATAGATCCGGTGAACCCGATCGGGAACTGTTCGAAACCGTCCCTGCGTTTGGCAGTCGGCCTGTTGGCCCTTGCCTTTGCCATGATGCATTTCGCCAATGCCGCGCACGCCCAGAGTTCGCTCGGCATCGGCGTCAATGACGGCATGGCACCCACCACCGGTCCGTTCGCCCATATCCTGATGTGGATCAATCTGAGGCAGCAGGAATTCTACCGCGCGCTGGCGACCGCCATGAAGGCAATGCGCCAGGACAACAGCAAGATCTGGATACTCATCGGCCTGTCCTTCGCCTATGGCATTTTCCACGCCGCCGGCCCCGGCCACGGCAAGGCGGTGATCTCGTCTTATATGGTGGCCAACGAAGTGGCGCTGAAGCGCGGCATCCTATTGTCCTTCGTCTCGGCGCTGCTGCAGGGCCTGACGGCGATCCTGGTGATGCTGCTGGCCTATTTCGTCCTGCGCGGCACCACCATCTCGATGACCGATGCGGCCTGGTTCATGGAGATCATGAGCTTTGCCCTGGTCACCCTCTTTGGCGCCTGGCTTTTGTGGCGCAAGCTCGGCCCAGCCGTCCTGCGCCTGTTTGGCAAGGGCCCGGCCTACAGCCTGTCGGCGGCTCACGCCGGTCATTCCCATGCCGGCCATTCGCATGGCGCTCACGACCATGCGGCGCACGCTCATTCCCACGCACTGCACGGGCATGGCGATCACGACCATGGGCATGGCCATTCGCACGATCATTACGGCCACGGCGCGCATGATCGTGCGCATCACGACCACGCCAGCGGCGAGGTCTGCGACACCTGTGGCCACTCGCATGCGCCCGATCCGGCGCTGCTGTCGGGTGACCGCTTCGACTGGCGCACCGCCTGGTCGGCGGTGGCCGCCGTCGGCATCCGCCCTTGCTCCGGTGCGTTGATCGTTCTCAGCTTCGCGCTGCTCAACGGGCTCTGGCTCGGCGGCCTGCTGTCGGTGCTGGCAATGTCGATCGGAACCGCGATCACCGTCTCGGCCCTGGCCACACTGGCGGTGACCGCCAAGAACTGGGCGGTGTATTTCGCCGGCGACGGCCGCATGGGCAACCGCATCCACTCGATCGTCGAGATCGGCGGCGCGGCCTTCGTCTTCCTGTTCGGACTGCTGCTGCTGTCCGCGAGCCTGACGGGCAGCGTTTAGACCCTACCATTCCGTTGGAATGGGATAGGCACCGTGCGCTACTGACCGAATCTTGCCGCCCAGCTCATCCTCGATATGCGCGCGGATGATCTCGTCAAAACTCTTTTCGGCACTGAAGCCAAGTTCCCTTGACCGCCGCGCCTCGAAGCGGGTCGGCCAGCCCTTGACGATTGCCCAGATCGTCTCGTCGGGCACCTCGCGGATCAGGCTTGTCGCCTGCGATCCAGCCACCCGTTCCAGCGCCTCGATCTGCTCGCCAACGGTGACGGCGACACCCGGCATCGTCAGGTTGCGGCGCGGCCCCACGGCTGCGCCCTCGATCTCCGCGCCATGGATCAGGAAACTCACCGCCGAGCGCGGGCTGGCATGGGTGTGCACGACCGAGCGCGGCACCGGCAGGATCGCCTCCTGCCCGCTCAAGGGTTCACGAATGATACCGGAGAAGAAGCCGGACGCCGCCTTGTTGGGCTTGCCGGGCCGCACGCAGATCGTCGGCAGCCGGATGCCGATGCCGTCGAAGAAGCCGCGCCTGGAATAGTCTGCCAGCAGCGCTTCGCTCATTTGCTTCTGCGTGCCGTAGGAGGTCAGCGGCGTCGGGTGGAATTCGTCCGGTATGACATCCGGGAACGGCGCGCCGAAAACGGCGATTGACGACGTGAAGACGACGCGCGGCGCAAACCCTGCCAGGCGGATGGCGTCGAACAGCGCACGCGTGCCGTCGAGGTTGACGCGGTAGCCGAGGTCGAAATTCGCTTCCGCCTCACCCGACACGATGCCGGCGAGGTGGAAGACGACATCGGGGCGCGACACAACCAGGCTTTCCGCGGCGCCTGCTTCGGCAAGGTCCCCCGTGTGCAGCGCGACGCTGACGCCGTCCATGGCTGGCGCTTGCGGCGGCACGATGTCGTGCAGGTCGAGCGCGGTGATCTTCTCGCCGCGCAGCGTGCCGTCCTTGGCCAGCCGGGCGATGAGCTTGCGGCCGACCATGCCCGCGGCGCCGGTGATCAAAATGCGCATGTCCGATATCCCTTACTTCCGATTTTTGCGCTGGGTGCGCGCGCGCAACCAGAACACCAGGAAAAACGCCAGCACGAAGACGGTGCCGAAGATACCCGCCAGCACGGTCGAATAACTGCCGAGTGCCAACATCACGGTCGGCAGGTAGAAAGCGGCAATGCCGAACAGAAGCATGATCCAGACCGCCGCAATGGCCGCATTGCGCGTGTCACGGTCCATCATGCCGCACCGGAACGGCGGTCGTTCATCGAGCTGAGTTGCAAAGCTGGAGGACTCCTGAGGGTCCGATCAATGGTCATCGATCGATCCTAGTGATAGTGGCCGTGATGCGCGGCCGCATCGTGCTCATGCTCGTGATGATGGTCGTCGCCATCGTCGGCGCACCGGCCGAATTCCGGTTCCACGGTGGCATGGCTGATGCCGTGCTCGCTGGCAAGCCGCTTCTTGATGGCGCTGACCGCCTGATGGGCATCGACGCCCTCGTTGAGGCAGGCATGCAGCGTCGCCATGCTGCTCGACCCGTCGAGCGACCAGATGTGCATATGGTGCACCTCGCGCACGCCCTGGACCGTTGCCTGAATGTCCCCGGCGATCAGGTCGCGATCGAGGCTTGGCGGCACGCCTTCGAGCAGGACGTGGGCGGCGGCGCGCATCAGCGACCACGCGGTGGACAGGATCAGCAGCGAGACCAGCACGGACAGGATCGGGTCGATCGGCGTCCAGCCGGTCGCCAGGATGACCAGTGCCGCGACGATCGCGGCTGCCGAGCCGAGCAGATCGCCGAGCACATGCAGGATGGCGCCGCGCATGTTGAGGTTGTCTCGATCGCCGCCATGCAGCACAAGGAAGGAGCCGATATTGACCAGCAGGCCGAGGATCGCCACCACCAGCATCGGCCCGCCCAGCACCGGCGCCGGTGTCAGCAGGCGATCCCACGCTTCGTAGACGATCCACAGAGCGATGACGAAAATGGCGATGCCATTGGTGTAGGCCACCAGCGTCTTGACGCGGCCGAAGCCGTAGGTGAGCTGGCCGGTTGCCGGCCGGCCCGCCAGATGGAAGGCATACCAGGCCAGGCCGAGCGCAATGGCGTCGGCGAGCATGTGGCCGGCATCGGCCAGCAGCGCCAGCGACCCGGTAAACAGGCCGCCGAGCGCCTCGGCCACCATGAAGCCGGCGGTCAGGCAGGCCGCGATCAGCACGCGCTTCTTGTCCGTCGAGCCGTGCACATGGCCACCGCCGTGATCGTGCCCGCTGTGATCGTGGATATGCGCCAAATGGCAAACTCCCGTTAGGCGCCGAATTCCGCGCGAAAATCCTCGAGCCGGCGGTTCTGCTGGCCATTGGCGTCGAAGTTGGCCGGATCGAGCCAGGCTCCATAAGCCTTGCGCAAAGCCGGCCATTCCTTGTCGATGATCGAATACCACGCGGTGTCGCGGTTTTCACCCTTGACGATGAGATGCTGGCGGAAAATACCCTCGAACTTGAAGCCGAACCGTTCCGCCGCGCGCTTCGACGGCTCGTTACGGTTGTTGCACTTCCATTCGTAGCGGCGATAGCCGAGCTCGTCGAAGATGTATTTCATGAACAGGAACTGCGCTTCCGTCGCCGCCGGCTTGCGCGAGATGAGCGGTCCCCAGTAGATGTTGCCGATCTCGATGACGCCATAGGTCGGATCGATGCGCATCAGCGTCTGGCGGCCGGCGACCTTGCCGCTTGCCTTGTCGACAATGGCGAAGAATAGTGGATCCTCGCTCGCCTCCACCTTGTCCAGCCAGGGCTGGAAGGCGGCGCGGGTTTCCGGCGGATAGTCGGGCAGCCACGCGAAGCGGCCGTCGACGTCGGCCACGGACGACGCTTCATAGAGGCCGTCGCCATGTGTTGCGGCACTCAATGGCTCGAGCCTGACATAGCGGCCCTCTAGAACCTTGCGCTCCGGGCGCGGGCGCGGCTGCCAGTCTTTGATATTTTCCGACACCGAAAACTCCAATCCGTTTGACTTTTGCGGGCGGACGCTCACAAAAACGCTCGCCAACAGTAAGAACCACAGGGACGGGAAAAATGCTCCACACGATTTCGGCCTTCGACCGTCTCGGCGAGGAAAACGCTTTTGCCGTGCTGGCGCGGGCAACGGCGCTGGCGAGCCAGGGCCGCGACATCGTCAATCTCGGCATCGGCCAGCCCGACTTCAAGACGCCGCAGCACATCGTCGAGGCGGCGATCAAGGCGCTGCGTGACGGCCACCATGGCTACACGCCGGCCAATGGCCTGCTGGCGACCCGCGAGGCGGTGGTGCGGCGCACGCTGACGACCACCGGCGTCGAGGTCTCGCCGGAGGCGGTGATGATCCTGCCCGGCGGCAAGCCAACCATGTTCGCCGCCATCCTGATGTTCGGCGAGCCCGGCGCCGAGATCCTCTATCCCGACCCCGGCTTTCCCATCTACCGCTCGATGATCGAGTTCACCGGTGCAACCCCCATTCCGGTGCCGATGCGCGAGGAGAACGGCTTCGCCTTCTCGGCCGAAGAGACGCTGGGGCTGATCACGCCGAAGACCAGGCTCTTGATCCTCAACTCGCCGGCCAACCCGACCGGCGGCGTCACCCCGCGCGCTGAGATCGAGAAGCTGGTCAAGGGGCTTGAGAAGCATCCAGACGTGGCCATTCTCTCCGACGAAATCTACGATGTCATGACTTATGACGGCGAGACGCATTGCTCGCTGCTTGGCTTTCCCGAGATCCGTGACCGGCTGATCGTGCTCAACGGCTGGTCCAAGACCTGGGCGATGACCGGCTGGCGCATGGGCTGGTCGATCTGGCCGAACGGCGACAAGGGCGCCCACCTCTACGACAAGGTGCGCAAGCTGGCGGTCAATTGCTGGTCCTGCGTCAACGCACCAAGCCAGTTCGCCGGCATCGCGGCGATCGACGGCCCGCAGGATGACGTCGACACTATGATGCGCGCCTTCGACAACCGCCGGAAAATCGTGGTCGAGGGCCTGAATGCCCTGCCAAACATCTCCTGCATCACGCCCAAGGGCGCCTTCTATGCCTTCCCCAATGTCTCGAAGACCGGCTGGAAGGCCAAGAAACTCGCCTCGGCCCTGCTCGACGAGGCCGGTGTGGCGCTGATCGGCGGCCCCGATTTCGGCATTCTCGGCGAAGGCTACATCAGGCTCTCCTACGCCAATTCCGAGGAGAACATCCTGCGCGCGCTGGAGCGGATCGGGGCGTTTCTGGCCAAGTGAGCATCAGCGTCGCCGCGCGAGCCGGATAGCTTGCCACCGCATTCCATGACGGTGTCATGAGCCGTCCGGAGGCGCGCAGCCAAGGCTGTGCGGGCATACCGAAAACGGCTACGAATTCCCGTATCAGGACCAATGAGGGTATCTCGCATGTTCTACGCAATCCTTGCCTATCACGTGGAAGATGCGATCGAGGCGCTGACGCCGCAGGAAGATGCGGCGCTGATGGCCGAGTTGCTCAAGATCAACGGCAGGCTTCATGCGGAAGGCACGCTTGGGCCGTCAGCGCGTCTGGGAACGACACGGGATGCCTGCACCTTGCGCGGCCCGGGCGACGGTATGATCATCGATGGGCCCTTCGCCGAGACCAAGGAACAGTTGCTCGGCCTCTATGTCGTCGACTGCGTCACCAGGGACGACGCCATCGCGATCGCGCGCGATCTTCGTCGTGTCAATCCGACCGCCGTTTACGAGATCAGGCCCATTCTACTCTTCAAGCCCGGCGTGCCGCTGGCGGAAAAATGAGGCACGGGCAAAAGCGCCGCCAGCGCCCGCTGCTCACCCACGCCCCACGAACGGCATCTTGGTCGCCATCACGGTCATGAACAGCACGTTGGCGTCGAGCGGCAGGCTGGCCATGTGCACGACCGCGTCGGCGACGCGTTGGACATCCATCACCGCTTCGGCTGATATCGAGCCATTGGCCTGCGGCACGCCGACGGTCATCGGCTGCGCCATGTCGGTCAATGCATTGCCGATGTCGATCTGTCCGCAGGCGATGTCATAGGGGCGGCCATCGAGCGCCAGCGTCTTGGTCAGCCCGGTGATGGCGTGCTTGGTCGCCGTATAGGGCACCGAGCCCGGGCGCGGCGCATAGGCCGACACCGAACCATTGTTGATGATGCGGCCGCCCATCGGCTTCTGCTTGCGCATGGCGCCGAAGGCCGCGCGCGCGCACAAGAAAGATCCGGTGAGGTTGACGCCGACGATATCGTTCCAGACCTCGACCGGGATCTCGTCGATCGGCGTCGACTTGTAGCCCATGCCTGCATTGTTGAAGAGCAGATCGACCCGCCCGAAAGCCTCCGCCACGGTCTCGAACAGATCGTCGACCTCACCGGCCTTGCTGATGTCGCAGGCAACCGCCAACGCTCTGGCCTCGGTCGGCCCGATCTCGGCGATCGCGGCATCCAGCACCGGCTTGCGGCGCCCGCAGAACACCGTATTCCAGCCGGCCTTGAGCAATGCCGTGGCTACGCTCTTGCCGATCCCGGTGCCGGCCCCGGTGACGATGGCGGTCTTTTGCTCGGTCATGGCTGATGTCCTCCGGCAGCGATGTGCGTGCTCGCCTGATCTACAAATTTGGTTCGGGTGGAGAAGGCATCGCAAATGATGGCAGCGATGGCAAGCGCGGCCACTGGGACATGGCCTCGAAAAGTGAACCCATTTACTTGGAGGGCAGCCGGCGAGGACGGACAAAAAGGGCGGTCATTGGCGACCGCCCTGATCTGAACCGGGCTTGGGAGGAGGAAAAGCCGATCCGACTGTGTAGAATCATGCGCTTCCTGAGTTAACGAAAGGTTAACGCCTCCACGGCCTGTGTGCCAATCCGGGTTACCACTGCGGATTGGGTGGCGTACCCTCGGCCGTGGGCACTTTCGCCGCCGAAACCGTCGCCTCGACATGGTCGATCAGCGAGTCCGGCAGGCCGAGCCGCCCGGCAAGCAGGTCGAGGTAACCGCGCTCGGCGCGCGTGTCGGGGTCGATCGTGAGGCGCGACGCCGTGTAGAGTTCGAGCTTCTGCGCATCAGTATGAGCACCCGCCACCAGCGTGTCGAGGTCGAGTGGGCTCTCCAGTTCCGCCATCAGGAATTTTTCCGCATCGGTGCCGATCCCGGCGAGGCTGAGCTTGCCGGCGATCTTCCGCCGTTCTTCGTCGTCGACATGGCCGTCGGCCTTGGCCGCCGAGATCATCGCCCGCACCAAGGTCAGCGTGAACTCATCCTCGCCTTGCGGCGCCTGCGACGGGTGGAAGGCGGTGTCCTTGGGCGGCGGCAGCAATTCCGGCTCGCCGGCGGCGGGCACCTGTTCCGGTGCGTTGCCGGCCTTGTAGTTCTGGTAGGCCTTGTAGGCGAGACCACCGATGGCGGCCAGTCCGCCGAGCTTCACCGCGGCACCCGTCACCTGCCGGCCGGCGCCGGTCCCAAGCAGCACGGCGGCCAGCGCACCGGCGGCCAGCGGATTGTCCTTGGCCATCTGCACCGCTTGGCCGGCCTTGTCGCGGACCGTGCCGCTAGCACCGGGAACTTGCGAGCCGAGCAGATCGTCGAGAAGCTTCTTGGGATCGAACATCGATGCCTCCAGGATTTGCCCAGCCGAACGGGCAGGTTTCGAACGCCGAAGACGTAGGTCCCGAAGTTTGACATTGCAATGACAGTGCCCCGGTTTGCCCGGCCCCGGCGCCCTCGATCAGGACCCGATGTGCGGTCCCCTGCCCCGCGCTTGCGCGAACTCGACCTGTCGCTGCCGCTCCGCGTAGCGCTTCCGGTCTTCGTCCGAGCGGGCGTCAAAACAATGCGGGCAAGAAACGCCGGCGGCATATCGAGGCGAAGCCAGCTCGCTTGCCGTCAGCGGATGGCGGCAGGCACGGCAAAGCTCCGCATCACCCTCGGTGAGGCCGTGCGACACCGAAACCCGCTCGTCGAAGACGAAGCACTCGCCTTGCCACAGGCTCTGCTCCGCTGGAACCTCCTCAAGGTATTTGAGGATGCCCCCCTTGAGGTGGAACACGTCCTCGAAGCCGAGTGACTTCACATAGGCGGTCGCCTTTTCGCAGCGAATGCCGCCGGTGCAGAACATCGCCACCTTGCGTCCTTCGAGATCCGCCCGATGCGCTTCCACCCAGGCCGGGAATTCGCGAAAGCTCGCCGTCGCCGGGTCGACGGCGCCCTTGAAGCTGCCGATCGAGACCTCATAGGCGTTGCGCGTATCGATGACGATCGTGTCGGCTTGCGAGATCAGCGCATTCCAGTCGCCCGCCTCCACATAGGTGCCCGCACTTGCCGCCGGGTCGATGGTCTCGACGCCCATGGTGACGATCTCGCGCTTCAGCCGCACCTTCATGCGGTGGAAAGGCATGGCCGCGGCACTGCTGTACTTGACCTCGAGACCCGACAGGCCGTCGATCGCTTCGATGTGTTCGATCAGCGCGGCGATCGCTTCGTCGCTGCCGGCGACGGTGCCGTTGATGCCCTCATGCGCCAGGAGCAGCGTGCCCTTGATGCCGCGCCCGCAGCAGAAGGCCGCAAGCGGAGCGCGCAACGCTTCGAAAGCATCGAGCCGGGCAAAACGGTAGAGCGCGGCGACGCGGGCTGGCTGGGATGGCGCGGGCAGTGTTGTCATTGCCAGAGCAACTAGACGCTAGTAGAAGCCGATTCAAGTGAAACGGGTTCGATCCGTCTGTCATGGCCCTGTCGGGAAAGAACCTTTAAGCTGAGCGGCAACGCGTGACATCGCGCCGCGATGGGTTCCGTGGACAGGGCAATACCTGTCTGCTAATCGGTTGAAATTCCCTTCGATACGCCCCCGACAAGGAGAGACCGAATGTCCAGCAAGACCGAGAACCTCCTGTCGCTCCTCAATGGCCAGCCGGTCATTCCGGTGTTGAAGATCGCCAACGTTGCCGATGCGGTGCCGCTGGCCCGTGCCCTGGCGCGTGGCGGTTTGCCGGCGATCGAGATCACGCTGAGGACCGCGGATGCGCTCGAAGCGATCCGTCGCGTGGCGGGCGAAGTCGAGGAAGCCATCGTCGGCGCCGGCACCATTCTGGATGCCAGCCAGTTCGACGAAGCGGCCGCGGCCGGTTCGCGCTTCATCGTCAGCCCCGGCATCACCCGCGAGCTTCTGGCTGCCGCCTCCGACAGCGAGGTTCCGCTGCTGCCCGGCGCCATCACGCCCGGCGAGATCATGGCCGCGCGCGAAGCCGGCCTGCGCTTCCTGAAATTCTTCCCGGCCGAACAGTCCGGCGGCATCGCTTCGCTCAAGGCTTTTGCCTCGCCGCTGGCGGACGTCAAGTTCTGCCCGACCGGCGGCATCACCGGCAAGAACGCGGCCGATTATCTCAGCCTGTCCAATGTCATCTGCGTCGGCGGCTCATGGGTGGCGCCCGACGACATGGTCAAGGCCGGCAAGTGGGACCAGATCGAAGCGCTCGCACGCGCTGCCAGCGAACTCGGGAAATAGCGTCTTTCCGCACGGCATGAAAAACCCGGCCGACGAGCGTCGACCGGGCCTTTTTGACTGGCTAGTCCAGACTGCGATCAGTTGCAGACCTTGACCGTCTCCGTCACCTTGTGATGGTGCCGCCAGTGCGTCACCACCCTGGTGCGGCAGTGCTTCTTCATCATGTGCATATGATTGTCGGTCTTGACGACAACGGTCTCCGCCTGTGATGGCGCGATCGCGGCCGATGCTGCCGCCAGCGCCATAACTGATGCCAGTAGAATCTTTTTCATGAATATCCTCGGGTTGGAGCGTACCCACACTAAACCGGAAATGAGCGGGCCGTTCCCGCTTCACGAGAAGTTCAGCCGCGCGTGATCCTCAGGGGTCGGAGGCCGCATGCATCGCACGCTGGGACAGCAAAAAGCCGCGCGGGTCGCCCGGCGCGGCCTCATACTGCGGCCTGTTCGTTACTTCGTCTGGAAGCGGGCGACAGACAGGAACTTGACGGCGTTGCCGGTAAAGCGATTGGCGTCGGCCACCTGATTGTCCTGCTGGAAGCCGGCCGTATAGACCTCGCTCGGCGGCGTATGCACGATGTTGTAGGCGTAACCCGGCGCGGTCGTCGCACTCGAAACGGTGGCGACGTTCTCGCCGCTGGTCAGTGCCCAGCGGGCGGCCTGCGGCGCTGCGGCAACCACTACGGCCTTGGGGCCAGGCTTCTGATCGCGGGCGGTGGCCCTGGCTTCCTTGCGGGTCGTCTTCACACCGGCGCCGATTGCCGCGGCCGGATCCGAACCGGCCGGCCGGCCGGCAACAGCCTGGCGCGGCGACGCCGCATCGACACCGGACGGATCGTTGAAGGCCGAACGCGGTTCTACGGACAGCGAGGCGAGCTGATATTCGTCGGCGGCGCCGGCCTTGGCATTGGCCTCGTCGAGCACGGCCTTGACGGCATCCGGCTTGGCCGGCTCGGGACGCGCCGTCGGCAGCACGGAGAACGCATCCGTCGCGGTCTTGCCCTGGTCAGCCGTTTCGGCCAGCGCCATCAGCACATCCTTGCTGGGCGGCGGCGCGAGATCCGCCGGCAGCGTGCGTTCGGGACGCCATGTCGGCAAGGGGATATTGTTGACGGCGACCTGCGCCGGATCGGCCGCCGCTGCCGCTGCCAGCGCCGGATCGGCCTTGCCGAAAGGCATGTTCGCCGGCGCCTGCGCGGTCGCCACGGCCTGTTCCGTGGTGGTCGTCGCATCCGCCGTGGCGAAGGGAACGTTTTCAGGCGTCTGTGCGCCAACATCGGCCTTCGGCCGAGGCGCGAAATCGGGCAGTGGGATTTCCTTGGCCGGCAGCGCCGCGATGATTGTCTCCGGCGTGTCCTTCTCCGGTTCCGGAGCCTGCTCGTCGGCAATCTGCGGAATGTCGGCGCGCTGGGCATTCTCGGGGGCCACGATGGCGATGCCAGGCAGGTTGCCGCTCTTGGCTGTCGCGGCCGGCTTCAGATTTCTAGCCTTGGGCGCGGGTGCGGCCGAAGCGGTCTCGACGTCTGCGCTGTCGTCGGCCTCGTCATCGCCACCGCCGCCGAAGAAGGCAGCGAGGAACCCGCCGGATTTCTTGCCGCTGCCGCCGGCGCTGGCCACTTCGATATTCGGTGTGCCCGAACCCTTGCGCGACTTGTAGGAGGCCAGCGCCTGTTCATAGCCGGGCAGCGGCCGGCCATCGCTCGGCACATGCAGCGTCCTGCCATTGGGGAACAGGCTGACCAGTTCCTGGCGGCTGATGCCGGGCCAGTGGCGCACATTGCCAACATCCATGTGGACGAATGGCGAACCGGAGGTCGGGTAATAGCCGACGCCACCGCCCTGCATCTTGAGGCCGATGTTGCGCAGCTTCTTTAGCGGTACGCCGGGAATGTAGAAATCCATCGCCTTGCCAAGCATATGCTGGCTCTTCTCGGCGACACCGCGGCTGCGGCTGCGCAGCATCGAATTGGTGGACGGCGAACGGTAGCCGCAGACGACCTGGATATAATCGGTGGCGCCACTTTCCCGATACGCCTCCCAGACCAGATCCAGCAGACGCGGGTCCATCTTGGTCGGCTCGTTGCGACGCCAGTCGCGCAAAATGATGTTGATCTTCCTCAGGCCTTCGGGAACGTAGCGGCCATTGCGCTTGTAGACGATCTCCGCCTTCTCATGCGTGTGAAGATGGTAGAGCTTCAGCGAACGAACTTCGGCCTGGGCGCCCGTGGCGGCCGCGGCAACAAAACCAAATGCGACAATCACCGCCGCCAACCATCTCGGCCAGACGCTCAAATGATAGTGCCGCCCGTTTGTGAGTCGTTCGATTCTGTTCAAATCAAAAGGCCTTGCAGGCTGCCGTTTGTCCCCGGATTTGCCCAAACGGACGTGTCGTTTTCACATCCGAATATCGATCCTAATGGTTAATCATCGCTTATTGAAGCCAAAATGCGGTAAGACCATGGCGATATCCCGTCAAAAATTGTCCGCAAGGTTTCTTGGTAAACCGCTGGTTTAGATCAGGATTCCGGCTTGGGCCGAACACGATCTGTTACCGCCGGCCTCAATGCGTGAACAATACCCCGTCGAGCGCCGCCATTATCCGGCGACGGCGCTCTGTCGAACCATATAATGACGAGGGAAACTGGTGCCTGCCTTGCGGCTCAGGAAGCAAGCCTGTCGACGCGGCCGGTTTCCGGGTCGATGCCATATTCCTTGAGCTTGCGGTAAAGCGTCGAGCGACCGATGCCGAGCCGGCGGGCGACCTCGCTCATCTGGCCATTGTAGTGATCGATGGCGAGCTTGATCATTTCGAGCTCGACATCGGCCAGCGCACGCACATTGCCGCGCTCGTCGAGCGCCCGCAGCGTGCCGAAGCGGGCCTGGACCCCGGCCGGCAGCACAGCCGCCGGAGCGGTCTCGTCGGGCACAACGTCCTCGTCGCGCGGCTCCAGCGACGGCGGCGGCGCAACGCTGCTTGCTTCCAACGTGTCGTCCGCGTCGAGATTGAGGGTGCCTTCCACCTGCGCGCGGATCTGCGGGAAGTCATCGGCGGTCAACACATCGCCTTCGCACAGCACCGAGGCGCGGAAGACGGCGTTTTCGAGCTGCCGGATGTTGCCGGGCCAGTCATAAGCCTGCAGCACCGCAAGTGCTGCCGCCGAAATGCCTTTCAGCCGATGGCGCGGGTCGGCCGGCGCCACCTTCTCCATGAAATGCGTGACCAGATGGGGAATGTCGTCGCGGCGGTCGCGCAGCGGCGGCACGAAGATTGGGTAGACGTTCAGCCGGTAGAACAGATCCTCGCGGAACTTGCCGTCCTTGACCTGTTGCAGGAGGTTGCGGTGCGTCGCCGAAATCAGCCGGATGTCGACCTTGACGGTCGAGCGGCCGCCGACCGGATCGACCTCGCCTTCCTGGACGGCGCGCAGCAGCTTGACCTGGACGTCGAGCGGCAGGTCGCCGATCTCGTCGAGGAACAGCGTGCCGGAATGCGCCTCGACGAATTTGCCGGTGTGCTTGTCGGTGGCGCCGGTGAACGAGCCTTTCTCATGGCCGAACAGGATGGATTCCACCAGATTGTCGGGAATGGCGCCGCAATTGACGGTGACGAAGGGTTTCGAGCGGCGGTCGCCGCTGCCCTGGATGGCGCGCGCCACCAATTCCTTGCCGACGCCCGACTCGCCCTCGATCAGGATCGGGATGTGAGAGGCCGCCGCTTTCTGGCCGAGACGTATCACCCGGTCCATGGCCGGACTGTGGGTGATCATGTCTCTGAAGGTCAGCAGCCCGCCGCGTTTGCGCGACGTGCGCTTGACCTCGCCCTCCACCGCCTCGACCTTGAGCGCATTGGAGATCGAGGCCTGCAGCCTGTCGGGCGAAGCCGGCTTGACGACGAAATCGAAAGCGCCGTGGCGCATCGCCGAAACCACGGTCTCGATGCCGCCCTGCGCGGTCTGCACGATGACCGGCACGCTGATGTCGCGCTCGCGCATCGCCTTCAGCACGCCGATGCCGTCGAGACCGGGCATGACCAGGTCGAGGATCACGACCGAGACATCGCGGGCGCCAGGCCCGTCGAGAACTTCGAGGCCGGCGGTACCGCCATCCACAACGATCGCGGTATGGCCGAACCGCGTCACCGCGGCCTCGAGCAGCCGGCGCTGCACGGGATCGTCATCGACTATGAGTATGGAACCTGTCATGACTGTCTTGCTTCGCCCGCGCCCGAAAACCCCATGGATCATCTTGGCACAGGGTTCTAAATAAGGTTTCAAAAAACCCGGTGAACGAATTCCTTAGGATTTGACCGGCTTCTCCATTCCCGTTGAGTCCGGCTCCGTGATTGCGGCCACGTGATTCAACCCAGGCCATTTGATTCAAAGAAGGTATCTCGATGCGCATGATGTTTGATCGGCGGATTGCAGCGCCAGCGTCCGGTCAGGGCGCTGCCGGGCTTGGCGATCTGCCGGAATGGAACCTCGCCGACCTTTATGCCGGCATGGACGCGCCGGAACTGAAGCGTGACATTGCCAAGGCGGCGGCCGACGCCGTCGCATTCGAGGCCCGCTGGAAAGGCACGCTCGCCGCCGAGGCCGGGCGCGGCAGTACCGGCAGGCTGGGCGAGGCACTGGCCGCATACGAGGCGCTCGAGGAACTGATCGGCCGTATCGTCTCCTATGCTGGCCTCGTCTATGCCGGCAATACCGCCGATCCGCAGCGCGCCAAGCTCTATGGCGACATCCAGGAGAAGATGACCGACGCCAGCGCGCATCTGTTGTTCTTCGCGCTCGAGCTGAACCTGATCGACGATGCGGCGATCGAGGGCGCGCTGGCCGCCGATCCCGCCTTCGGGCATTACCGCCCGTGGGTGCTCGATCTCAGAATGGACAAGCCCTATCAGCTCGAGGACCGTGTCGAGCAGCTTTTCCACGAGAAATCGATAACCGGGCGCGGCGCCTGGAACCGCCTGTTCGACGAGACGATGACCGATCTTCGCTTCGATATCGACGGCGAGGAACTGACGCTGGAGCCGGCCCTCAATCGCTTGCAGGATGCCGACGGCGAGGTCCGCCGCCGCGCCTCGGAGGCGTTGGCCACGACCTTCCGCAAGAACCTGCGCACCTTTACGCTGATCACCAACACGCTTGCCAAGGACAAGGAAATTTCGGACCGCTGGCGCGGCTTCGAGGACATTGCCGATTCACGCCACCTCGCCAACCGCGTCGAACGCGGCGTGGTCGATGCGCTCGCCACCGCCGTGCGCGAGGCCTATCCGCGCCTGTCGCACCGCTATTATGCGATGAAGGCGCGCTGGCTCGGCATGAAGGTGATGAACCACTGGGACCGCAACGCGCCCTTGCCGGAGACGCCGCAGGCGGTGATCGGCTGGGATGAGGCCAGGAACACGGTCCTGTCGGCCTATCACCGCTTCTCGCCCGAGATGGCCGAGATCGCGCGCACCTTCTTCGACCGCAACTGGATCGACGCGCCGGTGCGTCCGGGCAAGTCGCCGGGCGCCTTCGCACATCCGACCGTACCCTCGGCTCACCCCTATGTGCTGCTCAACTACATGGGCAAGCCGCGCGACGTGATGACGCTGGCGCATGAACTTGGGCACGGCGTGCATCAGGTGCTGGCCGCCGGCCAGGGCGCGCTGATGGCCTCGACGCCGCTGACGCTGGCCGAGACGGCATCCGTCTTCGGCGAGATGCTGACCTTCCGCTCGCTGCTCGAGCGGACCACCGACCGGCGCGAGCGCAAGGCCATGCTCGCCCAGAAGGTCGAGGACATGATCAACACCGTGGTGCGCCAGGTCGCCTTCTATGAATTCGAGCGCAAGGTGCATGCCGAGCGTCGCAACGGCGAATTGACATCCGACAGGCTGGGCGAGTTCTGGCTGGAGGTGCAGGCCGAAAGCCTCGGACCGGCGATCAAGTTGCGCGAGGGCTACGAGGTGTTCTGGACCTACATTCCGCACTTCATCCACTCGCCCTTCTACGTCTATGCCTATGCGTTCGGCGACTGCCTGGTGAACTCGCTCTATGCCGTCTACCAGAATGCCGAACGCGGCTTTCAGGACAAATATTTCGAGATGCTGCGTGCCGGCGGCACCAAGCATCATTCGCAGCTTCTGGCGCCCTTCGGCCTCGACGCCACCGATCCGGCCTTCTGGCAGATCGGGCTCGGCGTCATCGGCGGCCTGATTGACGAACTGGAAACGCTCGACGATTGAGACGCCTCTCGCCCGGCAAGAACAGTTTAGCCGGAATGCATGTTCGGGCCGCACTTTTCTTGCCCTAAATATTTGTTCTTGAAGAACTCTACATCGACGTTTTCCCATAGCTTTCCGCAAGCTCTATGGTAGCTTTCCGTTTAAGCTCAGCCGGAGCGCATGCGGATCGGCGAGGGAAATCTCAGCCGGCCGTGGCGATCAGGCGAACGCGACAACGGCCGTTGGCCATGGGCAGGCAAAGCCGATCGCCGACAGCTTGACCGAAGCCGGCTGTTCCGCGAACCGCGGAACCATCATCGAGTAGTCCTGGGCCGAAGGCCATGACCCACGGCAGACGGATCTGACTGGAGAGAGACAATGGGCACTTTTTTCTACGTGGTCCTGGCGTTGTTGGTAGGCGTGTTGGTCGGCTGGTTCATCTGGGGGCGCCTGCGCAGTGAGCTCGACAGTCTTCGCGGCGACCTCGATCGCACCCGCAGCGAGCGCGACAAGCTGCGCGCCGACAGCGACCGCCTGACCGGCGAACTCAGTGCATGCGGCAAGAGCCGCTCCGACCTCGAGCGTCAGCTGCGCGAGGCCCAGGCCTCGTCGGGCACCGGCGGAGCAAAGGCGTCAAGTCAGCCACCGGCAGCCCTGATGTCGACGCCAGCCGTTGCAAAATCCGGTGCGGCGGCAGCCAAGCCAGCCGCCGCAAAGGCGGCCCCGGCAAAGGCAGCACCGAAGCCCGCGGCCGCCAAACTCGCAACTGCTTCGGCACCGGCAGCCATGGCTTCGCAGAGCAAGGCTCCGACGACCAAGGCTCTGGCGAAGACTTCGACCGTGCCCAAGGCAGCACCCGCTGCAAAGAAGACCGCACCGGCAGCGGCCAAGCCGGCGTCGGGCAAGCCCGACAATCTGCGCCGGTTGATCGGCATCGGCCCAGTCAACGAAAAGCTGCTCAAGGCGCAAGGCGTCACCACATACGCCCAGATCGCCGGCTGGACACCAGCCGACATCAAGCGGATCGAGGAGGTGATGAACTTCGACGGCCGCATCGCGCGCGAACGCTGGATCGAGCAGGCCAAGCTGCTCGCCGCTGGCAACGAGGCCGAATTCGCCAAGCAGTTTCCGACGGCCGGAACCGCCAGCAATACCTGAACGACGGATACAGAGGCCATGCGACCGGCGGCGCCAAGGGCGCCGCCGCTTTCTTTTGTCGGCAAGGTTCGATCCGGCAAAGGTCGGCTTTGAGGGACAGGGTGCCGTTCCCTCGATTGCGCGCGCCCGGCCCCCTATATAGAGCGATCGTCAGCTCCATCGATCCCGGTTCCCATGTCCCTGCCCGCAGCAATTTTCCGCAACGACGAAAGCGCGCGCCAGCTCGTTTTCAAGCGGCCGGCCGATGTCATCGTTGCGCATGAGGCCAAAGACTTCCCGGCGGCGTTGCAAGCGGCGCAGGCCGCGCACGATGCCGGCAAATGGCTGGCCGGCTATTTCTCCTACGAGGCCGGTTACCTGCTCGAACCGAAACTCGTTCCCTTGCTGCCGGGTCGGCGCCGGGCCCCGCTGGTCTGCCTCGGGGTCTTCGATGCTCCTGATGAAGAAGCGGTGCCGCCGCCAGGCACGCCGACCAACGGCCCGATCTTCGACGCAAGGGCAACGTGGTCGTTCGAGGACTACGAGAAGCGGTTCTCGCGGTTGCATCGGCACATCAGGCAAGGCGATTGCTACCAGGGCAACCTGACCTTTCCGGTGCACGCGCAATGGTCCGGCGATCCGCTCGCCGCCTTCGACGCACTGACCGAACGCCAGCCCGTGAAATATGGCGCCCTGATCGCGCTGGGCGACCCGATCGTCCTGTCGCGCTCGCCCGAACTGTTCTTCGAGATCGATGCGGCGGGGATGATCGAGACGCATCCGATGAAGGGTACCGCACCGCGCGGCGCAACCGCGGACGAGGACGAGCGGCAGAAGAATTTCCTGCGCAATGACGAGAAGAACCAGGCCGAGAACCGGATGATCGTCGACCTCCTGCGCAACGACATATCGCTGATCAGCGAGGTCGGCACGCTGGAGGTGCCGGAACTGTTCCGCATCGAGACCTACCCGACCGTGCACCAGATGGTGAGCGACGTCAGGGCCAAGCTGCTGCCCGGCCTCTCGATACGACAGGTGTTCGCGGCGCTGTTTCCCTGCGGCTCGATCACCGGCGCGCCGAAGATTCGCGCCATGGAGATCCTGCACGATCTGGAGGCCACGCCGCGCGATGTCTATTGCGGCGCCATTGGCTGGATCGCGCCCGGCGGCACGATGCGCTTTTCCGTGGCGATCCGCACCATCTCGCTCTTTGCCAGCGGCGAGGCCGTCTACAATGTCGGCGGCGGCATCGTCTTCGATTCGGTCGCGGAAGAGGAGTATCAGGAGTGTTTGCTCAAAGCCCGTTTCGCGACGGGGACACCGCCGGTTTCGAGCTGATCGAGACCATGCGCTGGGAGCCCGCCTCGGGCTTCCTGCGCCTCGATCGCCATCTTGCGCGCCTTTATGGCTCGGCGGCGGAACTGGGCTTCAGCTATGATCCGCAAAGGGTTGGCGAGGCCCTGAGCGACGCGGTCGATCGATCGCCCGTCGCCATGCGCACGCGGCTCGCCCTGTCGCGCAATGGCCAGGCCAACGCCTCGGCGCAGCCCTATGAACCGCTTGCCGCCGACAAGGTGTGGGCACTGCGGCTGGCGCGGACGAGGCTCGATTCGAGCAACATGCTGCTGCGCCACAAGACCAGCCGGCGGCAGCCCTACACCCATGCCCGCTCCGAATACCTCGTCACCCAGGCCGATGAGGTGCTGCTGGCCAATGAGCGCGGCGAGATCTGCGAAGGCACGATCACCAATGTCTTCGCCGATTTCGGCGACGGCGTGCTGGCAACGCCCCGGCTCGATTGCGGCCTGCTGCCTGGCGTACTGCGCGGCGCGCTTCTGGATGAAGGCCGCGCCAGTGAAGCGATCTACAGCTTGAATGACCTGAAATCCGCCAAGGCGCTGTTCGTCGGCAATTCGCTGCGCGGGCTGATCCCGGCCAAACTAATCTGAAGTCAAACTGATCTGAGGCATGACGTCCCTACCCGCCCACACGCCGTATGACGGCTCGTCGAAACTCTTCACCATCGGGCTGAAGCCGCTCGACCCCGCGAACTGGATCGAGGTAGACGGCCATTTGCTGCCCTACCTCGCTAAAAAGCGCCGGCTCTATGCCGAAATCCCTGAACGCGTCTTCGTCGAGCAGGACGGTACGCGTGACGCCCAGCAGGAAGTGCTCGAACTGCTCGGCGCTTACCTGCCGGAAAGATTTCCCGACACCCACCGGCGCAGCGATGCGGGCGTTGCGGTCGTGGGTGCGACGAGCCGTCCCACGATCCCCTCCAGCCTCGCCGGCGCCCCCCTCGTCGTGGCCTCGCTGCTGGTCCAGGAGGACCTGATCCTCATGCGGCGGGGCGAAGATGGCTGGCGGCTCGCGGCGGGTTCGCTGTGCTTTCCCTCGTCCTGGTCGCTTGTCGAAAAATTCGGCAAGCCGCTGCAGCAGATCCACGAGCCGGTGCCGGGCTTCGGCCCAGGCACAAGGCCGGCCGATCTGATCAACCGGATGTTCGATGGCCTGCAGGGCCAGGCCGTCGAACGTTACAATTGGTCGATCCAATCAGGCGATGCACTCTACCATCCGCTGTCCAATATCGAGCGCATCGACCGCGCCACCAGCCGGCCGACGCGTTTCCCCGACGGTGACGTGAAGACGCACGCCTTCATCCGGGTCGAGCGCCAGACGCTGCGCAAACTGCCCGCCTCACGCGACATCCTGTTCACCATCCGCATCCATCTCGACCCGCTCGCCGTGCTAGCGCGGCACCCGGACCGGGCGACGCTGGCAGCGTCCTTTGCCGCGCAGCTCGAAGCGCTCGATGTCGCCCAGCTCGACTACAAGGGCCTGACATCGGATCGCGATCGGCTGATCGCTGTCCTTAACCAAATGGCCAAGGACGCGTAGTCGCTGGTTGGCGCTTTTCGCTGGTTTATGACAATGATCTGTGATGTAGCGCATGGCCGTTGCGCGAAAATGCCGGGCTTTTGCACGCAGTTGCCCAGCTTTTGAACGCAGTTGCCCGGCTTTTGAACGCAGTTGAAGGAGTGCCCGATAAAATGGCGAATGAAAACTGGCCCGTTTACGGTGAGATCACCGGCCCCGTGGTGATGATCGGCTTCGGCTCGATCGGACGCGGAACGCTGCCGCTCATCGAGCGCCATTTCAAGTTCGACAAGTCGCGCATGACAGTCCTCGACCCGCGCGATACCGATCGCAAGCTGCTCGACGAGCGCGGCATCGCCTTCGTCCAGGAAGCGGTGACCGAGAAGAACTACAAGAAGCTTTTGACGCCGCTTCTGACCAATGGCGGTGGCCAGGGCTTCTGCGTCAACCTGTCGGTCGATACCGGCTCGGTGGACCTGATGCGGCTCTGCCGCAAGCTCGGCGTGCTCTATATCGACACCGTCGTCGAGCCTTGGCTTGGCTTCTATTTCGACGCCAAGGCCGACAACGCCAGCCGCACCAACTATGCGTTGCGCGAGGCGCTGATCAAGGAAAAGCACGACAAGCCGGGCGGCGCCACCGCGATATCCACCTGCGGTGCCAATCCCGGCATGGTGTCGTGGTTCGTCAAGCAGGCGCTGGTCAACCTCGCCACCGATCTTGGCATGGAATTCTCCGAGCCATCGCAGGACGACCGCGAGGGCTGGGCCAAGCTGATGAAGAAGGCCGGCGTCAAGGGCATCCACATCGCCGAGCGCGACACCCAGCGGACCAAGAAGCCCAAGCCGATAGATGTGTTCTGGAACACCTGGTCGGTCGAGGGCTTCATCTCCGAGGGGTTGCAGCCAGCCGAGCTCGGCTGGGGCACGCATGAGACCTGGATGCCCAAGAACGGCAAGAAGCACAAGCATGGCTCCAAGGCCGCGATCTACCTGGAGCAGCCCGGCGCCAACACCCGCGTGCGCTCCTGGTGCCCGACGCCGGGACCGCAATATGGCCTGCTGGTAACGCACAACGAGGCGATCTCGATCGCCGATTTCTTCACCGTGCGCTCCAAGAAGGGCAAGGTTCAATACCGCCCGACCTGCCACTACGCCTACCATCCCTGCAACGATGCGATGCTGTCGCTGGACGAGATGTTCGGTGCCGCCGGCAAGCCGCAGCCGGTGCACCACGTGCTCGACGAGAACGAACTGGTCGACGGTGTCGACGAACTCGGCGTCCTGCTCTACGGCCATGACAAGAATGCCTACTGGTATGGTTCGCAGCTGTCACTCGCCGAAGCGCGCAAGCTGGCCCCCTACCAGAACGCCACCGGCATGCAGGTCACCTCGGCTGTCCTGGCCGGCATGGTCTGGGCACTGGAGAATCCCGCCGCCGGCATCGTCGAGGCCGACGAGATGGATTACAAACGCTGCCTGGACGTGCAGTCGCCCTATCTCGGGCCGGTCAAGGGCTATTATACCGACTGGACGCCGCTCGACAGACGCCCGGGTCTCTTCCCGGAGGACCTCGACCGCAGCGACCCGTGGCAATTCCGCAACATCCTCGTCCGATAGCACCACCCGGACTATGCGCCATTGCCTTGCAATCGCCCGGAAATCGGGCGATTGAAGGGAGGCGGCCTGGGGTGGCGATGTGCGTCCGTTGAACGCCTAAAGCATACCCCGGCACTTTGGACGTTCGCGTCAATTCCCAGAAATCGGCCCGATTTCTGGGACGACGCGTTTGGAGAGGATTTCATATGACGATTGCGCGCAAAGTTCTTTCGACGGGCCTGGCGGGCGCCCTTGCCTCGATGCTTGCTGCCTGTGCCACCAGCGGCCCAGATACGCCGCCCATGGCCGCCGCCCCGAAAGGGGTCGAAGGTTCCTGGATCGATGCCAAGGGCACCGGCCTGTCGACCTTCACCGGCGGCACCTTCACGACCGTCGCCACCGACACGGGACAGAAGCTTGCCGATGGCAGCTACACGATGACCGGCGCCACGTCGGTACAGATCAACGGCACCTCGCTGATCCGCCAAACCCCGGTAAGCTTCAATTGCCTGATGGTGTCGACCAGCCAGCTCAACTGCACCAGCTCCGCCGGCCAGAATTTCGTGCTGACACGGCGCACCTGAACTCGGCGAACATTCCAGTCACAAAGAACGACGGCGGCCCCTCGGCCGCCGTTTTTTTGTGCCGGCAAATACCCCAGGTTTCGCGCCTGGAGATACCGCCGCATTTCCGCTTGCGTCGGCCCGAACGCGATGGGAACATGATCGAAAGGCTGGCTGTAATACCCAGTCAAGCAAGGGCGCCAGACGCCTCTGATCAGCCTACCGGGAGACGAAGATGAAGAAGCTTGCCGCCATTGCCGCCCTTTCCGCTTCGACGCTTGGCCTGTCGGCCGGCGCATCCTTTGCCGACTACACACTGAACATCCTGCACATCAATGACTGGCACAGCCGCATCGAAGGCAACAACAAATACGAATCGACCTGCTCGGCCGAGGAGGAGACCAAGGGCGAATGCATCGGCGGCGCCGGCCGGCTGATCACCGCCATTGCCCAGGAACGCAAGAAGCTGGAAGGCCAGAACGTGTTGCTGCTCAGCGCCGGCGACAATTTCCAGGGTTCGCTGTTCTACACGACATACAAGGGCAAGGTCGAAGGCGAGTTCCTCAATGACATGAAGTTCGACGCCATG
The DNA here is from genome assembly GCF_006441385.1 of Mesorhizobium sp. B2-4-18. Classification (NCBI taxonomy): domain Bacteria; kingdom Pseudomonadati; phylum Pseudomonadota; class Alphaproteobacteria; order Hyphomicrobiales; family Phyllobacteriaceae; genus Mesorhizobium; species Mesorhizobium sp. B2-4-18. The sequence goes on along the minus strand of NZ_VFUW01000004.1, from coordinate 98,903 downwards.
GCACTCGGCAACCATGAATTCGACGACGGCGAGGCGGCGCTGGCGCCGTTCCTCGACATGATCAAGTTCCCGGTGCTCGGCGCCAACGTCAAGGCCAACGCGCAGTCCAAGCTCGGCGACCGCGTCAAGTCGTCGATCGTCGTCGAGGTCGGCGGCCAAAAGATCGGCATCATCGGCGCCGTCACCAACGACACGCCCGAACTCGCCTCCCCCGGCCCCAACATCAAAATCGAGGACGACGTCAAGTCGATCACGGCCGAGATCGAGAAACTCAAGGGAGAAGGCGTCGACAAGATCATCGCCGTGACCCATATCGGCTACAACAGGGAGCGCGACGTCATCGCCAAGATCCCTGGCATCGACATCGTGGTCGGCGGCCACAGCCACACGCTTCTGTCCAATACCGATCCGAAGGCGGCTGGCCCCTACCCGACCATGGTCGACAACCCCGGCGGCTACAAGGTGCCGGTGGTGCAGGCGGCGTCCTATTCGAAATACCTCGGCGAGTTCAAGGTGGTGTTCGACGACAACGGCGTCGCCAAATCGGCAAGCGGCGACCCGATCTATCTCGACAAATCGATCACGCCGGACCCGGCCGTGCTCGCCCGCATCAAGGAGCTTGGCGCGCCGATCGAGGCCTTGAAGAACAAGGAAGTGGCCGAGACCACCGACGTCATCGACGGCAGCCGCGAAAGCTGCCGCGCCAAGGAATGCGCGATGGGCAATCTCGTGTCCGACGCCATCCTCGACCGCGTCAAGGGACAGGGCGTCGAGATCGTCATTTCCAACGGAGGCGGCCTGCGCGCTTCCATCGATAAAGGCACCGTCACCATGGGCGAGGTGCTGACCGTGCTGCCGTTTCAGAACACGCTGGCGACCTTCCAGATTTCCGGCAAGGACCTGGTCGCAGGCCTCGAAGGCGGGCTTAGCCAGATCGAGGACGGCGCCGGCCGCTTCCCGCAGGTGGCGGGCCTCAAATATTCCTTCGACAGATCGGTCGCACCCAATGCCGGCCGCGTCAAGTCGGTGGAGGTGATGGAAAATGGCGCCTGGACGCCGATAAATCCGACCAAGGACTATTTGGTCGCCACCAACAACTATGTCCGCCAGGGCGGCGACGGCTACAAGGTCTTCGCCGAAAAGGCCAAGAACGCTTATGACTACGGCCCTGGCCTCGAACAGGTCGTGGCCGACTATCTCGGCGCGCACCGACCCTATACGCCGAAGCTCGACGGCCGCATCACCGAGATCGCCGCGACGACAGCGGCAGCTCCCGCCGCCGAACCAGCAAAGCCGGCGGAGACCGCACCGGCAGCGCCGGCACCGGCCGAGGCTGCCAAACCGGCTGCACCGGCAATGCCGGAATTGCCTGCCAACTCAGGCGATATCGCCAACACGCCGCCAGCCATATCGACGGAAAACGCGCCTGCATCACCGGCCCCGCCGGCACCTGCCGAACCGGCGAAGCCTGCCGAGACCACTCCCGCGCCGGCCACTGCGCCGGCGACGCCCGCGCCCGCCGAGCCGGCAAAGCCCGCTGAAGCCACACCAGCCACCGGCAATCATGTCGTCGTGACCGGCGATACCTACTGGGATCTGGCGAAGAAGGCCTATGGCGATGCGACCGAGTGGAAGCTCATCTATGAGGCGAACAAGGGCCAAAGGCCGCATCGGCTTATGCCGGGCGCGACACTGACCATCCCGGCGAAGTAATTTCGTCCAGCTCCGCCACATCGCCCGCCCGGGGAACCGGGCGGGTTTATATCTCCATGGCCTGATGCATGTCGCCCGGAGGTGTCCTCGGTTATCAGAAGCTTACGGCAGGTCGGGCGAATCCTATCCTCCGCGACATGCTGCAAGGTGCGGCCAGACGCGGCATTGAAAGCTCCTGCAGGATGGTTAGGTTCACGTCTCGGAGACCCATATGCCGCTTTCCACTATTGTCGATCCCAAAGCCGCGAAAGCCCCTGGCCCACGACCGGTCGGGCATCCCCCCGTCAAGATCGGCAAGATAGGGGTCATGCTGGTCAACCTTGGAACACCCGACGGCACCGAGTTCAGGCCGATGTGGCGTTATCTCAGGGAGTTCCTGTCTGATCCACGCGTTATCGAACTCAACAAGGCGATCTGGTATCCCATCCTCTATGGACTGGTGCTGACCACGCGACCGAAGAAGTCGGGCGCCAACTACGCCAGGATCTGGAACCGGGAGAAGAACGAGTCGCCTTTGCGAACCTATACCCGCGCACAAGGTGAAAAACTGGCCGAGGCGCTACGCGATCTGCCCAACGTGGTCGTCGACTGGGCGATGCGCTACGGCAACCCTTCGACGTCGAGCGTCGCCGAAAGGCTGGTCGCACAAGGCTGCGATCGCATCCTGAGCTTTCCACTCTATCCGCAATATTCGGCGACGACGACCGCCACCGCAAACGACCAGCTGTTTCGCGCCTTGATGAAGATGCGGGCGGCACCTGCCGTCCGCAGCGTGCCGCCCTATTATGATGAGCCAGTCTACATCGAGGCGCTGGCCAGTTCGATCGAACGGCACCTGGCGACCCTGGATTTCCAGCCCGAGGTGGTCATCGCCTCCTATCACGGCATTCCAAAACCCTATTTTGAGAAGGGCGATCCCTATCATTGCCATTGCCTGAAGACGACGCGGCTGCTGCGCGACAGGCTCGGCTGGGACGAAAGAAAACTGATCACCACCTTCCAATCACGCTTCGGGGCGCAAGAATGGCTGCAGCCCTACACCGACAAGACTGTGGAGAAACTGGCCAAGGACGGCGTCAAGTCGATCGCCATCGTCAATCCGGGGTTTTCAGTCGACTGCATCGAGACGCTGGATGAGATTGGCCGCGAAGCGGCCGAGACCTTCCACCATGCCGGCGGCAAGAACTTCGCCCACATACCATGCCTGAATGACAGCCCTGAAGGCATGGCGGTGATCGAAGCGATGGTACGGCGCGAGCTGTCAGGCTGGGCTTGATGCCGGAACAACACCAGCTCCGGAGCGTTGAGCAGCGCCTCCGGAGAACTCAATGCTCCGCAAACTTGACCTCAGCACTGGCCGGCCCGTCTGGTCCGCCTATCGGGCGCCCGCGGTACCGACTGGCAGTCTGACCCGGGACGTCAAGACCGATGTGCTTATCGTCGGCATGGGCATCAGCGGCGCCATGATGGCCGAGGCGCTGACAGCCGGCGCTCACGCCGTGATCTGCATCGACCGGCGTGGGCCGCTGAAAGGATCGACGGCGGCAACAACCGCGCTTGTGCAATTCGAGATCGACCAGCCGCTTTCAACGCTCTCGAGGATGATCGGCAAGGGCCAGGCACGGCAGGCCTGGCGACGCTCCCGGCTAGCCGTTTCCAACCTTGCCGCCCGCATCGCCGAACTCGGCATCAACTGCAGCATAAGCCGCACCCAATCGCTTTATCTGGCTGGCACCGTGCTCGGCCCATCGGAACTCCGGGACGAAACCGAGGCGCGACAGATGGCCGGCATCGGCGCGACCTATCTTACATCGGCGCCATTGGCCGGAGCATTCGGCATCGATCGGGGTGGCGCCATCCTGAGCCATGGCAACATCGCGCTCGACCCTCGCAAGCTGACGGCAGGGCTGCTGCTCAAGGCGCTGGAGCGCAAGGCACGTTTATACGCTCCCGTCGAAGCGACGGCGATCGAGGACAGCGCCGATGAGGTGGTGGTGGCAACCACGGACGGCCCCACCATCACGGCACGGCATGTTGTCCTGGCCACCGGTTACGAGCTGATCGACATCGTGCCGGCGGCCGCTCACCGGGTCATCTCGACATGGGCGATTGCGACATGTCCGCAACCACGGAAGCTCTGGCCGGGCGCGGCGTTCATCTGGGAGGCGTCGGATCCCTACCTCTATGTCAGGGCAACCGCCGATGGCCGGGTCATCTGCGGCGGCGAGGACGAGGAATTCCTTGACGAGACGCGGCGCGATAAGCTGATAGCCGACAAAAGCGCCCGCATTGCCGCAAAACTCGACCTGATGTTTCCGCACCTCGACACCCGGCCCGACTTTGCCTGGACCGGCTCCTTCGGCACCACGACCACTGGCCTCCCCTACATCGGCGCCATTCCCTGGCACCCGCGCATCCATGCCGTGATGGGTTATGGCGGCAACGGCATTACCTTCTCGCGCATCGCCGCCGAGATCATCTCTGCTTCGATCGGCGGGCTTGAAGACACGGATGCAAGCCTGTTTGCCTTCAACCGCTGAGTGCATACCCACAAACAATCCCTCATCACCTGATTGTAACGTTCCTGAAACACACTTAAGTCTTTGGTGAAGCCGGTTGCGCGGGAATGGCTCGCGCGGCCTGCCCATGAGGGAGGGCCAAATGGATTTCAGTGGTTTCGATATTGCGGTCGTTGTTCTGGTGGCGCTTGTCGTACTGGTGCTGTTCAAGGGCATCAAGACAATCCCACAGGGATACAACTATACCGTCGAACGCTTTGGTCGTTACACCAAGACACTGAGCCCCGGCCTGAACCTCATCTTTCCGTTCGTCGACCGCATCGGCGCCAAGATGAACATGATGGAACAGGTGCTCGACGTTCCGAGCCAGGAGATCATCACCCGCGACAATGCCATCGTCGGTGTCGACGGCATCGCTTTCTACCAGATCCTCAATGCGGCACAGGCCGCCTATCAGGTTGCCGGCCTGCAGAACGCCATCCTCAACCTGACGATGACCAACATCCGTACCGTCATGGGTTCGATGGACCTCGATGAGCTGTTGTCGAACCGCGACGCCATCAACGAGCGCCTGCTGCGCGTCGTCGACGAGGCCGCGCATCCTTGGGGCATCAAGATCACCCGCGTCGAGATCAAGGATATCAACCCGCCCGCCAACCTGATCGAATCGATGGGCCGCCAGATGACCGCCGAGCGCAACAAGCGCGCGCAGATCCTGGCCGCCGAGGGCCTCAAGCAGTCGCAGATCCTCGAAGCGGAGGGCCGCAAGGAAGCCGCCTTCCGCGACGCCGAGGCGCGCGAACGCTCCGCCGAAGCGGAAGCCCGCGCCACCCAGGTGGTGTCGGAAGCGATCTCCAAGGGCGACGTCCAGGCACTGAACTACTTCGTCGCCCAGAAATACACCGAGGCGCTGGGCAAGATCGGCACCGCCACCAACAGCAAGATCGTGCTGATGCCTTTCGAGGCATCGTCGCTGATCGGCTCGCTCGGGGGTATCGGCGAAATCGCCAAGGAAGTCTTTCGCAGCGAAGGCACGACCGGCGCGCAAAGGCAGGCGGCACGTCCGCCTGTCGTCAGGCCCTCCGACAACTGAGATAGGCCACTCTCATGATCGACCGCATCGTTTCTGAACTCGGGCCGTGGAACTGGATGGTTCTGGGCTTCGTGCTGCTGGTGGTAGAGGTCATCGCACCGGGTTTCTTCATGCTTTGGATCGGCATCGCCGCTCTGATCGTCGGCGCGGTGTCGCTGCTGATCTGGGATGTCGCCATCTGGACATGGCAGGTCCAGGTGCTGCTATTCCTCGTGCTGTCGCTGGTTTCAGCCTTTGTCGGCAAGAAACTCATGGGCGGACACGAGCAGCCAACCGATCAGCCGCTGCTCAATCGCCGTGGCGCCCAGATGGTCGGCAGGATGGCGACGCTCGCCGAACCGATCCGCGACGGTCGTGGCCGCATCAAGCTCGGCGACACGCTGTGGCGTGTCTCCGGCCCCGATCTGCCCGCCGGCACTCAGGTTCGTGTGACAAGCGCCGCGGACACGGATCTGGAACTGACGGTGGAGCGGGTCTGAATTCCAGCGAGTGCCAACGCGCTAAAGTATTGAGATTCAGGTCAGGCCAAGTCGTGAACGATTGGTTTCGGGTCGCTCTTGCGACGAGCAGGGCGGACATTAAGTCCGTGCGCTCCGGCCTACGCCGGAAGCGCAGAAATCCTTCGCTCGCAGGCCGGCCTCACCTGAAGATCAATATCTTAGGCGGCGCCGATGCGCAGCAGGTCATGGAAATGCACCACGCCCAGCGGCATGTTGTTCCTGGTCACCACCAGCGCACCGACATTGTGCTCGTTGAGCAGCGCGATCGCAGTGCCTGCAAGCGTCTGCGGGTCGACCGTCTTGGGTGTGCGGGTCATCACCTCGTCGACGATGACGTCGGCCAGGTTGCGGTGCAGGTTGCGCGCGACATCGCCGTCGGTGATGATCCCGGCCAGCTCGCCATTGGCGTCGACGATCAGCACGCAGCCGACCTTCTTCTGCGACAGTGTCATCACCGCTTCCGGCATCTTGGTGCCGAGCGAAGCCAGCGGCATCTGCTCGCCGACCCGCATGATCTCGGAGACCATGGTCAGGTTGGCGCCGAGCTGGCCGCCGGGATGGAAGGTGCGGAAATGGTCCGGCGTGAAGCCGCGCGCCTCGAGCAGCGCGATCGCAAGTGCATCGCCGATGACCAGTTGCAGCAGCGTCGACGTCGTCGGAGCCAGGCCATGCGGGCAGGCTTCCGGGGTGCGCGGCAAAAGCAGCACGACGTCGGCCGCGCGCGCCAGCGCCGAGGTTTCTCCGGAGGTGATGGCGATGAGTGGAATGGAGAAGCGCCTGGAATAGGCGACGATGCCCATCATCTCCTTGCTCTCGCCCGACCACGAGATCGCGATGATGGCGTCGTCCCTGGCGATCATGCCGAGATCGCCATGATTGGCCTCGACGGGATGGACGAAGAAGGCCGGCGTGCCGGTCGAGGCCAGCGTCGCCGCGATCTTCGAACCGATATGGCCGCTTTTGCCGACACCGGTGACGATGAGCCGGCCCTCGATCTTCGAGATCGTCTCGACGGCCTGGGCAAAGGGTGCCGCCAGTCCGTTCTCAAGCGCCTCGGCAAGGGCCGCGATTCCCGCCTGTTCGGTTGTTACCGTTCTCAGCGCCGATTCGATCGACGCTTGCCTGTCCAGAGGCTTCTTATCGAGAGATCTCGCATGCATGGGTGATGCGATTAGCGCTTTGCCGCCCGCCTGTCCAACAGAAATGGCCTCTGCATGACGGCCGGATGTGTGCGGTCGTTGGGGACGACGACAAGGATCAAAATAGAAGGCACGAGGCGGACCCGCATTGGCGCCCGCGGAAATCCGCGTTTGGAGCCAGTCCTGCGCGCGCCCTCAACCCTCCGTTAACCATCCCCATTTACGGTTCGGTAAGTATGGCGCGCGTGCGCCGCGCAAGCAGTGGTGGCGATGTCCGGGGTCCAGCCAGAAAAATTGAGAGGACGACAGGGCAAGGCGATCTGCGCCTTGCTGCTGGCGACCAGCATCCTTGCCTTGCTGCGTTCCACGCCACTCCATGCCCAGGAAACGGAATTGCGCGGAGAAGTGTCGGAATCGGCGATTCTGTCCGACCAGCAGCGCAAGGCGAGAAACCTGGTTCTTGCACAGCAAGCGGCGGCCAACGCGGCCGCGCAGGACAATGCGCCGGCGCGAACCTATCTGCCGGCCAGCGCCGGCGCCGTGCCTGACGACGCGGACGCCGCGAACTCGACCACCAGCGTCTTCGACCCGCCCCAGGCCGGCGACGATGCCTCCGCCGACGCGCCCACGCCGCCCAAGCCACGCCGCGCTTCGACCGCCAGGCAGAATGCGGCCGACAAGGCAAAGGACAAGGTCGCCGACAAAAAGAAGAAGAAAAAGAACACCATGGCGGCTACGGATCCAACCACCACCGCCACGACGGCCGCGACCGACGACACCGCCGATATCGCGGCGGATCAGGAAGCGGCCAATCGCCGTGCACTCACCATCGACAGTGTGGACAGGCAGAAACTCGACCCTGGCGCCGAGCGCACCGCTGCAATCGAGGGCCAGAACAAGAAAGCCGAGGACGATCCGTTCGCCGCCACCGGCGTCAAATGGGGCTCCTTCATCATCCGGCCGACCATCGAACAGGGGCTGACGGCGACGACGAACGGCGATTCGAGCAGTGCCGGCACATCGGCGCTGCTGTCCGAGACGGCGCTGCGCTTTACCGCCGCTTCCGACTGGCGTGAAAACGCCGCGACCATCGACGGCTACGGAATTTTCCGTGAAACCGTGTCGGGCTACCCGGTTCACGATGCGCAGGGGCGCATCGAAGGCCAGCTCAATGTCGACCTCGACAATGACTTGCGTGCCATCGCCAAGCTCGGCTACGAAGCCGTGCCGGAATCCGCGTCCTCGCCCGATGCCATCGCTGGCGTCAGCACCCAGCCGCTGCGGCAGACCGTCGACGGCAGCATCGGCGTCGAAAAGGCCGTCGGCAAGATGCAGTATACGTTGACCGGGGCGGTCTCGCACGACTTCTATGGTGACGCCAAGCTCTCGGACGGCACCTCGCTGTCGCAGAAAGATCAGGACAATACGCTCTACACTGCAACCTTGCGCACCGGCTACGAGATCTCCCCCGCGCTCACGCCCTTCACCGAGATCGAGGTCGGCCGCCGGGCCTACGACCAGCGCATCGACAATGAAGGCTTCGAGCGCTCCTCGACGCGTCTTGGCGCCCGCGCCGGCTTGCAACTCGACATGGGCGAGAAGCTGTCGGGCGAATTCTCGGCCGGTTGGCTCAGAGAGGCGATCGACGACAACAGCCTGGAAGCGATTTCGGGGGCCACCCTCAATGCCGACCTCAAATGGTCGCCGCAGCGCGGCGCCACCATCGGCTTGACCGGCAAGACCACCGTCGAGACCACGACCACATCGGGCGAAAGCGGCGATATCCTCTACTCCGGACGCCTGACGGGCGAGCGCGTGATCCGATCCAATCTTACCGCGAATGCGGCCTTGGGCCTGGATTGGCGCGATTATGTCGGCATTGACGGCCATGACAGGATCTTGAGCGCCGAGGCCGGGCTGACCTGGTGGCTGAACCGCTATGCGGGCCTCACCAGCAGGGTAAGGACCGAAAAGCTGACCAGTAACCTGCCCGGCCGCGACTACACCGCCAACAGCATCTTCGTCGGCGTGAAGGTGCAGCGCTGAAGGCGTGTGCGCCAAGGCATGGCGAGAGTCAGGGTCGGGCCGAGTCGAGAATGGCTGATACCGAGAACCGCAGCGGAGCGTACTTTATGTACGTGAGCACAATTCTACTGCGACGCAGTAGAACTGGGAAGCGTAGGAGCGGCCATTCGCAGGCCGGCATCACCTGAATATCAGGCATACCCTAGAAGGCCGCCCCGCGCCGTTCTGATGGCTTCATCTCGTCGAGCAGCGTGCGGATAACGCCGGCCATGCTCTGGTTCATGTCGTTGCGCCACAGCGCGAAAGCGACATTGGCCTCGACGAAACCTTCCGGCGAGCCGCAATCGAAGGTGCGGCCCTTATAATGGTAGCCGTAGAAGGCCTGCTGCTTCTCCAGCTTCAGCATCGCGTCGGTCAGCTGGATCTCGTTCCCGGCGCCCTTTTCCTGGCCTTCCAGAATCCTAAAGATCTCGGGCTGCAGGATGTAGCGGCCGTTGATGTAGAGGTTGGACGGCGCGGTGCCCGACTTCGGCTTCTCGACCATCTCGGTGATGCGGAAGCCGTGATGCGTGTCTTCGCCGCGCCCGACGATGCCGTATTTATGAGCCTCCGCCGGGTCGCATTCCTGCACCGCGATGATGTTATTGCCGGTCTCCTCGTAGAGCTCGACCATCGCCTTCGTGCAGCTCTTTTCCGACTGCATGATCATGTCGGGCAACAGCAGGGCGAACGGCTCATCGCCGACCAGTTCGCGCGCACACCAGACGGCATGGCCAAGACCCATCGGCACCTGCTGGCGGGTGAAGCTGGTCTGCCCCGGTGCCGGCTGCAGCCGCTGCAGGCGGGCAAGCTGCTCGTCCTTGCCGCGTTGTGCCAGCGTGTCATAGAGTTCGAACTGGATATCGAAATGGTCCTCGATGACCGCCTTGTTGCGGCCCGTGACGAAGATGAAATGCTCGATGCCCGCCTCGCGCGCCTCATCGACGACATACTGGATGACTGGCCTGTCGACGACGGTCAGCATCTCCTTGGGAACAGCCTTGGTGGCCGGGAGAAACCGCGTGCCGAGACCGGCGACCGGGAAAACTGCCTTGCGAACTCTCTTCATAGTTTAAATTATCCGTTTGCTGGCCAGCTCCGCAATCCCCGTCCCACGACATTTTCGCGCCGGAATTGAAGATTAGTGGGGCGGCTGAGGGAAACTCCCGCCGGTTAAAGCATCGAGGTGTCTTTTCGTTCCAGGCGACGCCTATGGTAAACTAATTCCTAACCCGGTTCGGCGAAGAATGGTCTTTCCTGGGACAGAGAAGGAGGAAAAAATGTCCGTTCGCAATGCCGCAAAACGTTTCGCCAGCGTCATGACGGCGGCCAGCCTCTCGCTCGCTTTGCTTGTCCCCACCGGGCCGGCCTTCGCCGACGCCGGTTTCCGGCAATGGGTCGCCGGCTTCCGCGCCACCGCCGTGGCGGGTGGCGTTTCCGGCGCCGTTTACGACCAGGCTTTCCGGGGCATCAACGAGCCCGATCCGGTGGTGCTGGAAAAGGCCCGCACCCAGCCCGAATTCACCGCGCCCGCCTGGGATTATTTCGACAACCGCGTCCATGACCAGTCCGTCGCCGTCGGGCAGCAGATGGCGAAGAAATGGAAGCCTTGGCTGGACAGGATCGAGGCGAGATTCGGCGTCGACCGCTACGTTCTCCTGGCCATCTGGTCGATGGAATCGAACTATGGCGAAATTCTCAAGCGCGACGACATCATGCGCAACGTCATCCGTTCGCTGGCGACTTTGGGTTATGGCGACGCGAAACGGTCGAAATACGCCCGCACCCAGCTGGTAGCGGCGCTGAAGATCCTGCAGACCGGCGATATCGACGAAAGCCACCTGATGGGCTCCTGGGCGGGCGCCATGGGCCAGACCCAGTTCATCCCGACCAGTTACCAGCACTATGCCGTCGACATGGACGGCAATGGCAAGCGCGACATCTGGAATTCCATTCCCGATGCGCTGGCGACATCAGCCAATTTGCTCAAGAAGAATGGCTGGCAGGCCGGCAAGACCTGGGGCTACGAGGTCGCGTTGCCGGCCGGCAAACTTCCCGCCGGGTCGAAGACCCTGGCGCAATGGCAGGCGCTCGGCGTGGGCCGCGCCAGCGGCAAGCCGTTCAAGAACCTCACCGACAAGGCAACGCTGAAAGTGCCGGACGGCCGTGGCGGGCCGGCCTTCCTGATGGTCAGGAATTTTTCGGTCATCAAGGCCTACAACAATGCCGACAAATACGCGCTCGCCGTCGGTCTGCTTGCCGATGAGATCGCGGGTGGCAGCGGCCTGGTCCAGGATTGGAACCGGCCTTTTACCAAGCTCAGCTTCGAGGAACGGCAGGAGTTGCAGAAGCGACTTTCCCAGCACGGCCTTTACGACGGCAAATTCGACGGCAAGATCGGCGACGGCTCGAAGACGGCCATCATGGCTTATCAGGCCAAGGTTGGCTTGACCCAGGATGGCTATCCGAGCTTGGAAGTGCTGAAATGGCTCAGGCAGAAATAGAGCCTGACGAAGTTGAGTAGGGAGGGAGCGATTGGTTTGGCCTACGCGCATCGGGACGTTCGTCCGTCGCATGCCGGTGCTGATCCTGGCCTTCGCCGTGCTCGCCATTGCCGTGGCCGGAGCTGTCCATGCCCCAGCCATGGCGCAGGAACAGCCGCAGCAAAGCCGGGGCTGGTCATTGCGCGACCTTCTGTTTCCGCGCCGCAGCGAGCGGGTCGAGCCGCCGCAGGACATCCAGAAGGCGAGACCTAAGCCGAAGAAGAAACCGCGTGCGCCTCGCCCACCAGAGGAGCCGGCAACGCCCGTGGTCGAAAAAGCGCCGGACGCCCGCACCGTCCTGGTGGTCGGCGACTTCATGGCGGCCGGCCTCGCCGAGGGTCTGGACGAAGCCTTCGCCGAGAATACCGGCGTCAGGATCGTGGTCCGCAGCAATGGCTCGTCAGGCTTCGTGCGCGATGATTTCTACAACTGGCCCGAACAGATCAAATCGCTGATCGACACCGAAAAACCCGCCGCGGTGGTCGTCATGCTCGGGTCGAACGACCGCCAGCAGATGAAGGTCGGCGACGTACGCGAACAGCCCCGCTCCGAAAACTGGACGAAGGAATACGAGCGCCGCACCGATGAGCTCGGCAAGGCAATCGCCACCGCCAAGGTGCCTTTCCTGTGGGTCGGCATGCCTGCCTTCCGGGTGCCGAAGATGACCTCCGACATGCTGGCCTTCAACGACATCTACCACAAGGCCGCCGAAAGCCACGGCGGCGAATTCGTCGATGTCTGGGACGGCTTCGTCGACGAGAACGGCGCCTTCGTCACCTCTGGCCCCGACATGAACGGTCAGCCGGTGCGACTGCGCGCCGATGACGGCATCAACGTGTCCAAAGCCGGCAAGCGCAAGCTCGCCTTCTACACCGAAAAGCCGCTGCTTAAGATCCTTGGACTGGCCGCGCCGGGAAGCGTGGCACCGACGACGGCGCCGGCGGGCGCACCGGTCGAGACCCCCGCTCCGGCGGCCGCGCCTATCGTCATCGATCGCACCCAACCCATGCTGCTCAGCGATCCCGCGCTCGACGGCGGCACAGAATTGCTCGGCGCCGCCCCACCGCCGAAGGCCAATCCGGCTCTTCCTGGCGAAAGGCTGGTGATCGAGGGCAAGGCGCCGGAGGCTTCCCCAGGCCGCGCCGACGACTTTTCCCGGCCGCCGAAGGCAAGTCCGGCGACAGCGGCAGCGTCCGACACCACCACGGCGATCAGCCCTTAACGCGGCAGGACGGTCGTCCCCATCAGCGCCTCGTCGATCGAGCGTGCCGCCTGGCGGCCTTCGCGGATCGCCCAGACGACCAGCGACTGGCCACGGCGTACGTCGCCCGCCGCGTAGAGCCGGTCGACGCTCGTCCTGTAATCGCGGTCATTGGCCTCGACATTCCTGGAACGGCGGCTGTCGGTGGTGATCTTCATCTCCCCCTCGAGTTCCGCCGCAACGCCCGCCATCGCCGGGCCAGCAAAGCCGATGGCGATGAAGGCGAGATCGGCGCGGATGACGAATTCGGTGCCGGCGATCGGCTTGCGCTTGTCGTCGACCTCGCAGCACTTCACGCCTGTAAGCTGGCCTTCCTCGCCGATGAATTCGAGCGTCGCCACCTGGAATTCGCGTTCGGCGCCCTCGGCCTGCGAGGACGAGGTGCGCATCTTGGTCGCCCAGTAGGGCCAGACGGAGAGCTTGTCTTCCTTCTCGGGCGGCTGCGGACGGATGTCGAGCTGGGTGACGCGCACCGCACCCTGGCGGAAGGCGGTGCCGACGCAGTCGGACGCGGTGTCGCCGCCGCCGACGACGACGACGTGCTGGCCACCGGCGATGATTGGATGCGACGGCCATGCCACCGACTGGATCGGTTCGCCGCCGACGCGGCGGTTCTGCTGCACCAGATAGGGCATCGCGTCATGCACGCCGCCGAGATCGTCGCCGGGAATGCCGGCAGCGCGCGGCGTTTCCGAACCACCGCAATAGAGCACGGCGTCATGTTCGGCGAGGAGTTCAGCCACCGGCTTGTCGATGCCGACATTGACGCCGCAATGGAAGGTGACGCCCTCGCCCTGCATCTGTTCGATGCGCCGGTCGATATAATGCTTCTCGATCTTGAAGTCGGGGATGCCGTAGCGCATCAGCCCGCCAGGGCGGCTCTCGCGCTCATAGACATGCACGTCGTGACCGGCGCGGCCAAGCTGCTGGGCGGCCGCCATGCCGGCTGGGCCGGAGCCGATGATGGCGACCCGCTTGCCGGTCTTCTTCTCCGGCGGATAGGGCCTGATGTGGCCGGTCTCGTAAGCCTTGTCCGCGATCGCCTGCTCCACCGTCTTGATGGCGACCGGAATGTCTTCGAGGTTCAGCGTGCAGGCTTCCTCGCAAGGCGCGGGGCAGATGCGGCCGGTGAACTCCGGGAAATTGTTGGTCGAGTGCAGGTTGCGGATCGCGTTGTCCCAGTCTCTGTTGTAGACGAGGTCGTTCCAGTCGGGGATCTGGTTGTGGATCGGACAGCCCGTTGGCCCATGGCAGAACGGAATGCCGCAATCCATGCAGCGCGCGGCCTGTTTCTCGACTTCCTTGTCTGACATCGGCAGCGTGAATTCGCGGAAATGCCGGATGCGGTCGGAGGCCGGCTGGTACTTGTGCACCTGCCGGTCGATTTCGAGAAAGCCTGTTACCTTGCCCATAGTCCAGTTCCTGCTGTCCAGATGGTGCGGTTTCGCCGCACCCGTTAACCTCTTGAGGCAGCCGTGGCAACCTTGAGCCCGAGGTCAAACTGTCGATGAAGGGGCCGGGAAGCCTGGGCCCCCCGGCAATTATCAAATCTATTCGGCCGCGACGCCCATGCGCATGCGTTCCATCTCGATCAGCGCGCGGCGGTATTCGACCGGCATGATCTTGCGGAATTTCGGCCGGAAAATAGCCCAGTCGTCGAGTATCTCGCGGCCGCGCACCGAACCCGTATAGTGCACGTGGTTCGAGATCAGCTGGTAAAGCCGTTCTTCGTCATGACTGGTCATGTCGCCGGACACGTCGACGCGGCCCTTGTGGTCGAGATCGCCGCCATGGTGCAGCAGCTTTTCCATCAGATCGTCTTCTTCCGGCACCGGCTCCAGCTCGACCATGGCCATGTTGCAGCGCTCGGCGAAATCACCTGCTTCGTCCAGCACATAGGCGACACCGCCCGACATGCCGGCGGCAAAGTTGCGGCCGGTTTTGCCGATGACGACGACGACGCCGCCGGTCATGTATTCGCAGCCATGGTCGCCGACGCCCTCGACGACCGCGGCGACGCCCGAATTGCGCACCGCGAAGCGCTCGCCGGCGACGCCGGCGAAATAGGCCTCGCCCTCGGTCGCGCCATAGAGCACCGTATTGCCGACGATGATGGAGTCGGCCGCGACGATCCTTGCCTCTTCCGGTGGCCGGATGACGATGCGCCCGCCCGACAGGCCCTTGCCGACATAGTCATTGGCGGCGCCGACGAGTTCGAACGAGATGCCACGTGCCAGGAAGGCGGCGAAGGACTGGCCGGCCGTGCCGGTGAGTTTTACCTGGATCGTATCCTCGCGCAGGCCCTTGTGCTTGAAGCGCTTGGCGACCTCGCCCGACAGCATGGCGCCCGTCGAACGGTCGACATTGCGGATGTCGACCTCGATCTTGACCGGTTGCTTGGCCTCAAGCGCGGGCTTGGCCAATTCGATCAGCTTGCGGTCGAGCACATCGTCGATCGGATGCTTCTGCCGCTCGGTCCAGTGCACCGCTTCATGCGGCGCGTCGGGCTTGTAGAACATCTTCGAGAAATCGAGCCCGCGCGCCTTCCAGTGCTGGATCACGTCACGCTTTTCCAGAAGGTCGGCGTCACCGATGATCTGGTCGATATGGGTGAAGCCCATTTCGGCGAGCAGCGCCCGCACCTCTTCCGCCACGTAGAAGAAGAAGTTGATGACGTGCTCGGGCGTACCCTTGAAGCGCTTGCGCAGCACCGGATCCTGCGTCGCGACGCCGACCGGGCAGGTGTTGAGATGGCATTTGCGCATCATGATGCAGCCGGCCGCGATCAAAGGCGCGGTCGAGAAGCCGAACTCGTCGGCGCCGAGCAGCGCGCCGATGATGACGTCGCGCCCGGTGCGCAGGCCGCCGTCGACCTGCAGCGCCACGCGCGAGCGCAGGCCGTTCAGCACCAGCGTCTGGTGCGTTTCGGCAAGACCCATTTCCCACGGGCTGCCGGCATGCTTGAGCGAGGTCAGCGGCGACGCACCGGTGCCGCCATCATAGCCAGAGATGGTGATGTGGTCGGCGCGCGCCTTTGCAACGCCGGCCGCGACCGTGCCTACACCAACCTCCGACACCAGCTTGACCGAGACGTCGGCCGCCGGATTGACGTTCTTCAGATCGTAGATCAGCTGCGCCAGATCCTCGATTGAATAGATGTCGTGGTGCGGCGGCGGCGAGATCAGGCCGACGCCCGGCGTCGAATGCCGAACCTTGGCGATGGTTGCGTCGACCTTGTGGCCGGGCAACTGGCCGCCCTCGCCGGGCTTGGCGCCCTGCGCCACCTTGATCTGCATCATGTCGGAGTTGACGAGATATTCCGCCGTCACGCCGAAACGCCCCGACGCGACCTGCTTGATCGCCGAACGTTCGGGGTTCTTGCCGCCACCTGGCAGCGGCAGATAGCGATCGGCCTCTTCGCCACCCTCGCCGGTGTTCGACTTGCCGCCGATCTGGTTCATGGCACGCGCCAGCGTGGTGTGCGCTTCCCTGGAAATCGAGCCGAACGACATCGCCCCGGTCGAGAAGCGCTTGACGATGTCGGCCGCCGGCATGACATCGTCGAGGGCGACCTTCGTGCGGCCGGTCTCATCCGCCAGCTTGATCTTGAACAAGCCGCGTATGGTCTGGGCGCGGGCCGTCTCGCTGTCGATCTGCGCCGAATAGTTCTTGAACGTCTCCCACGATCCCTGGCGCACGGCGTGCTGCAAGGTGGCGACCGCGTCGGGCGACCACATATGCGCCTCGCCGCGCATGCGGAACAGGTATTCGCCACCGACCTCCAGGCTGTTGCGCAGCACCGGATCGCTGCCGAAACCGTCCGTGTGACGGCTGACGGTTTCACCCGCGACCTCATCCAGTCCGACGCCTTCGATCAGTGTCGCGGTACCGGTGAAGTATTGCTGCACGAAATCGGTCTTCAGCCCGATGGCATCGAAGATCTGCGCGCCGCAATAGGACTGATAGGTCGAGATGCCCATTTTGGACATCACCTTGAGGATGCCCTTGCCGATCGACTTGATGTAGCGCGACACCACTTCGTAGGCGTCGACCTCCTCGGGCAGTTCGCCGCGCTTGTGCATGTCGAGCAACGTGTCGAAGGCGAGATAGGGATTGATCGCTTCCGCGCCGTAGCCTGCAAGGCAGCAGAAATGATGCACCTCGCGCGGCTCGCCCGATTCGACGACCAGGCCGACCGCGGTGCGCAGCCCCTTGCGGATCAGATGGTGGTGCACGGCGGCCGTGGCCAGCAACGCCGGAATGGCGATGCGGTCCGGTCCGAGCTGGCGATCGGACAGGATGATGATGTTGTAGCCGCCGGCGACTGCCGCCTCCGCCCGCTCGCACAGCCGGTCGATGGCCCCCTGCATGCCGGCAGCACCCTCGCTCGACCCATAGGTGATGTCGATCGTCTTGGTGTCGAAACGGTCCTCGGTGTGGCCAATCGAGCGGATCTTCTCGAGATCGCCATTGGTCAGGATCGGCTGGCGCACTTCGAGCCGCTTGCGGCGCGAATTGCCGACCAGGTCGAAGATGTTCGGCCGCGGTCCGATGAACGACACCAGGCTCATCACCAGTTCCTCGCGGATCGGGTCGATCGGCGGGTTGGTGACCTGGGCAAAATTCTGCTTGAAGTAGGTGTAAAGCAGCTTCGACTTGTCCGACATCGCCGAGATCGGCGTGTCGGTGCCCATCGAGCCCACGGCTTCCTGGCCGGTGGTCGCCATCGGCGACATCAATAGCTTGGTGTCTTCCTGGGTGTAGCCGAACGCCTGCTGGCGATCGAGCAGGCTGACATCCTTGCGCAGCGCGCGTGGCTCGACCGGCTTTAAATCTTCCAGGATGAGCTGCGTATTGGCAAGCCAGGTCTTGTAGGGGTGTTTGGTCGCGATCTCCGACTTGATTTCCTCGTCGGGGACGATGCGGCCCTTGGCAAGGTCGATCAAAAGCATGCGGCCGGGCTGCAGCCGCCACTTCTGGACGATCTTCTCCTCCGGCACCGGCAGCACGCCGGCCTCGGAAGCCATGATGACGCGGTCGTCGTCGGTGACGATGTAGCGTGCCGGGCGCAAGCCGTTGCGGTCTAGCGTGGCGCCGATCTGGCGTCCGTCGGTGAAGGCGACCGCCGCCGGCCCGTCCCAAGGCTCCATCAACGCGGCGTGGTATTCGTAGAAGGCCTTGCGATCGGCATCCATGAGCTTGTTGCCGGCCCAGGCTTCCGGGATCAGCATCATCATGGCGTGGCTGAGGCTGTAGCCGCCCTGGAACAGAAACTCGAGCGCATTGTCGAAACAGGCGGTATCGGACTGGCCGTCATAGGAGATCGGCCAGAGCTTCGAGATGTTGTTGCCGAACAGTTCGGAATCGACCGACGCCTGGCGCGCCGCCATCCAGTTGTTGTTGCCGCGCACCGTGTTGATCTCGCCATTATGCGCGACCATGCGGTAGGGATGCGCCAGCTTCCACGACGGGAAGGTGTTGGTCGAGAAGCGCTGGTGGACGAGGATCAGCGCGGTCTCAAAACGCGGGTCCTTGAGGTCCTTGTAGTAGGCGCCGACCTGATAAGCCAGGAACATGCCCTTGTAGACGATGGTGCGCGCCGACAGCGACACGCAGTAGGCGCCGATGTCCTTGTTGTCGTTCTCGGCGTAGATGCGGCCCGATATGACCTTGCGCAGCAGGTAGAGCCTGGCCTCGTATTCCTCGTCGTCGGTGATGTCGGCCGTGCGGCCGATGAAGACTTGGCGGTGGAACGGCTCGGACGCGACGATGTCGGGCGCCTTCGATAGTGACGAATTGTCGACCGGCACGTCGCGGAACCCGAGCAGCGGCAGCCCTTCGGACTGCGCAGATTCGGCGATGATCTCCTCGATATGTGCACGAAGGGCAGCATCCTGCGGCATGAACCAGTGTCCGACGCCGTACTGGCCTACTGGTGGCAGTTCGATACCTTGGGCCGCCATCTCCTCGCGGAAGAAAAGATCCGGAAGCTGCACCAGCACTCCGGCGCCATCTCCGACCAGCGGATCGGCGCCGACGGCGCCGCGATGCGTCAGGTTCTCGAGCACGGCAAGCCCGTCCTTGACGACCTGATGCGACTTCACGTCCTTCATGTTGACGATGAAGCCGACGCCGCAGGCGTCATGCTCGTTGCGCGGATCGTAGAGGCCCTGGGCGGTCAAGCCGCCGGCAGTCGCGCGATTTTTGGTGGAGGTATTTTTGACGGCGGCCGCTTTCGTCTGCGCGGCCTGGCCGTTCGTCGCAGAGAGCGTCAATTCCGTCATTGTCCTGTCCTCCATTCCAGCCCTTCAGGCGCTGGTTTGCCTCGGCAAGCGCTTGGCTCACCCTGATCCTTGCGGCACGTCTTGCGAAATCCTTTTTCGAACCATGCGGCTTTTCGCATGCTTCGCATCTGGTATCGTACAGGCCAGCGTCCGGCCGTCCACCTGTCGCTCGCGGCAACAGCCGGAGAGGCCAATATGTTACGCCAATCCGGCCTGTTTTGTGCGACAAAATAAGACAGCACTACTGTCCTAAATTTTTATGGCAGAATTCCTAAACGCGCACAAGACCGATTCACAAAAAACTTGGAGCTTTCGCGACATAAAATTACGCGGGGTTGAGGAAAAACGTAAGCTTAAGTCGTCGACGCTTGCCGCCACGTTGGCTGGCTTCAACGGTTTTCCGGCGCCTGGCCCTTGCGGTCGGCGCGTTAAACCGGTCAACTCCGGCTGATTTCCCCAACACAGGCAGATACATGTTCTTCGCTTCCGACAATTGGGCAGGCGCCCATCCCAATATCGTTGCCGGCCTGTCGGCCGCGGCTGGCGGCTTTGCCACCGCCTATGGTGACAGCGCCCTCGACGAGGCGGTTTATCAGCGTTTCAGTGAAATTTTCGAACGCGAGGTCGCGGTGTTCTTCGTGGCAACCGGCACCGCCGCCAATTCGCTGTCGTTGACCACCTTCAACAAGCCGGGCGGCATTTCCTTCGCTCACCGAGAATCGCATGTCATCGAGGATGAATGTGGCGCGCCGGAGTATTTTTCCGGCGGCTCGCGGCTGCACGCCGTCGACGGTCCCCTAGGCAAGATCGACCCGCCCAATCTGGACAGGGCGATCGGTCGTTTCGCAAGCGAGGTCGTCCATTGGGGCCGGCCGATGGCCGTCTCGATCACCCAGTCGACCGAGGTCGGCACCGTCTATGGTCTCGACGACATTGACGCGATCTCGGCCATCGCCAAACAGCATTCCGTGCCACTGCACATGGATGGCGCCCGCTTTGCCAATGCGCTGGCCGCGCTCGACACCACGCCGGCCGAAATGACCTGGAAACGCGGGGTCGATGTCCTGTCCTTCGGCGGTACCAAGAACGGTTGCTGGTGCGCGGAGGCGATCGTGCTGTTCGACCTCGACCGTGCCAAGGAATTGGCCTTCCTGCGCAAGCGTGCCGCACAGCTGCTTTCGAAGTCGCGTTTCGTCGCGGCGCAGTTCGAAGCCTATTTCAAGGACGGGCTGTGGCTCGACACCGCCAGGCATGCCAATGCCATGGCCGCGCGCCTGGCGGCGGCGATCGAGGATTCGGCCACGGCAAAGCTCGCTTGGCTGCCGCAGGCTAATGAGGTGTTTGCGGTGATCGAGAAAACCGAAGCAGACAGGCTGCAGGCTGCAGGCGCGGCCTTCTATGACTGGCACAGGCCGCATGGTTTTGACGGCCATATCGGCGAGGACGAACTGCTCTATCGCTTCGTCACCAGCTTTGCCACGACGACTGAGGAAGTCGACCGCTTTGGCCAGCTGATCGCCGGATAACAGTCAATCTTCGGACAAAAAAGCGGCGCCTCGCGGCGCCGCTTCCGTCTCGGGAGGAGACTTTAGATTTTATGCGGTCGTCAGGCTGCCGTCTTGGCCTCGATCTGCTTGGCCTTGGCCGGAGCCGAGGTGATCGCGATCTTGCGCGGCTTCAGCTCTTCGGGAATGTTGCGCTTGAGGTCGACGAAGAGCAGGCCGTTCTTCAGCGCGGCGCCGACGACTTCAACATGATCGGCAAGCTGGAAGCGGCGCTCGAAGGCCCTGGAGGCAATGCCGCGATAGAGCAGTTCGGAACCCTCGCCGGTGCCCTCGTCCTTGCGCTCGCCCTTCACGGTCAGCACGTTACGGTGAGCTTCGATCGAGATTTCCTCGTCCGAGAAGCCGGCGACGGCCATCGAAATCCGATAAGAGTCCTCGCCGGTGCGCTCGATGTTATAGGGCGGATAGGTCTGCGCGCCGTCGGGCTGCGCAAGCGAATCCAACATGGTGAAGAGACGGTCGAAGCCGACGGTCGAACGGTAAAGCGGGGAAAAATCAACGTGACGCATGAGGTGTTCTCCTGTTGAGCAACATGGTTTGCGTATGGTCGGTGCGAAACCCGCGAGCGGCGTTTCGGGAGGACCAGCGGCCCCGATTGGCGACCGCAACCCACATCTGGGGAGCGCTCGAAAGCATTTCAAGTTTCGTTTGACGGCAAAAAAGAACGAAGCGGCCAACCTTTGATGAACGGCAGATGAACCAGCGCTTCGGCGCCCGTTCAGACAGCCAGCGCTAAAGTGGCTTTCAAGATCAAGGATTGGCGGCGCCGGATCTGCGAAGGTGCCGCAACGAGGCCGAACCGGGTGTTAACGTCCCTTCCTCCCGGATCGACAGGGGCCGGAAGCGCGCTCAAAGCCGCTTCCGGCCTTACCCGTAGCAGTCCTCCCTGACCCGGATTTGCTTTGCTTTTGATGTGTTGGCGTCTATCACCGTGACGAGGCCAGCCGCGACCGGCTGGCACGCAAGGACGCCGAGTACAAAGCGCCGAATAATGGATCTTTTCCACGACACTCCGCTCTTCCACGAAACCGAGGGCAATCCGCGACCGGAAAACGCCACCGGCGGCTTTTTCACCACGCGTGACGGCAAGAAAATACGTTATGGCCTGTTCGCCGCGGTGGCGCGGCCGATGCGGGGCACCGTGGTGCTGCTTGGCGGCCGCAACGAGTGCATTGAGAAATATTTCGAGACCATCCGTGACCTTGCCGCGCGTGGCTTTGGTGTCGCCATCCTGGACTGGCGCGGTCAGGGCGGTTCGGACAGGCTGATCCGCGATCGCCAGCGTGGCTATGTCAGGTCGTTCCGCGACTATACGGCTGACCTGGAGCAGTTCTTCGAAGAGATCGTGCTGCCGGACTGCCGCGGACCGTACTATATCCTCGCCCATTCGGCCGGCGCTGTGATCGCGCTGCTTGCCGCGCCGTCGATGGTAAACCGCGTGCGGCGCATGGTGCTGATCGCGCCGTTCCTGACATTGCCCGACCTGCCGGTCTCGATAGGGACGGTGCGCCGGATCTGTTCGTTTTTCTGCGCCCTGGGGCTCGGCTGGCTCTATGCCGCCTGGGGTCCAAGGCCGAGACACACGCTGCCCTTCGAAGCCAACAAGGTGACATCGGATCCGCAACGCTATCGCCGTAACACGCGCATTTATGAAGAATATCCGCAAATGGCGCTCGGCGGCCCGACGATCCGCTGGCTGCAGGCGGCGGCGAAGGCGTCGGCAGCCATCAGCGACCCCGACTTCATGGCCCGCATTCAGGTGCCGCTGCTGATCATCGCCGCCGGCGCCGACCAGGTCGTCTCGACCAGGGCGGTGGAGGCATATGCGAGAAATCTACGGCTGGGTTCGCTGTTGATGATCGACGGTGCCAAGCACGAAATCCTGCAGGAAGCCGATCTCTACCGCGAACAATTCCTCGCTGCCTTCGACGCCTTCGTCCCCGGCTCAGATGACCCGACAGCCTGACGGGCCGCGGCTCTTCCGCGAGAGGGTGTAGCTGACACTCCCTTTTTCAGGAAGGAGGCGCTGGCGGCGTTCAGGCAGACCTATGGGCGTACGCTGGCGGCATTCCAGCGGTCGAGAGCCGCCGACCGGAGGCGATGTCAGCCGCGCAGGGCAGCCATGGCGGCGGCATGAAGCTCCGGTGTCGCGGCCGCTAGAACGTCCCCGCCATTCTCCGCCGGCCCGCCGTCGAAAGTGGTGACGACCCCGCCTGCCTTCTCGATGATCGGGATCAGCGCCACGATGTCGTAGGGCTTCAATCCAGGATCGGCGACGATGTCGACGCTCCCCGAGGCGATCATGGCGAAGGCATAGCAATCGGCGCCATAACGGGCGAGCTGGATTTGCCGCTCGAACGCGTCATAGCGCGTGCGTGCCTCGCCTTTGAACAGGGCCGGCGTTGTGGTGAACAACGTGGCCTCGGCCAGCTTCGTCGTCTTGCGGGTCGTTAGCTTGCGGGGCCCTCCCGGCCCCTCATAATGTGATCCGGAGGCGTTGGCGTAGAACAGCTCGCCGGTGAAGGGCTGCGCCATCATGCCGGCGACCGCGTCACCATCGACCGTCAGCCCGACCAGCGTCCCCCACACCGGCAGGCCGGAGATGAAGGCGCGCGTGCCATCGATCGGATCGATCACCCAGACATGCCGGCTGGAGATGTTCTCGCTGCCGTGCTCTTCGCCCAGGATGCCGTGGTCGGGATACTCGGCCGATATCAGCGCCCGGATGGCGCGCTCGGCCTCGCGATCGGCCTCCGTGACCGGATCGAAACTGCCTTTTTCCTTGTTGGCGACCGCGCCCTGGGCGCGAAAGCGCGGCAAGGTCTCCGCCGCCGCCGCTTGCGCGATACGGCGCATGAAATCGATGCTGATGTCCAACTGATTCTCCCGCTTTGCAGCGCGCCCGAGCCGGGCCTGCCGCGACTTCCCCGCCAAGACAAGCTTGTTTATCGATTTATCCGCCGCGACAACTGTTGCCGGAATGTCACTCCAACGTCATCGAAACGCAATTTCCATATCACTCTGAATTAAAAAAGCCTAAACGTCGCTTGACATTTGTGCGCTGCACAATACCCTCAATCTCGGACAGGGTTTCCTGTCCATGCCCTCCTTGGGCGTTTCCTCCCTAGACTTCGACCGTATCGTGCAAACGATGCGGTCTTTTTTTCACGGCCGCTCCTGGAGCGGGCCGTCCAAAGAAGCACACAAAAATCTTGGGCAACGGCACGCACGGGACAAGGCGTGGTCTTCACTCCGCGGCCAGCGGCAGATCGATGAAATGATGGTCCGGCATCGCCATCAGGTCCGCTGAAAACCGCGCCAGATCGTCGGCCAGCGCGTCGAAGCCGGCGGCTTTCTCGAATGTCCGCTCATTCATGTAGAGCCCGCGATTGACCTCGATCTGCAGCGCATGCAAATGACGCGCCGGACGGCCGTAATGCTCGGTGATGAACCCGCCGGCGTAAGGCTTGTTGTGGGCAACCGTATAGCCCATCGCGGTCAACAGGCCGATCGCGGTTTCGGTCAGGGCCGCGGTGGCCGAGATGCCGAAACGGTCGCCGATGATGAAATCCGGCCGCAGCCCGTTGTCCCCGACACGGATGCTCGCCGGCATCGAATGGCAATCGATCAGCACGGCAAAGCCGAACCGGGCGTGGGTCCTGGTCAAAAGCCGCTTCAGCGTTTCGTGATAGGGCTTGTAGACGGCCTCGATGCGGGCAACCGCCTCGGCGAGCGGCAAGCGGCCCGAATAGATGTCGAGCCCCTCGCCCACCAGCTTCGGCACGGTGCCGAGCCCGCCGGCCACGCGCGCGGAGCGGATGTTGCAGAAGGACGGCACCGGCTCGGCGAACATGCGCGGGTCGAGTTCCCAGGGCTCGCGGTTGACGTCGAGATAGGCGCGCGGGAAATTCGCCGCCAGCAGCGGCGCGCCGAGCGCCACGGCGCCGCCGAACAACTCGTCGACATAGCAATCCTCCGAGCGGCGGATGGCATTGCGATCGAGCCTTGCCATGGCAAGAAAGCGTTCGGGATAGTAGCGGCCGCTATGCGGCGAGTTGAAAAGGAAGGGGACGCGCTGCTCGGCGCCCGACCGGATTTCGAAGGGTGGAAAGACCGAAAAATCCTCGGCTGCCGTCTTCAATTTGAACGAACCCGAAAACACCAGTGCATCATGGCATGAAACTGCCACCTTGCTGGCCGCATGTCCAGCATTTCGGCGGTCGTGCCGCTGGGCAAATGTGGGTCAGGCGCGTCCGCGTTCACTTGATGTTTACTCTCACCTCCTCATATACAGGATGGTTAACGGACCTGCCCCACGGCAGTCTCCGGCGGGTGATTCGGACGGGATAACATGGCACGCATTCTTCTGGCGGAAGACGACGACGATATGCGTCGGTTCCTCGTCAAGGCGCTGGAGCGCGCCGGCTATCAGGTCAGCGATTTCGACAACGGCGCCAGCGCCTATGAGCGGCTGCGTGAGGAACCGTTCTCGCTGCTTCTGACCGACATCGTCATGCCGGAGATGGACGGCATCGAACTGGCGCGTCGCGCCACCGAGATCGATCCCGATCTCAAGGTCATGTTCATCACCGGTTTTGCCGCCGTCGCGCTGAACCCGGATTCCAAGGCGCCGAAAGACGCCAAGGTGCTGTCCAAGCCCTTCCACCTGCGCGATCTGGTCAACGAGGTCGAGAAGATGCTGCAGGCGGCCTGAACCGCCTTTCGCAAGCCGCCGGCGTCGGTCCACAGCCGCGGCGGGACGACGTGTTTTTCCTCTTTTCCTGCTATTGACGCGCCTGACCAAAAATGGTGTATGCGCGGCTTCGGATGGGCGTGTAGCTCAGCGGGAGAGCACTGCATTGACATTGCAGGGGTCACAGGTTCAATCCCTGTCACGCCCACCATCCAACCCAGATATTCGGACCTTGCATCAATACGCGAGCGTCTTGGCGCTCACCGGAATGGACGACGGGTGATCCGATCGCGAAACGCGTTTTAGGCCCCCGCGACAGCACACAGGCTTTTCATCCGCGAAATGGCAAGGTCGGGGTCGGCCAGCAATCCTGCCTGGTCGGCGAGGCGAAAGACGTCGGCATAATGGCGGATGCCGCGCGCCGACTGCATGCCGCCGACCATCGAGAAATGGTCCTGGTGGCCGTTGAGCCAGGCCATGAAGACAATGCCGGCCTTGTAATATTCAGTCGGCGCCTCGAAGATTTTTCGTGACAGCGGCACGGTCGGCGCCATCAGCGCGTCGTAGCCGGTACGATCGCCGGCAGCCAGCTTCGCCAGCGCGGCATTGGCGGCCGGTGCGATCGCGTCGAAAATGCCGAGCAGCGCATGCGAGTGCCGCTTGCCGTCTCCGGCGATCAGCTCGGGATAATTGAAGTCGTCGCCGGTGAACATCATGACGCCGTCCGGCAGCCGGTTCCTGAGCGCCACTTCCTTGCCGGCGTCGAGCAGCGATATCTTGATGCCTTCGACCTTGCCGGCATTGCGCTCCATGATGGCGATCACCGTATCGAGCGTGGTCTCGAAATCGTCACTGCCCCAATAGCCTTTCAAGATCGGATCGAACATGTCGCCCAGCCAGTGCAGGATGACCTTGCCGGAGGCCTGGCCCAATATGCGGTCGTAAACCAGGGCGTAATCGTCCGGCCCCTTCGCCACGGCCGCCAGCGCGCGGCTGGCCATCATGATCGCCTTGCCGCCCTGGCCTTCGATGAAAGCGAACTGCTCCTCATAGGCGGCGACCACGTCGTCGACCGTCCGGGCCTTCGACGGCGCCAGATGGTCGGTGCCCGCACCCGAGGCGAGATCGGCGCCAGCGACGGTCCGCGCCTCCGCGATTGAACGGCGGATCAATTCCTGCGCATTCGTCCAATCGAAACCCATGCCGCGCTGCGACGTGTCCATTGCCTCGGCGATGCGGAAGCCGAGCCGCCATAGATGATGACGAAACGCCATCGTCCTGTCCCAATCGACAACGGGCCGCGACCATGGATCTGTCATTCCCAGCGGATCGGCGACGACATGCGCGGCGGCATAGGCGATGCGCGAAAACCGCGCGCCGGTCACCGGCTGGACCGGCTGTCCGACAAGCGCGTAGGGTGTGCTGCGGCCACCCTCGCCAGGCAAGGCAATGTCCATGGATCTCTCCCTTTCGTGTCTCCTAAATGGAACGTTCCAATAAATCAAGAACCTTTAAGGTTTGAGATGGACGGCCAGCGATGCTGCGTTGCAACACAACGACCCCTTGGGTAGCAATCGTTTGACCACATATGACCTGCTGCTCTTGCTAGAGAAAAATCCTGATTGACTCATCCTCGGAGCAAGGATTAGAACGTTCCAATAAATTCGATTGAAAAAACCGGGGAGGATATCTGGATGGCCAGCCGGCCGAAGGCGACGATCTTCGACATCGCCCGCGAAGCAGGCGTGTCCAAATCGACGGTGTCGCTCGTGCTCCAGGGCAGCGGCCTGATCCGCCCCGAAACCGCGGTCAAGGTGCGCAAGGCGATCGAGGATGTCGGCTATGTCTATAACCGCGGCGCCGCCAATCTGCGCAAGGCCCACTCCAACGTCATCGGCATGGTCATCAACGACCTCACCAATCCGTTCTTCGCCGAGATGGCGGTCGGCATGGAGCGGGTCTTCCAGTCGGCCGGCATCGTGCCCTTCATCGCCAACACTGCCGAAAATCCGGTGCGCCAGGAAGAAGTGCTGAAGTCTCTGATGGAACAGGGCGTCGCCGGGCTCATCGTTTCCCCGGCGCGCGGCACGACGCCAGGGGCGTTCCGGCGGCTGGAAATAGCCGGTCTGCCGATTGCCTTCGCCATGCGCCGGCTGCCTGAAAGCCGCATTCCGGTGATTGCTCCCGACAATCATCGGGGCGCCTATCTCGCGACTTCGCATCTCGTCGGCAAGGGGCATCGCCGCCTGGCCTTCTTCGGCGGTTCGTCCGACCTCGTCGTTTATCATGAGCGCCTGGGCGGCTTTCGCGAGGCCTGCGAGACGCTCGGCATCGACGTCCGCGACGCGCTCATCATAGAGGGCGAGACCAATCGCAAGGGCGGCATGGCCTGCCTGGAAACGTCGCTCGCAATGGCCGAGCCGCCAACCGCGGCCCTTTGCTTCAACGATGCCGTTGCCTTTGGCGTCATGCTGGCGCTGCGCAAGCGCGGACTTGAGCCGGGCGCGGATTTCGCTGTCGTCGGCTTCGACGATGTGGTCGAGGCCGAACATTATATGCCGCCGCTGACCAGCGTAGCGGTGGACTCCGCCGGTCTCGGCGAACGCGCGGCCCACGTCATGATCAAGATGATCCAGTCGCGCACCACGCGGGCCGAGGATCATATCGGCGCCGTCAATCTCGTGGTCAGGGAAAGCTGCGGCCCGGATCGCCGCACGCGAAAAAGGCCCGTGGCGGCGGGAACCGCGACATGAGCGTCAACGGGAACCGCGACATGGGCGTCAAATGGGGGCTGATCGGCGCCAGCACGATCGCCCGGCAATTCATGATCGATGCCATTCGCGCTCAACCCGATGGCGAGATCGCGGCTGTAATGAGTTCCAGCGCGGAACGCGCCACGGCCTATGCAAGGGAAAATGGCATTCCAGCCGCCGTATCGAATCTCGACGCCTTGCTCGGATCCGACATCGACGCCGTCTACATCTCCACCACCAATGAACTGCATTTCGAACAGGCGCTGGCCGCTGCCAAGGCGGGAAAGCATGTGCTGTGCGAGAAGCCGCTGGCGCTGACCAGCGACGACGCGCGCAAGATGGTCGCCGCGGCCAAGGCGGCTGGCGTCGTGCTCGGTACCAATCATCATCTGCGCAATGCCGGTGCGCACCGCGCCATGCGCGACGCCGTTGCCGCGGGCCGCATCGGCAACCCCATTGCCGCGCGTGTCTTCCATTCCGTCTACCTGCCCGAAAACCTGCAGGGCTGGCGCATCGCCAGGCCCGAGGCGGGCGGCGGGGTGGTGCTCGACATCACCGT
The DNA here is from genome assembly GCF_006441385.1 of Mesorhizobium sp. B2-4-18. Classification (NCBI taxonomy): domain Bacteria; kingdom Pseudomonadati; phylum Pseudomonadota; class Alphaproteobacteria; order Hyphomicrobiales; family Phyllobacteriaceae; genus Mesorhizobium; species Mesorhizobium sp. B2-4-18. The sequence goes on along the minus strand of NZ_VFUW01000004.1, from coordinate 70,217 downwards.
GCACGATGCAGACACGCTGCGCTTCGTGCTTGGCGACGATCCGGTCGAGGTTTCCGCTTTCACGCAATCCGCCGGCATGGCCGGGAGCGGGCTGGAAGATGGCGCCATGTGCGTCTGGCGCTTCAAATCGGGCCTTATCGCGCAATCGCATGAGGGGTTCACCACCAGGTTTGCCGACACCGGCTTCGAGGTGCACGGCTCGCAGGGCTCGCTCATCGCCCGCGATGTGATGACGCAGAAGCCGGCCGGCTCGGTCCTCCTGCGCACCGCCAGCGGCGAAGAACAGTTGAGCTTCGACCGCGAGGATCTATACGCCAGGTCGGTACGCGGGTTCCATGCCGCGGTCCGTGGCGAGCGCCAGCCTTCCGCCACCGGAGAAGACGGCATCTGGTCGCTCGCCGCGGCCGAGGCGGCATTGCAATCGGCGGCTTCCGGCAAGACCGTCAAGATCGACCCGAAACTCGGGAGCATGAATTGAGCAAGGTCGTCTCATCGGCGCAGGCCGCCAGCCTGATCAAGGACGGCATGGTCGTCTCGGTGTCCTCGTCGAGCGGCCTCGGCTGTCCAGACGCCGTGCTCGCCGCGATCGGCGAACGCTTCGATGGCGAGGGCCATCCGAAGGATATCACCACGCTGCACCCGATCGCCGCCGGCGACATGTATGGCATCAAGGGCATCGATCATCTGGCGAAGCCCGGCCTCTTGAAGCGTACGCTGTGCGGCTCCTATCCGTCAGGTCCCTCCTCCGCCGAGCCGCCGCAAATCTGGAAGATGATCGGCGACAATGCGGTTGCCGCCTATAACGTGCCGTCCGGCATCCTGTTCGACATGCACCGAGAGGCCGCCGCCAAGCGACCGGGCGTGCTGACCAAGGTCGGCCTCGACACTTTCGCCGACCCGCGCCACCAGGGCTGCGCCATGAACGCCGCCGCCGCCGAGCCGATCGTGTCGGTGCAGCAATTCGACGGCGAAGAATGGCTCTACTTCCGCGCCATCGTGCCGCAGGTCTCGATCATCCGTGCCACCACGGCTGACGAGCGCGGCAACCTTACCTACGAGCATGAGGGGGCCTATCTCGGCGGGCTGGAGCAGGCGCTCGCCGCCCGCAACAATGGCGGCATCGTCATCGCGCAGGTCAAACGCGTCGTCGAGAACGGCACGTTGAAGCCGCATGATGTGCGCGTGCCGGGCGTGCTGGTCGACCATATCGTCATTGCGCCGGATCAGTTGCAGACGACGCTGACGCCCTACGATCCCGCAATCTCCGGCGAGATCTTCCGGCCGCTGTCGAGCTTCCGCAATGCCGAGATGAATGTCCAAAAGGTGATCGCGCGCCGGGTCGCCATGGAGCTTCGCGACGGCATGGCCGTCAACATCGGCTTCGGCATTTCGGCCAACGTGCCGCGTATTCTTCTGGAAGAAGGCCAGCACGGCAAGGTCACCTGGCTGATCGAACAGGGCGCGGTCGGCGGCGTGCCGTTGCTCGACTTCAAGTTCGGCTGCGCCTCCAACGCCGAGGCGATCATGCCGTCGCCGCACCAGTTCATCTATTTCCAGGCCGGCGGCTTCGACGCTTCGCTGCTTTCCTTCCTGCAGATCGACCGCCACGGCTCGGTCAACGTGTCCAGGCTTTCGGCGCGGCCGCATGTCACCGCCGGTGCCGGCGGCTTCGTCGACATCACCTCGCGGGCGAAGAAGATCGTCTTTTCCGGCTTCTTCAATGCCGGGGCCAAGCTGTCGCTCGCCGATGGCGGCATCCGCATCGACGCGGAAGGCAAGGTCAAGAAAGTCGTCGAGGAGGTTGAGCACATCTCCTTCTCCGGCAAGCGCGCCGTCGCGCAGGGACAAGACATCACCTATGTCACCGAGCGCTGCGTCATGAAGCTGACGCCCGATGGGCTGATGGTGACGGAACTGGCGCCGGGCATCGACCTCGATCGCGATGTGCTGGCGCAGGCCGAGATCCCGCTCAACGTAGCCAACGACCTCAAGCTGACGCCGGCGGCGCTCTACCAGGATCGGCCGATCGGCCTGTCGCTGAATGGCGGCGCCTTGCTCGGAGGCGCGCATGGCTGAGCGTCTCGTCACCTTCGAGCAGGATGGCGCGATCGGCATTGTCACCTTGCGCCGTCCGGAAAAATTCAACGCGCTCGATATCCCGATGCTGCGCGCGCTGGAAGCGGCGCTGGACGAGGCGGAAAGCGCTCAGGAGGTCCGCGTCGTCCTCATATGCGGCCAAGGCAAGGGGTTTTGCGCCGGCGGCGACGTCGAGGCCTGGGGGAGCATGAGCGCCGCCGATTTCCAGGTGCAATGGGTGCGCTACGGCCACCGTGTCTTCGACCGGCTGGCGCGGCTGCGGCAACCGACCATCGCCGTTCTGTCCGGTCATGCGCTCGGCGGCGGGCTGGAACTGGCTGTGGCTTGTGATTTCCGCGTCGCGGAAACGCAGGTGAAGCTCGGCTTCCCCGAGACCTCGATCGGCGTTGTCCCCGGCTGGTCCGGCACGCAGCGCGCGGTGCGTCGCTTCGGCGCCCAGACGGTGCGTCGAATGGCTGTCGGTGGCGAGATTTTCCTGGCGCCGGAAGCGCTTGCGCTGGGTATCGTCGACCGCGTCGTCGAAACCGGCAAGGCGTCGGATGAAGCCAGGATCTGGGCTGAAAAAATCGCCGAACGCGGACCACTGGCCACCGAAGCCGCCAAGCTGATGATTGCGGTGGCGGAAGGCGAGGAAAGTGCCGCTGCGACAGAGGCCTTGGCCAGCGGCTTCATGGCGCTCACCAGCGATCTCAAGGCCGGCGTCGGCTCCTTCAAGACCAAGCAGAAGCCCGTGTTTTCGCGTTCGTAGGACAGAGTGGAAATCACATGAATGCACCTCTGAAGATTCCCATGCCTGCCGAGGCCTCCGTGGCCCCCAAGGCATACAAGCTTCTGATCGACGGCAAGCATGTCGATGCCCGCGATGGCCGCATGCTGGAACGCAAGAGCCCCGGCCACGGCTTCATGGTTTCACACTATGCTCAGGCGGGTGCCGCCGAAGTGGAAGCCGCGGTGCAGGCGGCGCACAGGGCCTTCGAGACCGGCCCCTGGCCGCGCATGCAAGCGTCCGAACGCGCCGCGATCCTGCTTAAGGCCGCCGACCTGATCGAGATCCGGCTGGAAGACATCGCCCGGCTCGATGCGCTGGAATCCGGCAAGCCGATCGCCCAGGCGCGCGGCGAGATCGGCGGCGCCGTCGACATCTGGCGCTATGCCGCCTCGCTCGCCCGCACGTTGCACGGCGAAAGCTACGCCAATCTTGGCGATGCCATGCTGGGCGTCGTGCTGCGCGAGCCGATCGGCGTCGTCTCGATCATCACGCCGTGGAATTTCCCCTTCCTCATCGTCAGCCAGAAACTGCCTTTCGCGCTCGCCGCCGGCTGCACGGCCGTGGTCAAGCCAAGCGAAATGACGTCGGCCTCGACCTTCGTGCTCGGCGATATCCTGTTGGAAGCCGGCGTTCCCGCTGGCGTCGTCAACATCCTCGCCGGCCTCGGCGCCGATGTCGGCGCGCCGATGGTCAGCCACCCGCTGGTCGAGATGGTTTCGTTCACCGGTTCCACCCGCGTCGGCAAGATGACCATGGCCGCGGCCTCGAATTCCCTTAAGAAGGTTTCGATGGAACTCGGCGGCAAGAACGGCCAGATCGTCTTCCCCGATGCCGATCTTAAAGCCGCAGCCGATGCCGCGGTATTCGGCGGCTTCTTCAACGCCGGCGAGTGCTGCAATGCCGGCAGCCGGCTGATCGTGCATGAGGCGATCGCCGACGACTTCCTGGCCGCCGTGAAGGCATTGACCGCCAGGGTAACCGTGGGCGATCCGCTCGACGATCTAACCAAGGTCGGCGCGATGATTTCGTCAGACCATTTGGCCAAGGTGACCGATTACGTCGCGGCCGCCGCGAGCGAGGGCGGCAGCATCTACAGCGGCGGCGGGCAACGCCCTTCCAATGCCGGCCAATATCTCGATCCGACGATCTTACGCAACGTCACCGAAAACATGACGGTCGCGCGCGAGGAAGTGTTCGGGCCGGTGCTCTCGGTGCTGACTTTTGAATCGATTGAAAAGGCGTTGCGCATCGCCAACAACACGCCCTATGGTCTGTCGGCGGGTGTGTGGAGCGCCAGCATCGACACCTGCATGTCGGTGGCGCGGGGCGTGCGTTCGGGGACTGTCTGGGTGAACACGTTCATGGAAGGTTATCCAGAACTGCCGTTCGGCGGCTACAAGCAGTCGGGCTTGGGCCGCGAACTCGGCAAGCGCGCTGTTGAGGACTATACCGAGGAAAAGACAATCCAGTTTCATCGCGGCCAGCGCACCGGTTGGTGGGTCGGCTGAGTTGGGAAGAACCCGGTGGGCTGCCACCGGTCGTGTAATGCAACAAGGGAGGAAGTACATGTTGCGCAAACTGCTTATCGGAACGGCGCTCGCTTCGGGCCTGGCTTTCGCGGCCCATGCCGAGGACGTCAAGGAAGTGCAGATGCTGCATTGGTGGACGTCGGGCGGCGAAGCGGCTGCTCTCAACGTGCTCAAGGGCGATCTGGCCAAGGAAGGCTATGCCTGGAAGGACGTTCCCGTGGCCGGCGGCGGCGGCGATGCCGCCATGACCGCGCTGAAGGCGATGGTCGCGGCCGGCAACTATCCGACCGCCTCGCAGATGCTCGGCTACACCGTGCTCGACTATGCCGCTGCCGGCGTGATGGGCGACCTCACAGAGACGGCGAAGAAGGAAGGCTGGGACAAGTCGGTTCCGGCCGCGCTGCAGAAGTTCTCCGTCTATGACGGCAAGTGGGTTGCCGCTCCGGTCAACGTCCACTCCGTCAACTGGCTGTGGATCAACAAGGCGGTGATGGACAAGATCGGCGGCACCGAGCCTAAGACCTTCGACGATTTCATCGCCCTGCTCGACAAGGCCAAGGCGGCTGGGGTCACCCCGCTCGCGCTTGGTGGCCAGAACTGGCAGGAAGCGACCATGTTCGATTCCGTCGTGCTGTCGACCGGCGGACCTGAGTTCTACAAGAAGGCGATGAACGACCTCGACGACGCGTCGCTCAAGTCCGACACGATGAAGAAGTCGTTCGACAATCTGGCCAAGCTCGTCACCTATGTCGACCCGAACTTCTCTGGCCGCGACTGGAACTTGGCCACCGCGATGGTCATCAAGGGCGATGCGCTGGTGCAGGTCATGGGCGACTGGGCCAAGGGCGAGTTCCACGCCGCCAACAAGACACCGGGTACGGACTTCCTCTGCTATCGCTTCCCGGGCACCGACGGCTCGGTGATCTACAACTCCGACATGTTCGGCATGTTCAACGTTCCGGACGACCGCAAGGCCGCCCAGATCGCTCTGGCCACCGCCACCTTGGCGAAGAGCTTCCAGTCGGCCTTCAACGTCGTCAAGGGTTCGGTTCCGGCCCGCACCGACGTGCCTGACACCGACTTCGACGCTTGCGGCAAGAAGGGTATCGCCGACCTGAAGAAGGCCAATGAAGGCGGCACGCTGTTCGGCTCGCTGGCCCAGGGCTATGGCGCGCCTCCGGCTGTCGCCAATGCCTACAAGGACGTCATCTCGAAGTTTGTCCACGGTCAGATCAAGACCTCGGACGAAGCCGTGACCGAACTGGTCAAGGCGATCGACGACGCCAAGTAAGCGCCGGCCACAAACACCTTCCCCGCTCCGGCGGGGAAGGTTTCCGGTCCGTGAGGCCGATCGGCCGGATGCCGACGGGAGGAACCCCATGAGCAGTGTAGCGACAACCCAGATCAAGCTGACGCCGGAGCGGTCGCGCACCTCGGTGCGCTCGCGCCTGCAGGATGCCTTGCCCAAGATCGTGCTGGCGCCGAGCTTCGCCATCACCATCGTCTTCGTCTACGGCTTCATCCTGTGGACGATCTATCTGTCCTTCACCAACTCCAAGACCTTCCCGTCCTATGCCATAACAGGCGCACGCGCCTATCAGCGATTGTGGGGCTGGACCTTCGACACCGACCCGCCATCGAGCTGGTACACGTCGATCACCAATATGGGCATTTTCGGCTTTCTCTACATCTTGATCTGCCTGGCGCTCGGCCTGTTCCTGGCCATCCTGCTCGATCAGAAGATTCGCGGCGAAGGCGTTTTGCGCCCCATCTACCTCTATCCGATGGCGCTCTCCTTCATCGTCACCGGCGTTGCCTGGAAATGGTTCCTCGACCCCGGCCTAGGTCTCGAACAGACGCTGCATCAATGGGGCTGGACGAGCTTCCATTTCGACTGGATCAAGAACAAGGATTTCGTCATCTACACCGTGGTCATCGCCGGCGTCTGGCAGGCCTCCGGCTTCATCATGGCGATGTTCCTGGCCGGCCTGCGCGGTATTGACGGCGAGATCATGAAGGCGGCGCAGATCGACGGCGCCACCACCTTCCAGCTCTATCGCCGCATCGTCATTCCGCTCTTGCGGCCGATCTTCCTGTCGGCCTTCATCGTGCTCGCGCACCTAGCCATCAAATCCTACGACCTGGTCGTGGCACTGACCAGCGGCGGCCCCGGCGGCTCGGCCTGGTTGCCGTCCAACTTCATGTATGAATACACCTTCAAGCGCAACGAAATGGCCGTCGGCTCGGCCAGCGCCGTGATCATGCTGATGACCATCGTCGCCATCATCGTGCCCTATCTCTATTCGGAACTCAGGGAGAAGTCGCGATGAGCGCCGTGACCACTCCCGCCCGCCAGGCCAGCGGCGGCATGAACGTCAAGATCGTCAACCGCATCGTCATCTACGGGCTTCTGGCGCTGTTCGCGCTGTTCTACCTGATGCCGCTGTTCGTCATGCTGGTGACCTCGTTCAAGACCATGGACGAGATCCAGAACGGCAACATGCTGGCGCTGCCAAAGGCGCCGACCTTCGATCCCTGGCTGAAGGCCTGGGGCGAGACCTGCGTCGGCCTCACCTGCGCCGGCATCAAGGGCTATTTCTGGAACTCCATCAAGATGGTGGTTCCGGCCGTGCTGATCTCAACCATGCTCGGCGCGCTCAATGGCTACGTGCTGACCAAATGGCGTTTTCGCGGCGCGACCCTGGTATTCGGGTTGATGCTGTTTGCCTGCTTCATCCCGTTCCAGTCGGTACTGTTGCCGATGGCGACGATCCTGGGCAGTCTCGGACGGTTCGGCGTGACGCTGCAGAACACGGTCGGAACCAGCTTCGGCCTCGGCAACCCGACGGTGAACCTGGTGTTCGTCCACGTCGTCTACGGCATCGGCTTCACCACGCTGTTCTTCCGCAACTATTACGAGGCGTTCCCGACCGAACTGGTCAAGGCCGCGCAGGTCGACGGCGCCTCTTTCTTCCAGATCTTTCGGCGCATCATGCTGCCGAATTCGATGCCGATCTTCGTCGTCACCGTCATTTACCAGTTCACGAACATCTGGAACGACTTCCTGTTCGCCTCCGCCTATGCCGGCACCGGCGACGCCATGCCAATGACGGTGGCGCTCAACAACGTCGTCAACACCTCGACAGGCGTCGTCGAATACAACGTCAACATGGCGGCCGCGATGATCGCGGCACTGCCCACCCTTCTCGTCTACGTGCTCGCCGGCCGCTACTTCGTGCGTGGCCTGATGGCGGGCGCGGTCAAAGGATAACCCAATGGCTTTTCTGGAAATTGATGGTCTGAGGAAGCGTTTCGGCCAGGTCGAGATCCTGAAGGGGATCAATCTCGAACTGGAAAAGGGCGGCTTCCTGGTGCTGGTCGGTCCTTCCGGCTGCGGCAAGTCCACCTTGCTCAACACCATCGCCGGACTGGAGACGATCACCTCTGGCGATATCCGCGTCGATGGCCGCACCATCACAGATCTGCACCCGTCCAAGCGCGACATCGCCATGGTATTCCAGAGCTACGCGCTCTACCCGAACATGACGGTCGCCGGGAACATCTCCTTCGGCATGGAGATGCGCGGCGTGCCGGCCGACGAACGCCAGAAGGCGATCGACAAGGTGGCCAAGGTGCTGCAGATCGGCCATCTGCTGAACCGCAAGCCGAGCCAGCTTTCGGGCGGCCAGCGCCAGCGCGTCGCCATGGGCCGGGCGCTGGTGCGCGACCCCAAGCTGTTCCTGTTCGACGAGCCGCTGTCCAATCTCGACGCCAAGCTGCGCGTCGACATGCGCATCGAGATCAAGCGCCTGCATGCCACCACCGGCACAACCATCGTCTATGTCACCCACGACCAGATCGAGGCGATGACGCTGGCGACCAAGATCGCCGTCATGCGCGATGGCGAGGTGCAGCAATTCGGCACGCCGGCCGAGATCTACAACAACCCCAGCAATGTCTTCGTCGCCGACTTCATGGGTTCGCCGGCGATGAACCTGATCCCGGCGACCATCGACGGCAATGGCGGCGACCTGGCCGTCGTGCTCGATCGCGAGGCACGCCAGCCGATCACTCTGCCGATGGCCAATGCCCCCGCCGGATTGTCGGCGTTCAAGGGCAAGCCGGTCATCTTCGGCGTTCGTCCGGAGGCGCTCACCGATCCGGAAGGCGCCGAGCGCAACGCCTCGCAAATCGCCACCGCCGATTGCCATATCGAGGTTGTGGAGCCGGCCGGTTCCGATACCTTCGCCGTCACCAACCTCGGCGGTAAAGGCGTGGTGGCGCGGCTGCGCGCAGATGCCAACATCCAGCCCGGCACCAACACGCCGCTCGCCTTCAACCTGACCAAGGCGGTGTTCTTCGATCCGGCGACCGAGAGCCGTATCCGCTGATGTGCGTCGCCCAAAAGTGGGTCCGGTTTTGGGGCAACGACATGCATCAAGACAATAGACCTAAAGCGCGTCGCATGTGTCCATTCAAAAGCGGCGCGCTTTAGGCCATGACAAACCCGGATATCGTCATCATCGGCTCCGGCATCGGCGGCGCCACGATCGCCTCCGGCTTAGCCGGCAGCGGCGCCTCGATCCTGATGCTGGAACGCGGCGAGCCGCTGCCGGCAACGCCGCATGCACGCGACACGCGCTCGATTTTCGTTGATGGCCACTACCGGCCGAAGGAGATGTGGCGTGAGGCCGGTGGCGCCGCATTCAACCCGGGCAATTACTACTATGTAGGCGGCAATTCGAAATTCTTCGGCGCGGTGCTGATCCGCTATCGCAAAGAGGATTTCTCCGCCATGGAGCACTTCGGCGGCGTCTCTCCGGCCTGGCCGTTTTCCTATGACGAATTCGAGCCTTGGTACTCCAAGGCTGAGCAACTGTTCCGCGTCCGCGGCACGCTTGGCGAGGACCCGACCGAGCCGTTCCACTCGATCCCCTACGCCTACAAGCCCGTGCCCGACGAGGCGCCGATCGCCCGTGCCCGCGCCGAACTCAAGGGGCTGGGCCTGCATCCGGCCTCGCTGCCGCTCGGCGTCGATATCGACACCTGGCTCAGGGAAGGCAGGACCGGCTGGGACGCTTTTCCGAACACTGGCCAGGGAAAGATGGACGCCCAGACCGCACCGCTGGCGGCGGCACTGAACGATCCTAACATCAAGCTCGAAACCGGCGCCCATGTCGAATATCTCGAGACTGCTCCGGACGGTAAAACCGTATCAGCGGTTCATTACCGCCAGAACCGCGAGCTGAAAAAGCTGTCGCCAAAACTGGTCATCCTGTCGGCCGGCGCGGTCAATTCAGCGGTCATCCTGCTGCGCTCGCCCTCACCCAGCAATGGCAAGGGGGGCGGCAAGGGCCTGGCCAACCGCTCCGACCAGGTCGGCCGCAACTTCATGAACCACAATTCGAGCGCCATGCTGGCGATCGATCCGCGCCGCCGGAACGATGCCGTCTACCAGAAGACGCTGATGCTCAACGATTATTACCTCTCCGACGGCAAGGGCGGCAAACCGCTCGGCAATGTCCAGCTTCTCGGCAAGATCGACGGCAACATGCTCAAGGCCAATGTGAAACGAGTGCCGAAATTCGCGCTCGATTTCATGGCCGGCCATGCGGTCGACTGGTACCTGATGTGCGAGGACCTGCCAGATCCCGAAAGCCGCATCATGGCCGACGGCAAGGACATCGTCATGCAATGGCGGCGCTCCAACATGCAGTCGCTCGACGGGCTGACCAAGGTGATGCGCGAGAATTTTCGCGCCTGCGGTTATCCCCTGGTGCTGTCGCGCCCTTTCGACAAACGCACGCCCTCGCACCAGTGCGGCACGGTGAAAATCGGAGAGGATCCGGCGACGTCGCCGCTCGATCCGTTGTGCCGCGCCTTCGATCACCGGAACCTGTTCGTCGTCGACGCCGGTTTTCTGCCGAACTCGGCCGCCGTGAACCCGGCGCTGTCGATCGCCGCCCAGGCGCTGCGTGTCGCCGAACACATTCGCAAAACGGACCTCGCCGCATGATCGGTCAGCGCCGCCCCTCATCCGCCTGCCGGCACCTTCTCCCCGTAAACGGGGAGAAGCACGCTGGCCGCAATCTCGGCGCTTTTTCTGCAATGCTGGCGCATGGTGAAGCAGGCGATAACAGCGTCCTTCTCCCCGTCACTATACGGGGAGAAGTGCCCGGCAGGGCGATGAGGGGCGGCGCTGACATAAGGATGAGTATCCGATGACCCGCCCCGCAGCCATCGTCACCGGCGGCGCGCGCGGAATTGGTCTTGCCTGCGCTCAGGCACTCGCTGATGCCGGCTTTGACATCCTTGTCGCCGATGTTGCCGCGAAACCCGCTGACGAGCTTGCGCAAGACGTCGCCAAACGCGGCGCCAAATTCGCCTATGTCAGCTGCGACATCGCCGATCTTTCCAGCCACGCCGCCTTGGTCGAAACCGCCATGCGCGCCTTCGGCCGCATCGATTGCCTGGTCAACAATGCCGGCGTCGGCGCCGTGGTGCGGGGCGACCTGCTCGACCTCAAACCCGACAATTTCGACCGCGCGATCGGCGTCAACCTGCGGGGCACCGTCTTTCTCAGCCAGGCGGTCGCCAAGGCGATGCTCCGCCAGCCCAGCGATGAAGCGAAATCGATCATCACCATCACCTCGGTCAGCGCCGAGATGGCCTCGCCGGAACGCTCCGAATATTGCATATCGAAGGCAGGGCTTTCGATGTGGGTGAAGAATCTGGCGCTCAGGCTCGCCCCGGAAAACATCGGCGTGTTCGAGCTGCGGCCGGGCATTATCCGCACCGACATGACGGCGGGCGTGACCGCCAAATACGACGCTTTGATAGACAGCGGCCTGGTGCCGGCGAAACGCTGGGGCGAAGTTTCCGACATCGGCGCCATGGTGGCCGCGCTCGCTGCCGGGAGACTGGGCTTTTCGACCGGTTCGATCATCAATGTCGACGGCGCGCTTTCCGTGCCTCGGCTGTGAGTGGATGAGACAATGACCGACTACATCATCGTGGGCGCCGGCCCTGCCGGCTGCGTGCTGGCCAACCGGCTGAGCGAGGATCCCTCCAACTCCGTGCTGCTGCTCGAAGCCGGTGGCAATGATTGGCATCCCTATATCCACATGCCGGCGGGCTTTGCCAAGATGACCAAGGGCATTGCGTCCTGGGGCTGGTCGACGGTGCCGCAGAGAAACATGAACGACCGCGTCTTCTGGTACACGCAGGCCAAGGTGGTCGGCGGCGGCTCCTCAATCAACGCCCAGATCTACACGCGCGGTAATGCGCGCGACTACGACGCCTGGGAGAAGGAGGAAGGGCTGGCCGGCTGGGGCTACCGCGACGTGCTGCCCTATTTCAAACGGGCCGAAAACAACCAGCGCTACGCCAACGATTTCCACGGCGACCAGGGCCCGCTCGGCGTTTCGAACCCGATTGCGCCGCTGCCGATCTGCGAAGCCTATTTCCGCGCCGGCCAGGAGATGGGCATTCCCTTCAATCCGGACTTCAACGGCGCTGCCCAAGAAGGCGTCGGCTATTACCAGTTGACCCAGAAGGATGCCCGGCGCTCCTCCGCCTCGGTCGCCTATCTCAGGCCGATCCGCGCTCGCAAGAACCTCACCGTCAGGACAGACGTACTGGTCACCCGCATCGTCGTCGAGAACGGCCGCGCCATCGGCGTCGAGGTGGTCGACAGGCCGGGCGGCGAGACAAAAATCCTGCGCGCCGACCGCGAGGTGATCGTCTCGTCCGGCGCCATCGGTTCGCCTAAGCTTTTGATGCAGTCGGGCATCGGCCCGGCCGACCATCTGAAATCGGTCGGCGTCACGCCCGTGCATGACCTGCCCGGCGTCGGCTCCAACATGCAGGACCATCTCGACCTGTTCGTCATCGCCGAATGCACCGGCGACCACACCTACGACAATTACGCCAAGCTGCACCGCACGGCCTGGGCTGGCCTGCAATATCTGCTGTTGAAGAAGGGGCCGGTGGCGTCCAGCCTGTTCGAGACCGGCGGCTTCTGGTACGCCGACCCGACCGCCGCCTCGCCGGACATCCAGTTCCATCTGGGCCTCGGCTCCGGCATCGAGGCTGGCGTCGAGAAGCTGAAAAACCCGGGCGTCACCTTGAACTCGGCCTTCCTGCGCCCGCGCTCGCGCGGCACGGTGCGGCTGAAAAGCGCTGATCCCGCCGACCACCCGCTGATCGACCCCAACTACTGGTCCGATCCCTATGACCGCGACATGTCGCTGAGAGGGCTGCGGCTGGCGCGCGAGATCATGCGGCAGAAGGCGCTTGCCCCTTACGTGCTGCGCGAGGTGCTGCCCGGCCCGTCGCTCGCCAGCGACGATGAGCTGATCGACTATGCCTGCCGCACCTCCAAGACCGATCACCATCCTGTCGGCACCTGCCGCATGGGCCATGATGAGATGGCGGTGGTGACGCCGGACCTGAGACTGCGCGGCATCGAGGGGCTGCGCGTCTGCGACGCGTCTGTGATGCCGCGCGTGCCTTCCTCCAACACCAATGCGCCGACGATCATGGTCGGCGAAAAGGGTGCCGACCTGATCCTCGGCCGCGAGCCGCTGCCGCCGGCGGTGTTTTCCGGCAATCGTGCTGCTTAGGGAGTGGTAAAATGATCAGGCACTGCGTTTTCGCCAGATTTCGTAGCGATGTGTCGTCGACCGAGCGCACGGCCATCCACGCCGGCCTCGAGGCGTTGCGACAGGTGGTCGAAGGCATGGACACCGTCCAGTTCAGCACCAATGTCAGCCCAGAGCCTTTCGCGCGCGGGTTCACCCATGGCTTCACCATCGATTTCCGCGATGCCGCGGCGCGCGACGCCTATCTCGTGCATGAAGCGCATCAGCGTGCCGGCGCTCGCCTGGTCGCGGCTCTCGAAGGCGGCACGGACGGATTGATGGTCTTCGATCTCGATCTTACGAAAAAGTGACCGCCGGCCTTTCGAAAGCCGGCTGATCGCTGTTCTCTTTTGCCGACAGGGCGACATATCGTTCCTTTGGGGATGCAAAAGGAGGACGCCTTGAACCTCACTACAGAGCAGAAGAAAACCGTCCTGGCCTCATTCCTGGGCTGGACGCTCGATGCTTTCGATTTCTTCCTTCTGACATTCCTGCTCACCGATATTGCGACTGAATTCCAGACGGATGTCCCGGCAGTCTCAAAGGCACTGTTCCTGACCTTGGCCACGCGCTTCATCGGCGCGTTCTTCTTTGGCATGCTAGCCGACAAATACGGGCGCAAGCCCATTCTCATGCTCAATATCGTCAGCTATTCGGTGATCGGGGCGCTCGCCGCCTTCTCGCCCAATCTCGGCATCTTCCTGGCGCTGCGCGCGCTGTTCGGCATCGCCATGGGCGGCGAATGGGGCCTCGGCAGTTCACTCGCCATGGAATCCGTCCCGCCGAGCGCCCGCGGCATCGTCTCGGGCATCCTGCAATGCGGCTATCCGGCCGGCTACCTGCTGGCGGCGGTGGTCTATGGCCTGCTCTACCAGCAGACGATCGGCGGCTACACGATCGGCTGGCGCGCCATGTTCCTGCTCTCCTTCGTCCCGGCGCTGGTCGTCCTGTTCATCCGCTCGCATGTGCCGGAATCTCCTGCCTTCGTCGAGGCACAGAAAACCGCTCGACCGGGGATGCTGGAGACCTTGCAGAAGCACTGGGGCGTCGCGCTCTATGCTGTCGTGCTGATGATGTTCTTCAACTTCTTCAGCCATGGCACGCAGGATCTCTACCCGACCTTTTTGAAGAAGCAGCATGGCTTCGATCCACATACGGTGAGCTGGATCACCATCGTTGCCAACATCGGCGCCATCGTCGGCGGCTTGGCATTCGGCGCGCTGTCCGAGAAGATCGGCCGCGTCAACGCCATCACCCTGGCCTGCATCATCGCCCTGCCGGCGATCCCGCTATGGGCCTACAGTTCAACGCCGTTCATGCTGGCCATCGGCGCCTTCGTCATGCAGGTCGCGGTGCAGGGCGCCTGGGGCGTCATCCCGGTCCATCTCAACGAGCTTTCGCCGGGTGCGGTGCGCGCCACCTTGCCCGGCTTTATCTACCAGGCCGGCAATCTCGCCGCTTCCTATGGCGGTCCATATCAGGCCGGGATCGCGGAAGCCCCCGGCGGCAGCTATGGCTATGCGCTGGCGCTTTTTGCGGGCGTGGTTGCCGTCTGCATCATCGTCGTCATCCGCTTCAGTCCGGAGCGGCGCGGCCAGGTAATGACGGTGCTCGGCTGAGAGGTCAACCCATCCTCAACGCGATGACGCCTGCAACAATGCTGAGCGCGGCGGCGCCGCGCCAGCCTGTCATCTTCTCGCCGAGGGCGTAGACCGAGATCATCATGGCAAACAGGATCGAGGTCTCGCGCAGCGACGCCACCGAGGCGATCGGCGCCTTGGTCATCGCCCACATGACGATCCAGTAGGCGGCGCCGGAAAGCACCCCGGTGAACAGTCCCGCCTTCCAGTCGCGCGCCAGAACGGGAAGCGCCTTGGGCCCTCGGAAAATGAGGCACAGCAGCAGCGCGCCAAATGCATCGCAGATGAACAGCCAGGCGGCATAGCTCTGCGCCGTTGTCGCCAGCCGCGCGCCGCTGCCGTCGGACAGCGTGTAGCTGGCGATGAAGATCGACGTGCCCAGCGCATAGCCGACCGCGCGCAGGTTCAGCTTCTCCAGATGCGCGCCACCGCGAAACGACATCACCAGCGTGCCTGTCGACAACAGCAGGATGCCAAGGATGGCAAGCGGCGCCGGCACTTCGGCGACGACGAACATGCCACCAATCGCGGCCAGCAGGGGTGCCGTGCCACGCGCCAGCGGATAGGTCTGGGCGAAATCGCCGGCCTGGTAGGCGCCGATCAGGAAGGTGCGATAACCAATGTGGAAGATCACCGATGCGATGATGTAGGGCCAGACCTCCGCCTTCGGCACCTCGACGAAGGGCAGCACGACGAGGGCAGCAGTGCCCATGCCGAGCGTCATCAGCGTGATCGACAGGAAGCGGTCGAGATGCACCTTGACCAGTGCGTTCCAGATCGCGTGCATGGCGGCCGCGGCAAGCACCGCGAAGAAGACGAAAAGCGTCATGGGGAGCTCATCGACCTCCCAAGCCGAAGGGCGTCTCGAGATCGATGTCGACCCGGACCGGGAAGTGGTCGGAAGCCACCTCGCCCATGTCTGATCCAACCGAACGCACACGCCCGGCCAACATGCCGCCGACGAAGCAATGGTCAAGCCGGCGCTTTGCCAGCCTGCCGTCGATGATCTTCTCATGCGTATGGAAATCCGCCACCGGCTCGCTGGCGACAGAAGCGGCATCGACGAAGCCGTCGAGATAGGCAGCACCCCGATGATAGGGCGTGCTGCCGACAATGCGGCGATATTCGGCGCTGCCGGGTTCCATGTTGAAATCGCCCATCCAGATCGTCGCCAGCGGATTTTCCGGCTCGACTTCCCCATGTGTCCAGTTACGCGAAGGTTCGTCGTCCGCGCCGCTCCACGGTCCGCCTTCCGATGGTGCCCGGCGGTGCTCGGCCGTGAGATAGTCAATCTGCTCCAGCCGCTCTTCCGCCGCGATGTGCGCGAGATGCAGCGACAGCACCCTGACCGGCCCGGCCGGCGTGCGGATCATGCATTCGAGGGCGGCGTTGCGGGTGTTGAGCGGCCGCAGCGTGCGGCGCATCGGCAGCGCGTGCAGTCGCGACCAGACGATCGGCAGCTTCGACAAAACCATGGTGCCGAACTGTCGGCGGCGATTGACCAGGCGGCCGTCACGCAGCTCGCTGCCATCCATGTCGAAGGCTGGGCCGTAGACCCAGTGGTACCCAGGCAGCAATTGGGAAAGCCGCTCCGGCTGGTCGTCGAAATCGCTGCGCTGCCAGTGCCGCTCGACCTCCTGCAAGGCGATGATGTCGGCGCCGGCGACAAGGCGTGCCGCACGCGAAAGATCGTAGCGCCCGTCGCTGCCGAATCCGTACTGGATGTTGTAGCTGACCAGCTTCATTGCTTATCCGGCTCACTTTTCGGTGTTGGCAGTAACGGTTCGGCCGATCGCTTGCAATGTGCAGGAGGACGGACGGGGCTTGGGCCAGCAGGGCAGCGGCCGAGAGGCGGTATCTGCTAGTCGGTGGTCAGCGGCTGGAACCGGCCTGCCGGCGATGCCGCAAGTTCCGTCCAGTCGATCTCTTCCTCCAGACGGTGATAGGCTTCGTCGCCGATGGTGCCGTTGCGGCGTAGCTCCTCCAGGGCATCGCGCTGGCTTTTGATGGCATAGAGACGCAGCCTGTCATATTCGGTCGCGGCCTGGGCGTCCTCGGGATTTTTGGCGATCTTGCGCTGCGCGGCATATTGCTCACGCACCGCGGCTGCGGCGCTCGAGGTCTTGCCGCTCAATACATCGAGGGCAGCCTGCATGACCACGACGCGCGCCTTCGCGACCTCCCGGTCGACCGTTTCGTCGGGATCCAGTTTCAGGATGCGCAGCAGCGGCTTCAGGCTCATTCCTTGCAGCACCAGGGTGCCGAGCACGACCGTGAAGGCGGCGAGCACGATCGGGTCGCGAGCAGGAAATTCGACCGGCAAGGCGAATGCCGCGGCAAGCGTTACCAGTCCGCGCATGCCGCACCAGCCGATGAGCACGCCGCCGCGAAAGGACGGCGTATCCGGCTGATGCTCGGCGCCGCCAAAGCGGGCAAACCACCTGATGATTGCACCGCAGCCCAGCACCCAGATCAGGCGCGAGACGATGACGACCGCCAGCACTGCCGCGGCAAAGATGAACGCGTCGAGCTCTCCCGTACCGGCGAGCCGTCCGACGATCGACCGAGCCTGCAGACCCATCAGCACGAAGGCCAGCACGTTGAGCACGAACACCGCCGTCTCCCAGACCGAATAGGAACTGACACGCTTTCTCGCCGACATTCGGCGTGGCGCGGTCCGCGCGATGGTCATGGCGTAGACGACGATGGTGATGATCGCCGACAGACCCAACCTGTCCGCCAGGATCCAGACACCGAACGTACCGGCGAACTGCACCACGGTACCGCTGGCGGCGTCCTCGATGCGGCTCAGCGTGGCAAGCGACAGCCGGCCGAGTACATAGCCGGCCACCAGGCTTCCAACGGTCGACAAGGCGACCATGGGCGCGGCGCTACTCAACAGGAACGGACCGAGGGCGGCGGCGACAGCGATACGGTAGATCAGCAGCGCGGTTGCATCGTTGAGCAGGCTCTCGCCTTGCAGGATGGTGGTGATGCGGTGCGGCACCTTGAATTGTCCGAGCACGGCCGACGCCGCGACGGCATCGGGCGGCGCTACGATGGCGCCAAGGGCGACGGCCGCGGCGATCGGCAGGCCTGCCATCTTCCAGCCGAGCAGCGCAACCGCTGCGGTGGTGAAAACGACCGCCCCCAAGGCCAACAGGGCGAGCGGCAGCCGGTTGCGATTGAGGTCGCGCAACGAGGTGTCATAGGCGGCGTCGAGCAGCACCGGCGCGATGAACAAGGCCAGCGCCAGTTCGGGGTCGATGTCGATGGTCGGCATGCCGGGCAGGAAGGCGATGCCCGCGCCCGCCAGCGCCAGCAGCGACGGATAGGGAACTTGCAGCCGCCGCGACAGCGCCGTCAGCGCGACTGCAATCAACAGGAGGATAAGCGTCAGTTCGAAAAGAGCCATGCTCTATCGTAGCCGCCGAACGACGCGATTGGCAGTGCCAAAGTCATGGCCGTGAAACAACAGGGACACCTCTGGCACGGACTGTGTCGTCCGCCGACAGCATGAGAAATCCCGACGGCTGGAGCGCCCGGTTGGGAGCGCCTTCCGACAGCGGGACTACCTAATGCAGCACCAGCATATCGCTCGACGAGAACGAAATCTCGGCCTTCTCCCCGACTGCGGGCGGCGGGGTGGCGGAGTTGTTGAACGTGTCGAGCGACACCGTGTTGCCGCCGATGCCGACACGGACCCGGATAACCGAGCCGAGGAAGTGCACTTCGGAAATCTCTCCGGTCAGGCTGGAGTCGCGGCCGGGCTGGCGGCCGAGCGAAATCGCCTCGGGCCGCAGCGCCAGAGACAGCGTGTCGCCGGACTTCGAGCCGTTGAGCTTGCCCTTGAGCGAGACTTCCTGCGTATTGACCTGCACCTTGCCGGAGGCGGCGTCGGTGACCTTGCCTTCGAGCACGTTCAGCGTGCCGACGAAATTGGCGACGAACTTGGTCGCCGGCCGGTTGTAGATCTCGAACGGCGTCGCGACCTGCTCGGCCTTGCCGCCATACATGACGGCGATGCGGTCGGAGATCGACAGCGCCTCTTCCTGGTCATGGGTCACGAAGATGGTGGTGATGCCGAGCTTCTTCTGGATCGAGCGGATTTCTTCGCGCAGCGACACGCGCACCTTGGCGTCCAGCGCCGACAGCGGCTCGTCGAGCAGCAGGAGCTTTGGTTTCGGCGCGATAGCACGCGCCAGCGCGATGCGCTGCTGCTGGCCTCCGGAGAGTTGATAGGGATAGCGGTCCGCCATCTGCGGCAGCCTGATCATGTCGAGCATCTCGGCGACGCGCTTGTCGGCGTCGGCCTTCGGCATACCGGCAACCTTCAACCCGAAAGCGATGTTCTGCGCCACCGTCAGGTTCGGGAACAGCGCATAGGCCTGGAACACCATGCCGACATTGCGCTGGTTGGGCTTCAGCCGCGTGATGTCCTTGCCGGCGACGACGATCTTGCCGGCCGACGGCTCCTCGAAGCCGGCGACCATGCGCAGCACCGTCGTCTTGCCGCATCCGGATGGCCCCAGGAACGAGACGAACTCGCCCGGCTCGACGTCGAGGCTGAAATCCTGCACCACGGTGTTGGACCCGTAGGACTTTCGCACATGCTGGATGGACAGGAATGGCTCGGCCATGGCTTTTTCTCTCAGGTCAGTGCTTTTCGATCAATTCGGGCGGTTCGCCGATTTCGGCGCGAAGCGGGACAGGATCTGGATGAGCGACATGCAGCCCCAGGTAATGGCGAAGGCGATGATGGCAAGGGCTGCCGGTTCATAGGCGCGGTTGGCGCCGACGTTTTGCAGATACGGGCCAAAGGCCGGACGGTTGAGGAGGCTCGCCATGGTGAACTCGCCGATGACGATGGCGAAGGTCAGGAAGGCGCCCGACAGCACGGCGATCAGGACATTGGGCAGGATCACCCGGCCAATGATCGTGCCCCAGCCGGCGCCCAGGATCTGCGCTGCTTCGGTCAATGTCCGCACATCGATGGTGCGCAGCCCCGTATCGACGGCGCGATACATGTAGGGCAGAGCCAGCGTCGCATAGCCGATCACCAGCAGCGCATTGGCGCCCATATTGCTGCCCAGGAACGGCAGCGGGGAATTCGAGCCGTACATCCTGATATAGCCGAACACGATGACGATGGCCGGAATGACCAGCGGCAACAGCGTGATGAATTCGACGATCGGCCTGAGCTGCGGCAGGCGCAGCCGGATCCAGTATGCCGCCGGCACCACGATCAGCACGCCGAGGATGATGGTGAAGACGGCCGCTACCACCGAATACAGGAAGGTCGACTGGAAGCGAGCGTCGCCCAGCACGATCTGGTAGGCGTCGAAGGAATGGACGCCGCGGCGCATGCGCAAAGAGAACTCGACAGTCGCCATCAGCGGAATGAAGAAATAGGCCGCGCCGACAATGAAGACGACCCAGGCCCAGAATTTGCCCGACTTCATTTGAGCCACCTTTCGGACCGGGTCCGGAACCAGATGTAGAAGACGTTGGCCAAGCCCGTGATGACGATCATGCCGAAGGCGATGGCATAGCCGAGCTGCGGGTTGTGCAGCACGTCGCCATTGATCTGCGAATAGAGCTTGATGGGAACGATGTTGAGTGCCGGGCCGGCAAACGCATAAGCCGTGGCGATGGCGCCGAAGGAATTGGCGAACAACAGGATAACGGTGCCGAGGAAGCTCGGCCACAAGACCGGGATGACCACCATGCGCCAATACTGCGACTGGGTGGCCCCGAGTGTGGCGGCGGCCTCGCCCCATTCCTTCTTCAAGCCGTCGATGGCCGGCACGATGATGACCACCATCAGCGGAATCTGGAAGAACAGATAGACCGCGATCAGGCCCGATGTCGTGAGGAAATTGAAGCCCATCGCGTAGATGTTCACATTGAGAACGTCGCGCAGAAGCGTTGTGACGATGCCGACGCGGCCGAGGGTCGCCAGGAAGGCGAAGGCCAGCGGCAAGCCGGCGAAATTCGAGGCGACGCCCGAAAAAGTCAGGGTCGCCGAGCGGGTCCAGTTGGGAAGCCCGCCGCGCACGATGGCGATGGCAATCGCGAGCCCGGCAAAGGCACCGATGACCGCCGACCAGAAACTGATCTTGATCGAAACCCAGTAGGAAGCGCTGATCGAGGGATCGCTGACCAGCTGCAGTATATTATCCAGCGTCAGCTGACCGTCGCCATTCTGGAAAGCGCCCAGGACGAGATAGATCGTCGGCAGGATCAGGAACATCAGGACAAAGATGAAGAAAGGCGCCACGCCAATCCACTGCATCGGAAAGCGGAAAGTGGTCGCCTCGTTCGGCGGCGCGGGCTTGGTGGTAACGGACTGATTTGAAAGCGTAAGATCGGTCATGCGCCGGCTACCGTCTTCGAGGGGAAGCCGGGCGGCCTCGCGGCCGCCCGGTGGATTTCAAGCCTTACTTGACGTTGGCGCCGACAACGGCGTCCCAGTTCTTGCTGATGGTCTCCTTCGCCTTGCCCTGCTCGTCGAGCGTCGGGAAGGCAGCCGAGGCGTAGGATTCCGCCGGCGGCAGCTTGGCCAGAACGTCCGCGGGGATCTTGCCGTTCTTGGCAAGATCGTTGAAGCGGATCGGGTGGCAATAGCCCTTCAGCCAGCCGATCTGGCCTTCGTCGGAATAGAGATATTCCATCCACAGCTTGGCTGCATTCGGGTGCGGCGCGAACGCGCTGATCGCCTGCACATAAACACCTGCGACAACGCCGGTCTTCGGCACGATGACGTCGACGGGCGGGTTGCCCTTCAGCGTGTCGCGACCGGCGAGCGCGTTGTAGTCCCAGTTGATCAGGATCGGGGTCTGGCCCTGGGCAAGCGTTGCCGGCTTGCCGACGACCGGCACGAAATTGCCGGCGGCGTTGAGCTTCTTGAAGAAGTCGAGGCCGGCGGTGCCAGCGGCTTCACCAGCAGCCGCGCCACCGGAAAGGCCTGCGGCGTAGACGGCCTGGATGGCCTGGTTCGAAGCGCGCGGATCGCCGGCGACGGCGACCGCGTTGGCGAATTCGGGCTTGAGGAGATCGGCCCAGTCCTTCGGCGACTCCTTGATCAGGTCCTTGTTCACCATGAACGAGAGAACGCCATAATAGTCTCCGTACCAGGCGCCATCGGCATCCTTGGCGCTGTCCGGGATCGAGTCCCAGGTCGACACCTTGTATGGCATCAACAGGCCATCGGCCTTGGCGGTCGGGCCGAAGGACAGGCCGACGTCGATGACATCAGGAGCCTGCGGACCCTTGTTGTCCTTGTTGGCCTTGATCGCCTCGACTTCGTCGCCGGAGCCGGCGTCGGGGTTGAGTTCGTTGACGGTGATTTCCGGATACTTCGCCTTGAAACCGGCTATGACGTCGCCGTAGCCGCACCAGTCATGCGGCAAGGCGATCGTGGTGAGCTGGCCTTCGGCCTTGGCGGCCTTGATGAGATCGTCCATCGAAGCGGCGGACGAAATCACCGACGACACCATCAGGGTCGCGGCCGAAAGGGAAAGCACTTTCCCCGTGAATTTGAACATGTGTTCTCTCCATTGAACTGACGCCGTTGGACGTCTGCGATGCGGTATCGTTTTCGTGTGACAGCCAGATGAAAGCTTTGTGAAACCGGCGCCTCGCAGCGTGAAAAGTTAACTCTTTTTAACGGACTGTAGCAATTAGCCATCACTTAATTTTCCGGCTAATCATTAATCCGCCCCTATATCGCCCCTTCCCCTCTCCTTTCCCCTCGTTTCCCGATCAACTTCCGCATCCAGGAACCGGCCTCAGACCGTCCCGGCGATGGCGTTTTCGAGCAGTGTCAGCGCCGCCTTCTTGGTCAGCTTGACCGGGTTGCCGCCGGCCGTCGGATCGACCACCGCCATGTCGGCGATCAGGCCCTTGCGCTTCTTGTCCATGTCGAGCCCCTTGATCAGGCCCGGCAGCGCGTGCGGCACCTTCAACTCCTTGCGCAGCTTGATAACAGCCTTGGCGAAGCCGTCGAAACCGCCCTTGATGCCGCAATAGGCGGCGAGCCGGGCGATACGCTCCTCGATGGAGTCGCGATTGAAGGCCAGCACATATGGCATGAACACGGCATTGGTCATGCCATGATGGGTGTCGTAGAGCGCGCCGATCGGATGCGACAGCGAGTGGATGGCACCCAGCCCCTTCTGGAAGGCCGCGGCGCCCATGGCGGCCGCGCTCATCATATGGGCGCGGGCGACGAGGTCTTTGCCATTGGCATAAGCCTTCGGCAGGTTCTCGAACACCAGGCGTATGCCTTCGACGGCAATGCCGTCGGCCATCGGATGGTAGCCCGGCGCGCAATAGGCTTCGAGGCAATGGGCAAGCGCGTCCATGCCGGTGCCGGCGGTGATGAAGGAAGGCATGCCGACCGAAAGCTCCGGATCGGCGATGACGATCGCCGGCAACAACTTCGGATGGAAGATGACCTTCTTGGTATGCGTCTCCTCGTTGGTGATGACGCCGGCGCGACCGACCTCCGAGCCGGTGCCGGCGGTGGTCGGCACCGCGATGATCGGCGCTATGGCGTCGGAGTTGGCGCGCGTCCACCAGTCGCCGACATCCTCGAAGTCCCAGACCGGCCTGACTTGGCCGGCCTGGAAGGCGATCAGCTTGCCCAGGTCGAGCGCCGAGCCGCCGCCGAAGGCGATGACGCCGTCATGCTTGCCCTTCTTGAACACCGCGATGCCAGCGGTGAGGTTGGACTCGACCGGGTTCGGCTTCACCTCGGAGAACACGCCATAGGGCACCTTGGCCTCGTCGAGAATCCTGAGCGTCGAGGCGACGACCGGCAGTTTCGCCAATCCCGGATCGGTGACGAAAAGCGGCCGCTTGATGCCGGTGGCCGCGAGCACCTCCGGCAGTTCCTTGATGCGCCCGGCGCCGAAGCGAACGGTGGTGGGGTAGTTCCATTTGGAGATGAGCTTGGACATTTTTGTCTTTCGAATTAGATGGCTTCACGCAGATGGAAGGATTTCGGCCGGGTCAGATTGTCATAGCCCAGCGCCGACAGGGCAACGCCCTTGCCGGTGTCCTTGACGCCGGTCCAGACCAGCGCGGGATCGAGATAGTCGCAGCGGTTCATGAACACCGTGCCGGTCTCGACGCGGTCGCCGATCGCCACCGCATGCTCGGTGTCGCGCGTCCAGATCGAGGCCGTCAGCCCGTAGGGGCTGTCGTTCATCAAAGCGATCGCCTCCTCGTCATTGCGCACCTTCATGATGCCGACGATCGGGCCAAAGCTTTCCTCACGCATGACGCTCATCTGATGGTCGACTTGCGTCAACACCTCCGGCGCCAGGTAAGGCGAGCCGGCCTTGTCGTTAGCCACCTTCATGTTGATGTGCGCCTTGGCACCCTTGCGCAGCGCTTCGGCCTTCTGCTCGCGGATCAGGTCGGCAAAGCGCGCCTGCGCCATCGGTCCCATCGTCGTCGCCTGCTCCAGCGGATTGCCGACGACATAATTCCTGGTCTCGGCGATGAAGCCTTCGACGAACTCGTCATAGACTTTTTCGTGCACATAGACGCGTTCGATGCCGCAGCAGCACTGGCCGGAATTGAAGAAGGCGCCGTCGACCAGATTGGCCACGGCATGGTCCATCTTGGCGTCGGGCAGCACATAGGCCGGATCCTTGCCACCGAGTTCGAGTCCAAGCGTCATGAAGGTGCCTGCCGCCGCCTTTTCGATAGCACGGCCGCCAGCGACCGAGCCGGTGAAATTGACATGGTCGATCTTGCCGGAACCCAGCAGTTTTTCCGTCTGTGCATGGTTGAGCACGACATTCTGGAACACGCCCTTTGGCAGGCCGGCCTTGTCGAAAGCCTGTTGAAAGCGCTCGCCGACCAGCAACGTCTGCGCGGCATGTTTCAGGATGACGGCGTTGCCGGCCATCAGCGCCGGCACGATGGTGTTGACCGCTGTCAGATAGGGATAGTTCCATGGCGCGATCACCATGACCACCCCAAGCGGATCCTTCTTCACATAGCGCCGGAAGCCGTCCTTCGGGTTGGAGGCCGGCACGGACTTGAGCGCCGCTTCCGCGATCTCGACCATGTAGTTGGTACGCTCCTTGACGCCGCCGAACTCGCCGCCATAACGAACGGGACGCCCCATCTGCCAGGCGATCTCCGGCACGATCTCGTCGGTCATCGCGACCAGTGCTTCCAGCATCGCCAGCATGTACTTGCCGCGCTCGACGATCGGCGTCTGCGCCCACTTCTCCTGCGCCGCCTTGGCACGCTCGACCGCGGCGTTGATCGCCTGGTCGGTAGCGACCGGCCGCTCCGCATAGATCGAGCCGTCGATGGGGGATTTGAGTTCTACGGTTTCCAAAAGGTGCTCCATTTAGCAGGCTAATGTACGCAGATGGCCGTTGCGGCTGTAGCGAAGGATGGGCTCGTCTCGCGTCACAAGAACCATGTCCAAGGCCCTTGCAGTGGCAATCAGTATTCGATCCATAGGATCGCCATGGGGCGAACCCGGCAAGTTGGAGGACGCGATCAGAATAGCCGGCGAAATCGCGCTGAGTTTTGCGGACATGCGCTCAATGAATCGCTCTACGAAATCGAGCGGCGCTATGGGCAAGTTGAGCCGGCCCTTGGCCACACCGATGCCGATCTCCCATGCTGACATCGGCGAGAGATAGAGGCGGCCATCATAGGCCGCGTCGGAAATCTTCTGACTTGCCTGAGGGTCGATTTTGCTGTCGTTTGCAATGAAGATCATCGCGCACGTGTCCAGCAGCAGGCTCGGCTCTTCACTCATTTGCGCATCACGTGTTTACCATGCTGCGCCTGAGTTTCACCGCCCAGATAACCCCGATCCCAAGGCTCATCATCGAACGGTTTGGTGACATCAAACCCGGCCTCGATTGCTATCAAGCCCTTCATGAAACCAAATCCAGGGTGACGGTGCGTACGCACAGCGGGTGCGGCGTCACCGGTCGGCATCTTGCGAACGCGGCGAAAGACAAGCTTGCCAGTGCCTACGTTGACGGATTCGGTCTCGAAGCCGGCCTCGAGCCACTCCCTGGTCATGGGATTGTTGCTCGGATTGTTGCTCCACCACGCGGGGTATCGCTTCGATGCCGGCAAGGGCAGACTAAGCACGCTCTCGATCTCATCGAACGACATAGGCACACGGTCGGCATTCTGGGCGACCAGAAATTCCTTCAGCGGCGCATATTTGGACATTGCGAACTCCCCAACAATTGCAGTTTGCAGCCTTCATATGAGCTACATTAACTACATTGTCAACAATAAAGCTGCATAAAGCTTTAGTACCGCTCGAACCCTCTGTGCAGTTCCCAATCCGTGATACGCCGATCGTATTCGAACTGCTCCCACTTCGCTGTGTGGACATAGTGCTCGAGCACATCCTCGCCGAGCGCCTGTTTCAGCATCTTCGATTTCGCCAGCGTCTCGGTCGCATCGCGCAGCGTCTTTGGAATTTCCGGCAAACGAGAAGCCTGATAGGCGTCGCCGACGAAAGGCTTCTGCAATTCCAGCTTCTCGTCGATACCGGCGAGGCCGGCCGCGATCAGCGCCGCGAAGGCGAGATAGGGATTGAGGTCGGCGCCGCCGATGCGGCATTCCATGCGGATGCCCTTGGTGCCCTCGCCGCACAGGCGGAAGCCGGCGGTGCGGTTGTCTTCGCTCCACATGATCTTGGTCGGGGCGAAAGTGCCGGCCTGGAAGCGCTTGTAGGAATTGATGTAGGGCGCCAGGAACCAGGTGAATTCCCTGGCGTATTTCAACTGCCCGGCCGCCCATTGCTGGCCGAGCGTCGACAAGGTCCAGTCGGCTTGTCTGTCGAAGAACAGCGGCGTCTTGCCGTCCGCGCTCCACAGCGAATTGTGGATGTGGCTCGAATTGCCGGCGAGACCGTAATTATACTTGGACATGAAGGAAATCGCCTTGCCTTCGGACTCGGCAATCTCCTTGGCGCCGTTCTTCAGGATGACGTGGCGGTCGGCCATGTCGAGCGCCTCGGCGTAGCGCACATTGATCTCTTCCTGGCCCGGACCCCACTCGCCCTTGGAATTCTCGATCGGAATGCCGGCGGCTTCCATCTCGTTGCGAAGCCGGCGCATGACGCCTTCTTCCTTGGTGGTGATGCCGATCTGGTAGTCGCCAATATAGGGCGAGGCTGTATCGAGCCCCTGCCAATGCTTCTTGCGGGCGGAATCGTAGGTCTCGTTGAACAGATAGAATTCGAGCTCGGAAGCGAAATAGCCGATATAGCCGCGCTCGCTCAGCCGCTTGACCTGCTTCTTCAGGATGGCGCGCGGCGAATGCGGCAGGTCGTCATGTGTGTGGTGGTCGAGCACGTCGCAAATGACGAGCGCCGTCTTTTCCAGCCAGGGAATGCGCCGCAGCGTCGCCAGGTCAGGCTTCATGACGAAGTCGCCATAGCCCTTCGACCAGCTTGCCGCCTTGTAGCCCGGCACCGGCTCCATATCGATGTCGGCCGCCAGCAGGTAGTTGCAGCCATGCGTCTCGTCATGCGCGGAATCGACGAAGTATTGCGCCAGGAACCGCTTTCCCGCCAACCGGCCCTGCATGTCGACAATGCATGCCAGCACCGTGTCGATCTCGCCGCTGGAGACCGCTTTCTTCAACTGATCGAACGAGAAACTTCCGGCCATTCCTTTGGCACTCCAGTGCTTGGCGTTTCGGGCTTGTCACATGAACGAGAACAAAAAACCGTGGCGAGCGAACCCGCCACGGCTTGATTGGTTGTTTAGGCGGATTCGCCGACGGCCTTTTCGGCCGCTGCGATGGTCGCCCTGCGCTTGGCGATTGCCGTCTCGCCGATGGGCGGCCCCTGGAAGCGGCGGTTCTCAACGGCGAACCACAAAACGACGAGCAGAACGATCAATCCGATCGCATAGTTGATCAAGATGTCGAAGGGCGGTTGGATGCCGGCATACATCAACACCAGAACACCAAGCACGGTGATGACCGCGAACGGCTTTGACCAGATGCCGAGCCGGAATGGTCCGAACTCGGTCCAGCTCTTTCCTTCCGCAAGAAGTCCGGCCGCGATCGGCATGGCGTAGGAGACATAGAGGAAGAGTGCGCAGCCGGCTGCCAGCGCCGCGAAAGCCGGCGAATAGAGCGTGGCGGCAATCGACAGAACGACGCCGAGCCAGATGGCCGGGACGGGCGTGCGCCAGGTCGGCGAAACCTGCTTCCATAAAGATGACCCTGGCAGACCTCCGTCACGCGAAAAGGCAAAGATCATGCGCGAGGTCGAAGTGAGCCCTGCTAGCGCGCACAGATAGTTCGACAGCACGATGGCGATGCCGAGCAGAGCCTTGAGCCAGGTTGGCGCCGGCAGATTGTTGAACAGGTTGAACCAGGCATTGCCGCCGTCCTTGGCGGTCGCCACGAGATCGGGGCTGGCAAGGACGAAGGAGACCGCCATGACGAAACCGAAGACGAGAGACCAGAGGACCGCGTGGATCATGCCTCTGGGCACAGCGACGCGGGCATTGTGCGTTTCCTCGGCGGTATGCGCGGAGGCGTCAAAGCCGGTGATCGTGTAAAGCGGGTAGAGAAGGCCAATCAGGAAGGCCACGAGTGCGGTGCGGGCCGTCGGAACATAGCCACCACCGAGATCGCCGGTCGTGTTGACGAAAGTCGTCAGCCGCGCGAGATCGAAGCCATGCGCGCCCCAGATCAGGAAGGTCAGCGTCAGCACGACCGCGACAACGAGGATGAGGTAGCCGGAAAAATCGGTCAACATCGTCGTCGTCTTGATGCCGAGATGATTGAACAGACCTTGGGTAACTGTAATCAAGACGACTGCCGCCGTCTGTTGCCAGAAGCCCCAGGCCGATGTGTCCCAGCCGAAGATCGGGCCAGCAACGAGCCCCTGAAACAGCAGGTAGACGCCGACATTCACCGAAGCGACGACGAAGATCAGGCCGAGCAAGTTGATCCAGGCCGTGGCCCAGCCCCAGCCGCGTCCGCCCAGGATCGAGGACCAGTGATAGAGGCCGCCGGCTGTCGGATAGGCCGATCCAATCTGGCCGAGAGACGCCGCGACCACGAGCGCAAAGACGCCGCCGATGACCCAGCCGATGGTCGCCTCGAAACCGCTGCCGGTCGCCATGGCCAGCGGGAAAGACGTAATGCCGCCCGCCAGAATGCAGATGATCGAGAAGGAAATGGCGAAGTTGGAGAAGCCGCTCATGCGGCGCGCTAGTTCCTGGGCGTAGCCCATACTGTGGAGGATTTTTGTGTCCTCCGACTTGTCAGAGTGATCAGGTGTTGTCATGTCAGAGTTCCCCTGTTGGTTCTTAGCTGGCCGATTGAACTGACTTTCCGACTGCGCTTCGTCGAGAGCCCTTGGCCTCCTCTGGCTCCAGATCCGAAAAAATGCCCGTGAGCATATCCGCCCATTTCCGCTGCCCGGTTTCGCCGGAGATTTCATCGTTGCGGATTTCGATCATCGCGCAGGGTAGCCCGCGCGAGCGCGCATGCCGTTCCAGCGTGAAATAGACGCGGTCGGCCGGCGAATAGGGTTCGTTGATGCCGACGGTGATGCCTGAGAGCCGTTGCAGCGCCGATATCAGCGGCGACGCCAGCCGGCGATCATCGTCATGGATGATGCCGATATGCCAGGGCCGATTGCGGCCTTTATAGACCGGCGTGAAGGAATGAACGGAAACCAGGCGGGTCTCCTGGCCGCGCGCCAACCGGTCCTCGACGATGCGCTCGATGGCGCCATGGAACGGTTGCCATGACAGGGCGACCCGCGCCGCGCGCTGTTTTTCCGACAAGCCGGTATTGCCCGGTATGGCAGTGGTTTCGCTGACCGGCGGCACCAGGTCCGGCGCATCGAGCGGCCGGTTGCAGTCGATGACGAGACGCGAAATGCGGGTTTCGACCAGCGTCGCATCGAGCGCCTGCGCCATCCGCAGCGCAACCGGCAAAGCACCGGGATCCCAAGCGATGTGGCGGGACAGGTCGTCGACGGCAAGGCCGAGCGTGCCGAATTCAGCCGGAAGGAAATTGGAAGCGTGATCGCAGGTCAGCACGAAGGGGCTCGATCCGCCGGGGTTCGTCACCCTCACGGTATCAGACGATGCAAGGCTGGCGGGCCGCGCTGTCTCCATAGTCCTGCCGTCCCCTGGGAGCGCTGTATCGTATGTTACGTATTTTGTTTCATTGCGTCCCGGTGGATGATTTCATACAGTTTGTTTGGCTTTGTCAAATGCGATCTGGGGAAAAGACCGTCGGCGGGCCAAGGGTAGGGAAAAGATGATTTCCAACATTGCCGAATTGATTGCCGACCGTATCGGCGCGATGCCCGCCGGCGAACGGCGCGCAGCGCAGACGCTGATCGCGAGCTATCCGATGATCGGCCTGAAGACAGTCGCCGAATTCTCATCCGCGGCCGGCGTTTCCTCGCCGACGATCCTGCGTTTCGTCGCCCGGCTGGGCTTCCAGAATTACCCCGAGTTCCAGTCGAGCCTGCAGGATGAACTGGCGGCGCAATTGCAATCGCCGGCGATACGAACGCTCAATCCGCCCTCGCCTATTGGCGGCACGGTGTCGCCCATGCTGGAAGCAACGCTCGACAATATGCGCGAGACCTTCAGGCATCTGTCCGACAAGCAGCTTGCCGACATTGCCACCAGGCTTGCCGAGCGGCGTGGCAAGACATTCCTGATCGGCGGCCGCTTTACCGACCCCTT
The DNA here is from genome assembly GCF_006441385.1 of Mesorhizobium sp. B2-4-18. NCBI lineage: Bacteria > Pseudomonadati > Pseudomonadota > Alphaproteobacteria > Hyphomicrobiales > Phyllobacteriaceae > Mesorhizobium > Mesorhizobium sp. B2-4-18. The sequence goes on along the minus strand of NZ_VFUW01000004.1, from coordinate 39,803 downwards.
GGCGCGCTACATGGCCGCCCATCTCGCCGTCATCCAGCCCGATGTCTTTCACCTCGCCGGCCAGGAGAGCATGTGGCGTGACCGGCTGATCGACATGGGCAAGCGCGACGTGCTGGTGATCTTCGACATCAGGCGCTACCAGGACAGCCTCGTCCGATTCGCCGAGAAGGCGCATCAGCGCGGCGTTCAGATCGTACTGTTCACCGACCAGTGGCTGTCGCCGATCGCCCGCTTTGCTCGCCATGTCATCGCCGGACGAACCGCCGTGCCTTCCGCATGGGATTCCTCGGCGGCGCTTTTCGTCGTCGCCGAAACGCTGATCGGCGCCGTCACCAGGCGACTCGAGGCCGACGGCGCCCGGCGCATCCGCGAGATGGAAGGCCTGCGATAGGCAGAATCCTCCGGATCATTGCATCGGCTTCGCGGCCGTCTCGGTTTCACGTTACCGAGATTTAATGTGCACGATTGCGTGATAATTGCCATAAACCGCTGATATCGGGGTGTGGCGTGGCCGGATTTTTGCCGCCCGCCCGCATCGTCGCTGTGCCGTTCCTTCGGGAATGGCCGACGATTTCTGAAACCGGAGTGTCGATGCGGACCTGGAAGCAAATTGTCGTTGCGCTTGTGATCGTGGTCGCCGCCGCGGCCGCCTGGGCACGCTTCTATCCAGGCGCGCCGGAAGTGCTGGCGCGCTGGGGGATGGATTGGGCGTACGCGGCAACGCCTCCCGCCAGAAGCGGTGCGGACGGCGCGAAACAGGCTGGCAATCGCAATGGAGTCCGGCAGGTCAACGTCGTCGCCTTGCCTGCCGGTACGGCCACCATAAACGACCGCCTGCAGGCGATCGGCACCGGCCGTGCCAACGCCTCGGTGACCGTCAATCCCTACAGTTCCGGCCGTCTTGCCGAGTTGCTGGTCGAATCCGGCACTCATGTCGACAAGGGACAGATCATCGCAACGCTCGATTCCGAGACGGAGATCATCGCACAGGACCGCGCCAAGCTTGCCTTGCAGGATGCTCAGTCCAAGCTCGACCGCGTCAAGTCGCTGCGTGCCTCCAACGCGGCGACACCGGTCGCGGTCGCCGATGCCGAAGTGGTTCTGGCCGGCGCCAAGCTGGCGCTTCAGGATGCCGAGCTTGCACTGCAGCGCCGCTCGATCCTGGCGCCGATCACCGGCACGGTCGGCATCCTGCCGATCTCGGCCGGCAATTACGTCACCAACCAGTCGGCGATAGCCACGCTTGACGACCGGTCCTCTATCCTGGTCGATTTCCAGGTGCCCGAGCGCTTCGCCGCCGCCGTCAAGGTCGGCGCGCAATTGACGGCGACGCCGATCGCCAATCCGAGCAACGCATACACCGGCACGGTTTCGGCGATCGACAATCATATCGACGAAAAGAGCCGCACACTTCTGGTCAAGGCCACCATCGCCAATCCGGCCGATTCGCTGCGCGCCGGCATGTCGTTCTCCATCACCATGAAATTCCCCGGCGAGACCTATCCGGCCGTCAGCCCGCTGGCGATCCTCTGGGGTTCGGACGGCGCCTATGTCTGGCAAGTCGAGGACGGCAAGGCCAGGCGCGTGCCGGTGCGCATCATCCAGCGCAACACCGAGACCGTATTGATCGACGCGGAGATCGACAGCGGCGACATGGTGGTCACCGAAGGCACCCAAAGTGTCAGCGAAGGCGGCGAGGTTCGCATCGCGGGCCAGGAGCAGCGCGCCACCAACGCCGCGGAAGGCTCATGACCGGCTCCGTCAACGCCGCCAGCGATACCGGCTTCACCGCACTGTTCATCCGCAGGCCGGTCATGGCGTTCGTGCTGAACACCCTTATAGCCGTTGCCGGCCTCGCTGCCTTCTACGGTGTCGAGATCCGCGAATTGCCCGACGTCGACCGCGCCGTCGTCACGGTCTCCACGACCTTCGAAGGCGCGGCCGCCGAAACCGTCGACCGCGAACTGACCGACACGATCGAGGGCGCCGTCGCCCGCGTCTCCGGCGTCAAGTCGATCTCATCTTCCTCCTCCTTCGGCTCGAGCCGCGTCACCATCGAGTTCAACGACGGTGTCGATCTCAATGTCGCCGCCTCGGATGTGCGTGATGCCGTCGGCCGGGTCGCCAACCAGATGCCCGATACCGCCGATCCGCCGCGCATCGTCAAGGCCGATGCCAATTCCGACGCGGTGATGCGGCTGGCGGTGACTTCGGACACCATGTCGATCCAGGACATGACGGTGGTGGTCCAGGACCAGATCGAGGACGAACTGGCCGCCGTGCCCGGCGTCGCCGACGTCCAGGTTTATGGCGACCGCGACAAGATCTTTCGCATCGATGTCGACCAGAACAAGCTCGCCAGCCTCGGCTTCACGGTCGCCGACCTCCGGGCGGCGCTTGCCTCCGTCGCCTTCGATTCCCCGGCCGGGTCGATCACAACGACCAACCAGGACCTGATCGTCCGCACCACGGCCGACGTGACGACGCCCGAGGAATTCGAAAACATCATCATCGGCGGCACGACGCGCATCCGCGATGTAGCGACCGTCACGCTCGGCCCCGATGTTGGCCAGACGACGCTGCGTTCGGACGGCAAGACCGGAATCGGCCTCGGCATTATCCGCCAGGCGGAATCGAACACGCTGGACATTTCGACGGGTGTCCAGGCCGCCGTCGCCAAGCTGCAGGAGAACCTGCCCAAGGGCATGTCGATCAAGATCACCAGCGACGACGCTGTCTTCGTCAAGGGTGCGGTGCACGAGGTCGAGATCGCGCTTGGGCTGTCGGTTACCATGGTGCTGATCGTCATCTACATCTTCCTGCTCGACTGGCGCGCCACGCTCATCCCCGGCCTGTCGATGCCGGTCGCCATGATCGGCACCATCGCCGCCATCTATCTGGCCGGCTTCTCCGTCAACATCCTGACGCTGCTCGCTTTGGTGCTGGCGACGGGCCTTGTCGTCGACGACGCCATCGTCGTCTTGGAAAACATCGTGCGACGCCGCAACGAAGGCATGGGGCCGCGTGCGGCGGCCGTGCTCGGCGCGCAGGAAGTGTTCTTCGCCGTCGTCGCCACGACACTGACGCTTGTCGCCGTCTTCGTGCCGATCTCGTTCCTGCCCGGCCAGACCGGCGGCCTGTTCCGCGAATTCGGCTTCGTGCTTGCGATGTCGGTGCTTCTGTCCTGCGTGGTCGCGCTGACGCTTTGCCCGATGCTTGCTTCGCGCATGCTGACCAGCGCGCCGCTTCACCACGAAGGCGGCCAAGGCGTCGGCGCTCGCATCGGCGGCGTCTTGAATGCCGGCTACAAGCGCGCGCTGCACGCTTGCCTCGACGCGCCCTGGATCGTGGTTCTGGTCGCGGTGCTGTTTGCCGGCGTCGCCTTCGCGCTGTTCGGCACCATCCGCCAGGAACTGACGCCGACCGAGGACCGCGCCGCCGTGCTGTTGCGCATCAACGCCCCGCAAGGCGTCAGCCTCGACTACACGACGCAGCAGATGCAGAAGATCGAGCGGCTGATCCAGCCGATGCGCGATTCCGGCGAGATCCGCTCGACCTTCGAAAACGCCGGCCAGAACGGCTCCTACAATTCGGGCTTCATGGTGATGACGCTGGCGCCGTGGGACGAGCGCAGCCGCAGCCAGCAGGAGATCATGGCCGAGATCAGTCAGTTGACCAGGCAGGTGCCCAGCGTGCGGATCTTCCCGGTCCAACCCAACAGTCTCGGCATCCGCGGCGCCGGCAACGGCCTGCAATTCGCTCTGGTTGGCAACGACCGCAAGGCGCTTGGCGATGCAGCGATCAAGATCATCGCCGAAATGCAGAAGGATGAGCGCTTTCAGACGCCGCGCCTGTCGATCGACCCGACGCAGCCGCAACTGGCCGTAGCTATAGATCGTGAGCGCGCCTCCGATCTCGGCATCGACATCACGGGGCTCGCCAACACCATGCAAGCCATGCTCGACGGCAACGACGTCGTCGATGTCTACATCGCCGACCGCAGCTACGGCGTGAAACTGGTCTCGACCACCAATCCGATCAACGATCCGACCGACCTGGAAAATGTCTTTCTCAAGACGGCGGATGGCCGCTTCGTGCCGATGTCGACCATCGCCACCCTGACCGAGCGCGCCGTACCACCGTCGCTGTCGCGCGAACAGCAGCAGCCTTCGGTGGCGATCACCTCGAACCTCTCTGGCAATTTCGCGCTTGGCGATGCGCTGACACGCGCCGAGCAGATCGCCACGCCGCTCCTGCCGCCCGGAAGCCGCATCCTGCCCCTGGCCGAGGCTGCGACTTTGGGTGAAACCAACAGCGCCATGGTCACCATCTTCGGCTTCGCCCTGGTCATCATCCTCCTGGTGCTGGCCGCCCAGTTCGAGAGTTTCGTCAGCGCCGTCATCATCATGGCGACGGTGCCGCTCGGCCTTGCCTGCGCCATTTTCGCGCTGCTGCTTTCAGGCACCAGCCTCAACGCCTACAGCCAGATCGGCCTGGTGCTGCTGGTCGGCGTCATGGCCAAGAACGGCATCCTGATCGTCGAATTCGCCAACCAGCTACGAGATCGGGGCCTGGGCGTGCGCGAAGCGATCGAGCAGGCTTCCACCATCCGCCTGCGGCCGGTGATGATGACGATGATCTGCACCATACTTGGCGGTGTGCCGCTCGTGCTGGCCGCCGGCGCGGGCGCCGAGGCACGCGTGGCGCTCGGCTGGGTCATTGTCGGCGGGCTTGGCCTGGCCACCATCTCGACACTGTTCCTGACCCCGGTCGCTTATCTCCTGCTTGGCCGCTTCGTCACGCCGAAGACCCATGAGGAAGCACGGCTGAAGCGCGAACTCGAGGAAGCCGCCTACACCAACGTGGAACCGGCGGAATAGAGATACCTATTTCAGCAGCCGGCCCTCGATCGACCAACGCGCGGCAAGGAAGTTCAGCACGGCCGCCACGATGACCCCGCCGATCTTTGCCGGCCACACACCGCCGATGCCGGCGAAGAGTGCGATCGACAGGCTGGACACGCCGAGCGAAATCAACGCCCCAGCCGAGATGAAGCGCAGGAAGGCATCATGCAGCCGAATGGCGTGATTGCGTTCGAACGACCAGAAGCCATTCGCCACGAAAGAGAAGACGACGGCAATCGACCAAGAGATGACATTGGCGGACAGCGGCGGGGCGTGCAGCTTGAGCAGCAGGAAAAAACCGGCAAGGTCGATGGCCGTATTTGCCAGTCCGACCAGCGCAAAACGGACGATCTTGCTGCCGGTCGAACGCCGTGGCTGAACGCCATTCATTCCCGGCCGTCCAAGATCTCGACACCGGCTCGGGCCAGGCTCGCGCCGAACGCATCCGAAGCCAGAACGCCGAATTCCACTTCGCGCACGCCTTGCATCGGGTCACGCGCGCACAGCGTTTGGTCGACATGGCCGGGGTGGCACATGAACAGCCCACGGTCCGACAGCGCTTCGACGGCAGCCTCCAGCAAGGAGGCGAACTTTTCGGGTTGCCGCCAGTCATAGATGCCGGCGAGCGGCTTCAAAACGGCAAAGCCGGCACGCTGCATCGATTGGTTGAAGCCGGCGGCCACGGCAGCGATTGCCGCGATTTTCGGTGCGGCGGCGGCATCGCTCAGCGCCGGAGCGCCTCGCAGCACCGGCCTGCCGGCAGTGTCGGGAAAACGTGTCCGCAGCCAGCCGCGCACGACAGGCAGGAAATGCACGTGCTGATGACCGTCGATGAAGTCGGGTTCGCGGCCCAGCGCCTCGACGAAACGGCTATATTGCGCGTCGAGTTCGGCATGGACGTCGCGCTCGTCGACCCGCCCGCGCAGGACTGGCAGGGCCAGCGAACGAAGCGGCGGCAACCGGCCCCCGGGCGCCAGGCTCGATTTGCCTGTGACCGCTGGCTGGTCCGTAAGGGTCAGGTGCAGCCCGATCGCCGCGCGGCCGCGCAGCGGCTTTATGCGCGCCGCCGCCTCGGCCCATTCCGGAAAACCGGTCATGCAGCTGGTGCCGGTCAGGCGTCCGCGGTCGAGCAGGTCGAGAATGCCGGCGCAAACCCCTGGTGCCAGCCCGTAGTCGTCGGCGATCAGGCGAATGCGCCGCGTCATCCGCGGGACGCGCCCGGCGGCTTGTCGGGGGCGGTCTCGCTGAGCACCACATCGCGCACCAGATAGACCGGCCGGTCCTTGCTCTCCGACAGCGTGACCCAGACATATTCGCCGATCAGGCCGAGCAAGGTGAGGTTGAGACCGCCGAGCAGCACGACGGCGACCATCAAGCTGGGGTAACCAGGCACGGCAACGCCGTAGAACATCACCTCGAAGAACACTTTGGCGCCGTAAACGACGCCCGCCAGCGCCGCCAGCATCCCGCTCAAGCTGATGATGCGCAGCGGAATGACGGAAAACGATGTAAACCCTTCCAGCGAAAAGGCGATCAGGTTGAGCCGGCTCCATTTCGACGTGCCGATGGCGCGGTTTTCCGGCGAATAGGATATGGCTTTCTGACGGAAACCGGCCCAGGCGAACAGGCCCTTGTTGAAGCGCCGCTTGTCGCGCAGGCTGGTCAGCGCGCGCACCACGGGACCGCGCATGACGCGGAAATCACCGGCGTTCTCCGGAATGTCGAAACGCTGGCTGCTGTTGATCAGGCTGTAGAAAAGTCGCGCCAGCTGGCTGCGCCGCCAGCTCGCCTCGCGGCGGTCGTTCTGCGCGTATACGACGTCGATGTCTGGGCTTTCCACCAGCTCGGCGATCATCTTCAAGCTGATATCCATGGAATGCTGCAGATCCGAATCCATGATCAGCACCATGTCGCCCCGCGACTGGTCGAGGCCGGCGAGCACCGCGACCTCCTTGCCAAAATTGCGGCTGAGGCGAACGATCTCCCACGATCCCGACAGGGCTTGCGAAAATCGCCTGGCGCCATCGTCGAGGCTGCCGTCGTCGACCAGGATCTTGTGGACGGCCATGCCGAAACGGCTTGATACCGCTTCCTCGAGCCTGTCGAGCAGGGCGGCAAAGGCCGGCGCCGATTGCGCCTCGTTGAAGAAGGGCGCCACGATGTCGAGTTTTTGACGCGGATCAGCCATGTGCAACGGGTCCGACGCTCACGATCTTTTCGCGCGCCTTGGCCCAGAACCACCAGATCAGCGAACAGGCGATGAAGGTGACCGCGATCGGCCGGAACCAAGGGTAGAAGAAATCATGCATGTGGCGCTCGACGCTGGTCAAACCTGTGAGGAACAATACCGTCGACAGCACCGAGGCCAGGACGCCGCCACGCTCCTCCCGCCACAGTGTGGCGATAGCCAGGCCGGCGGGCACGGCGATCATGGCATAGGTATTTGGCTCGACACGCGGATTGAAGACGCACATGTAGAAGGCAGCCGCCAGGAAGATCGCCAGTGCGGCTATTCCAGGCTGGAGCTTGCGGTCGAACCAGAGGACGGTCGACAGCGTAAGCAATGCCCCGACGATGCGCACGATCGTGGCGGCGAACTCAGGCATGGGCAGCCCGGCCGAGGTGAAAGGCGCCGTGAAGTCGGTAGGGACAAAGTGGCCGGACTTGTCGACGGCCATGGAGGTCAACATGCGGGCGAAATCGCCGTACTGCTGGTTGAGGTAGCCGGCAGGCGCGAACGCGTACGGTATGGCCAGTACCAACAGCACTGCCAGCACGAGCACGGGTATCAGCCGCAGGCGCAGGGCTCCCACCAGCAAAAGCATGATGATCGCGGTCGGTTTGGCGATGATGGCGACCGAAGCCCAGAAGAAGGTTTCGGCGCGCCGCCCTTCGAGCGCCGACAGGGTCAGGAGCCAGCAGGCCGCGGTCAAAAGGATCGTCGCCTGGCCGTTGCGGATCGCACCCAGCGCCATCGGCAGGGCAAGGAAGAGGCCGAAGGAAAGCAGCCATGGCAATTCCTCACCGCCGATTTTGCGCACTTGCCGCATCGCCGCGAAGGTGAGCGCTGCGAAGCCCACCACATGCCACACCACGCCGCCCAGATAGGGTCCGAGCTTCAGCACCGGCAGGTAGAGCGCGGCGAAGGCTGGCGCATACAGGTACCCCATCTCGGATTGAAGATTGTACAGCGGCCGCCCGGTCAGGAACGCTTCGCTGCCATATCCATAGGCCTGCGTCACCGTGCGCGTGCCGGGCGACCATAGCACCAGGCCGAGAACGATCAGGAATGCCCCGATCCACATGCCCAGCCCCAAACGATCGAAAACCGGCTTGGAAATCGTCATCAATTCACCCCGCACGCCATGGGGGAAGGCGCCTCAGCCTTGGCGCCGTCCCGGCATTCGATGGCGGCGACATATCACGGACAAAGCGACGAGGCATAGGGGTCGAAAGACGCGGCGATCAATTTCGGGGATCGCCAAGGATGGCCGACCGAACTGGGAAAAGGTCCAGAAAGCCTGCGATCGCCCTTCCCGGGCCGCATAAGACGGCATCAGGGCCGAATGAACACCTTGCCGTTGGGCTTGGCCAGTTCCGCCGGCATTCGCGCCATTGCCTCGGCCAGCGGAATGACCGCCGTCACGTCGGTCGACCAGCGTCCGTCCGAAAAACGCTTCTGTGCCTCGAGGACTGCCGGACCTCGCCGATCCCTGGATTGCCGCATCCACTCGCTCAGCCAGAAGCCTTCGATGTGCTTGTGCTGGAAGATCAACTGGCCGGGCTCGCGGATGATCGTTGCCTCGGGATCGAGCCGGCCGTAGATGATCCAGCGCGCCCCTTTTGGCATCGCGTTGAAGATGGCTGACGCCAGCGGCCCGGTGACGGCATCGAGGAAGATGCGCGGCTGTTCGGCCTTCATCACCTCGCGCAGCGTGGCCTCGAAATCAGGCACCTTCTCGTTGAGGACATGCGCCGCGCCAAGTTGTTTCAGCAACGCGATCTGCTCGTCACGGCGCACCGTGACAACAGGCCGAAACCCTTCCTCCCTCGCCAGCCCGATGATCAGCTTGCACAGCTGGCTCGCACCGGCGGTCATGACGAAGGCCTTTTCGCCTTCCTGTTTGACGATGTCGAACATGGCGATCGCGGTCAGCGGATTGACGATCATCGCGGCGCCATCCTCGTCTCGAACCGTATCGAGAAGCGGTATGCAGGCCGCCGCCTCGGCGACGGCATATTCAGCCCACGACCCCCAATTGCTCAGACCGGTGGCGAAAGCGACGCGCTTGCCGACAAGGCTCTTGGGATGGGGCGCCTCGCCGATCGCGACGACCGTGCCGACACCCTCGAAGCCGGCCGGACGGCCCTTGGCGCGCGGCTGGCCGTACTGGCCCTTGATAAAGGCGACATCCGATGGATTGATCGAAGCGAGGCTGACCTTGATCAGCACTTGGCCCGGTCCCGGCGCAGGCACGGCGATGCTGCCCAGCTCGAGATACGGCTCCATCGCCTCGAGCGCACTGCCGCTCGGCGTCCTCGTATAGCCGTCACCGACCAAGAGCAGCGCCTTCATTTCGGAGGGGATCGTCATTGACGGTATTCCTTGTTTGTCAGCGGCAACGCTGCCGGGCAGCGTTCAGATCTTTTCATGCGTGTATTTCTTCAGCTCCATGCGTGCCACCTGCCGCCGATGCACTGCATCGGGCCCGTCGGCGAGGCGCAGCGTCCTGAGATGCGTCCACGAGCGTGCGAGAGGCGTATCCTGGCTGATGCCTTGCGCGCCGAACATCTGCACCGCCTCGTCGGTGACCTTGAGCGCCACGCGCGGCGCGATAACCTTGATCTGGCTGATCCAGGGGGCCGCGGCCCGCGCGTCGCCCTGATCGATCATCCATGCCGCCTTGAGGCAGAGCAGCCGGGCCATCTCGATCTCCATGCGACATTCGGCAATGATGTCGAAATTGGCGCCGAGTTTCGCCAGCTTCTGGCCGAAGGCCTCGCGGCGTATGGAACGCTGGCACAGCATCTCCAGCGCCATCTCGGCTTGGCCGATGGCGCGCATGCAGTGATGGATGCGGCCGGGGCCGAGCCGGCCCTGCGCGATTTCGAAGCCCCTACCCTCACCGAGGATCAGGTTCGACGTCGATATCCGCACATTGTCGAAGCGAAGATGCATGTGGCCATGCGGCGCGTCATCGTCGCCATAGACCTGCATCGCCCGGACCTTGGTCACGCCCTTCGCGCCCGAGGGAACCAGGATCATCGAATGGCGGCGGTGCTGTGGCTCTTCATCGCCGGCGGTCCGCACCATGACGATGTAAATGGCGCAGCGCGGGTCACCGGCACCCGACGCCCACCATTTCTCGCCGTTGAGCAGATAGTCGCCGCCCTGTCGCTCGCAGCGCATGGAAATGTTGGTGGCGTCGGAAGAGGCGACGTCCGGCTCCGTCATGAGATAGGCCGAGCGGATCTTTCCGTCCAGCAGCGGCTCGAGCCATTCCCGCTTGTGCTCGGCCGAGCCGTAGCGTTCCAGAACCTCCATGTTGCCGGTGTCGGGTGCCGAGCAGTTGAAGGTTTCGGCGCCCAGATGGGCCTTGCCCATCTCCTCGGCCAAATAGGCGTATTCGACGGTGGACAGGCCGTAGCCGCGCTCCGAGCCGGTCAGCCAGAAGTTCCACAGGCCGCGCTCCCGTGCGGTCTTCTTCAGCCCCTCAAGGATCTCCCCCTGGCGCTTGCTGTAGACCCAACGGTCGCCGGCCTTGCCGACCTCGCTCAGGAATTCCTTGTCGAGCGGCATGATCTCGTCGCGCACCATGGCCGCGACGCGGGCGTGGATCGGCTTCAACCGCTCGGTCATGCCGAGATTCATCTCCGTCATCGGTCGCTAACCCTTCATGCAGGCCGGGCATTTTGTCAGTGGCAAGGATGACCGTACTTCGGATAGCCTTGTCAACGCGAACTGTTTGCCCGCAGGCCGTGCGGAGGATTGTGATGAGCTATCTGGACGAGCTGTTTTCGGTCACCGGCAAGACCGCGCTGGTGACGGGAGCCGCGACCGGCATCGGCCGCATGGCGGCGACCGCGCTGATCAAGGCCGGCGCCAGCGTGATGATCGCCTCGCGCAAGGGCGAGGACTGCATCAAGGTGGCCAGTGAGTTGAACGGGCTTGGCGCTTCGGGCCAAGCGGAAGGCTTTGCCGGCGACGTCTCCAGCGAGGCCGGCATTGCCGCCTTGGTCGGCGAGGTCAAGGCGCGCACCGGCAAACTCGATATCCTCATCAACAATGCCGGCGTGTCCTGGGGTGCGCCGCTGGAGAGCTTCCCTTATTCGGCATGGGCCAAGGTGTTCGGCGTCAATGTCACCGCGGTTTTCCATCTGACGCGCGAATTGCTGCCGCTGCTCGATGCCGCCGCCAGCGACGAAGGTCCTGCCCGCGTGATCAATCTGGGCTCGGTGATGGGAACGCAGCCGCTGGCCGACGACGCCTATTCCTACACCGCCTCCAAGGCGGCCGTTCATCACCTGACACGCACGCTGGCGCTCGAATTCGCCGGCCGCCGCATCACCGTCAACGCCTTTGCCCCCGGTCCCTTCCAGAGCCGTATGACCGCATTTGCCACCGGCACGGACGAGCAGGCCAGGCATGTCGGCGGCCATGTCCCGATCGGCCGCATCGGCACACCGGATGACATTGCCGGCGCAACGCTCTATTTGTGCAGCCGTGCAGGCAGCTATGTCACCGGCGCCATCCTTCCGATCGACGGCGGGCAGTCGGTGCAGCATGGGTTGACCTTGTTCAAGGAATGACATTTTCCGGCCGCAGAAGCCGGAGGTGAACTGGAGGACATGAGCGTGGAACCAATCAGTCTCGATGTGCTTCTGGCCAGTGTCGGCAAGGAGGTCGGCGTTTCGCCCTGGCGGGTGGTCACGCAACGCATGATCGACCAGTTCGCCGACGCCACCGACGACCACCAGTTCATCCACTGCGATCCGGAGCGGGCCAAGCGCGAAACGCCGTTCGGCGGCACCATCGCGCATGGTTTCCTGTCGCTGTCGCTGCTGTCGGCGATGACGTTCGAGACCATGCCGCCGCTGGAAAACGGCAAGATGGGCGTCAATCACGGTTTCGATTCGCTGCGCTTTCTCGCCCCGGTGAAGACCGGCGCGCGCATCCGCACCCGTTTCGTGCTGGCCGACGTCAAGGTCAGGCCGTCGGGCTGGGTGCAGACGGCGCACGACGTGACCATCGAGATCGAAGGCTCCAAAAAACCGGCGCTCACCGCCCGTTGGCTGACGCTGACCTTGCTTGAACGCCAGCCCGAGACAGCATGAACGACGCCAACGCGCTCGACCAGGCGACGCTCGCGCCTTACCTCGACGCGCATATCCCGGGTTTTTCCGGACTCGCGGCCATCGAAAAATTCAAATCCGGCCAATCCAACCCGACCTATCTCCTGACGGCGGCAAGCGGCCGTTACGTGCTGCGCGCCAAGCCGCCAGGCCAACTCCTGAAATCGGCTCACCAGGTAGACCGCGAATTCCGTGTGATGAAGGCGCTTTCCGGCACCGCCGTACCAGTGCCCGAAATGCTGCACCTGTCGACCGAGGATTCGCCCATCGGCCGGATGTTTTACGTCATGGATTTCCTCGACGGCCGCATCTTCTGGGATCCGGCACTGCCGGAGACGCACGGCAACGAGGAACGCGCCGCGATCTACGACGCCATGAACGCCACGCTCGCCGCCCTGCACGATGTCGATGTCGAGGCCGTGGGTCTTGGCGATTTCGGACGCCCCGGCAATTACTTCGAGCGGCAGCTGGCACGCTGGACCAGCCAGTACCGTGCTTCCGAAACCGGTATCATTGCCGACATGGACCGGCTGATCGCCTGGCTGGAAACCCACCTGCCGGTCGATGACGGCCTGATATCGCTGGTGCATGGCGACTATCGGCTGGACAATCTGATCTTTGCGCCGGACCAGCCGAGGGTACTGGCGGTGCTCGATTGGGAATTGTCGACATCGGGCCACCCCTTCGCCGACATCGCCTATCAATGCATGCAATGGCGCCTGCCGCATGCCTCCGGCTTTCGCGGCCTTGGTGGCATCGATCGCCCGGCCCTCGGCCTGCCCTTGGAAGAAGACTATGTCGCTGCCTATTGCCGGCGGCGCGGCCTCGCCGGCATCGGCAACTGGACGTTCTTCCTCGCCTTCTCCTTCTTCCGCCTGGCGGCAATCTGCCAGGGTGTCTACAAGCGGGCGCTGGACGGCAATGCTTCCAATCCGGAAAAAGCCAGGACCTATGGCGAGGCGGTGAAGCTGCTGTCGCACCTCGCCGCCGAGCTGATCGACAAGGAAGACTAAGCAATGGGCCGCTTTGATGGAACCACGGTGCTGATCACGGGCGCGGCCGGCGGCCTCGGCCGTGGCGCCGCCAAGGGCTTTGCCGCGGAAGGCGCCCGGCTGGTTCTCTCGGACCTGGATGAAACGGCCCTGATGAGTTTCGCCGAGACGCTCGATACCGAGACCGCGATGCTGGCAGGCAACATTGCCGAGGAGGCACTGTCGGAAGCACTGGTGGCGCTGGCGTTGGAAAAATTTGGCCGCCTGGATGTCGCCGTCAACAATGCCGGCATCGTTCAGAGTTTCGTGCGCCTGCCGCAGGTTCCATCGGACGAAGCCCGCCGGGTGCTCGAGATCGACCTGCTCGGCGTCTTCTACGCCATGAAGCACCAGATCCCGCAAATGGAGCGGCAGTTCAAGGCGACCGGCAAGGGCGGCGCCATCGTCAACATTGCCTCGGCCGCCGGCCTTTCGGGCGCGCCGAAGCTTTCGGTCTATGCAGCCGCCAAGCATGGCGTGATCGGCCTGACCCGCTCGGCGGCGGTCGAATATGCCAGCAAGGGTCTGCGCATCAATGCCATCTGCCCCGCCCACACCAGAACGGGCATGATAGACGGTTTCGTGAGCGTCTCCGGCATTCCGGAGGCAGAGGCGTTGGCCGAGCTGACCCGTGGCATACCGATGAAGCGCGTGGCGGAAGTCGACGAGATCACCACGGCCATCCTGTTTGCCGCCGACCCGGCCAATTCCTTCATGACCGGCCATGCGCTGGCCATCGATGGCGGTGTCGGCGCGATCTGACGCCTGCCGCGTGGGAACCCGCGGCGCCCTTGTCCGTTTCCGTACAGCGTATATAATTTAGCCAGGCACCAACCAGACAAGGGCAACGGACTTGCCGCTGAGCGTCCAGAAACGCCGCGAGAAACAAAAGGCCGAACTGCGCTCGGAGCTTGTCGCGGCCGCGCACAAGCTCGTCCAGGAAGAAGGCTATGAAGGCTTGACCATCCGCAAGCTGGCCAAGCGGGTCGGCTATGCGCCGATGTCGGTCTATTCCTACTTCGCCGACAAGCAGGACATCCTGTTCGCCCTGGCCGAGGACGCGTTCGAAACGCTCGCCCGACGCATCGAGGAGCACCCGTCCGACGATCCGATCGAGGCCTTGCAGGCGGTCATGACCGAATATGCCGCCTTCGGGCTCGGCAACCCCAACGAATACCGCACCGTCTTCATGACCGAAAAGACCAAGCTGCCGGAAGGCAGGAGCTACGAGGACATGGAGGAAAGCAACCCCGCAATGAAGGCGCTGATCAGCAGGGTCGAGGCCTGTGTCGCCGCCGGCAAATTGCATGGCGATCCACGCGCCATCGCCACCATACTGTGGGCCGTCGGCCATGGCACGATCTCGCTTTTGATTACCTTCCCCTTCTACCCGTTCGGCGACCCGCAGGCTTTCGTGAAGCGGATGTGCGACTTCACCCTTGCCACGCTCAGCACGCAAGATGTGCCGCCATTGACCGAGACACCGGTCAACTGCTGAGCGCTATATCCTTTGTTCTCCCAGATTCCGCACCGCCCCTCCAAGCCTTCCGCGGCGACTTTCTTGGTTAACAAAAAACTACCGTACGCGTACGATTTTCTCTTGAACTTCGCGATCGACGGACGTATTTGTACGGAATAACGTACATGTACGAAAAAAATTCACCCGCCGAAACCGGAGACAGGCCATGAAAAAGACACTCCTCACCCTCGCCGCCGTGCTGGCACTTTCGGGCTCGGGCTTTGCCGCCAACGGCACCCACGCGGTCAAGCACGTTCCCGCCGCGACCTGCGTCGACACCAAGACCAATATGAAGCTCGATTGCGCTTCGACCGGCTCGGTCGACAAGAAGGCCTCCACGGAAGCCACGACCGACGGCAAGGGTCCCCGGCTCGGCATCACGGTGAACCCGTGGATCATGCCGAGCGCCTACTGAGATTTTTCGAAAGTAGGTTCTGGCCGGCTCAGCCGGCCGGATGGTGATTTCAGCCGATCGAGACCGGCAGTTTGGTCGCTGAACTTTCGAAGGCGGCGTCGATCAGCCTTTGCATGTCGGCGGCCCGCCGGAACGACGGATCGCCGTTCTGTCCCGTGTCCAGCGCATCGACAAAGCGCTGGGCGTTGTGCTTGACGCCTGGAGGCGTCAGCGTCCGCCAACGGTGCTGATCGACGTCGTCACCCAGGCAAGCGGACAGTTTCGAAACCTTACCGTCGGTCTCGACCTTGATCGCGCCCTTGGTACCGTGCAGGGCCAGCGACAAATCATTGCCGTGGCCTGTCGTGTAGCGGCTGGCCATGATCGTGGCCAGCGCGCCTGAACCGAGCCGCGCCGTTATCGCCAAGCTGTCATTGACGTCGAGCACATAGTCGCCGATGCGGTCGCCTTCCGCCTTCGGAAAGGTCACAAGATCGGCATGCAGGCTGACGATATCCTCGGCCGCCCCATAGGTCGCGAAGTCGAGGATATGGATGCCGACATCGCCCAAAACACCTGTCGAACCGTGCCGGCCCGACAGGCGCCACAGCCATTTGTCGTCGACCCGCCAATCGCCCCAGAACTTGCTGACCAGCCAGCTTTGCCGGTAGCTCGCCTCGACATGGCGCAACTCGCCGATCTCACCGGCCTGCACCATGCGCCGCGCCTCCTGGATCACCGGAGTGTTGCGATAGGTCAGGTTGACCATGTTGACGAGCCCGGCCGCCTCGGCGGCATCGCTCATCGCAAGCGCATCGGCGTGGTTCGGCGCCAGCGGCTTTTCGCAGAACACATGTTTCCCGGCGGCCAGCAGGGCCAGCGTCGTCGCCTTGTGAACCTGGTCGGGCGTGGCGTTGATGGCGGCATCGAACTCACCCCAAGCGATCGCCGCATCGAGGCTTTCAAAGAAAGTGCCTATTTTGTTGGCGGCTGCGAACGCCGCCGCGCGGCCCGGCAGGTGGTCCACGCAAGCGACGATGGCGCAGCCCGGGACCTGACCGAACTCCTCGATATGATGCGCCGCGATCCAACCGGTGCCGAGCAAAAGCAGGCGGTGCATCAGCTCAGTCCCTTGTCACCGTCCGCATGCAGGCGCAGGCCTTTCTGGACGATCTTCTCCTTGGCCTTGTCCGTCGACACGTTTGGCGCATTGGTGATGCCGGACCAGGCCGGGGCCGGGTTGTGCGCCCAATGCACGGCGTTGCGCAGCACCTGCTGAACGCCTTCATTGTGATAGATCGGATAGGTCTCATGGCCCGGCGAGAAGTAGAAGATTTTTCCCGCCCCGCGCTGATAGGTCAGCCCCGATCGGAACACCTCGCCGCCTTGGTACCAGGAGACAAATACCGTCTCCAGCGGCTCCGGCACGGCGAACGGCTCACCATACATTTCCGTCTCGCCGATCTCCAGGCATTCGCCGATGCCTTGCGCGATCGGGTGGCCGCGGTTGATCGCCCAGACACGCTCGCGCTCGCCCGCCTCGCGCCATTTCAGCGAACAGGGCGTGCCCATCAGCCGCTTGAAGATCTTCGAGTAGTGGCCTGAATGGAGCACGATCAACCCCATGCCTTCCCAGACCCGCTTCTGCACGCGCTCGACGATCTCGTCCTTGACCTCGCCGTGGGCGGCATGGCCCCACCATAAAAGCACGTCGGTGGCGGCCAGGCGCGTCTCGCTCAGGCCATGCTCGGGTTCCTGCAAGGTGGCGGTGGTCGCTTCGACGCCCTTGTCCTGGTTGAGTGCGGCGGCAATGGTGCCATGCATACCCAGCGGATAGAGGTCGCGCACGGCGGCATTGGTTTGTTCATGGACGTTTTCACCCCAGACAACGGCTCTAACAGGCATTTTTCCTCTCCAAAGCGCTTTGAATATCGCATCCACGGAGGTCTTGGGAAGAGGCCGTCCAGCCAAAAATTCTGAAATCAGGGTTTGCGGGTCTTGCGGCCGGGGACGGTCTTGGCCTTGCCAGGTTTCGCCGGTGCTCCAGGAATGGACGACCCGGTAATCGACACGGGATCGCTGGCCGGGAACGTGTCCTCGAGGCCTTCCTCAAGTTCCTCTTCGGCGTCAGCCTCGTAATGCCGCTCATGTTCGAGCGAACGGACCGCCGCGGTTTTCGGCGATTTCGGCGCGGACTTCGACGGCATCGGCATCTCTCCCTCGACTGTCGCCGCTCAACGGACGCGGGCGGCAAACGTTCCGGGGGTCAGCCGGCGGCGTCGCGGGCTCCCTCGGACAGGAAAGTAAAGACATAGTCCGAGAAGGAACGCCAGCACTCGACCCGGAAGGCCTCGTCGGCCGTGCGCAGCAGCACGATCTCGGCCTTGCCGAGAATGGTGCGCGAAGCGGCGCCCACCGGGAAGGCGTCGAGCGACAGGTCTTGCGGGCAGCCCGAATTGATCGCGGCTTCCGCCGCCGGACCGGCGACTAAAATCGCGATGTTGCGATGCGAGATGCCGACCGACGAATGCAAGGCGGAAACTCCTGCGCAATCGGCGAGTGGGTCCTTGCCGGCCTCGTCGATGACAAGCCACTCGTCCGGGCCAAGCCACAACGCCGTACGCCCGCCCTTCGACGCCGAGGTTTTCGGCTTCTTCGGCAAGGTCAGGCCGAGCGCCTTCGACAACGCGGCGACTGAAGCCTCCGGGGCGCGCAGCGAGATACGCTCGGCCGGCGGCAGCACTTCGACCTTGACACTCGTTGCGGAGACAGTGCGCCCGGCCAATGCCGGACGCCGCTCTGCTGATGATGAAGCCATCGTGGCCGTCTTTGCAGCAGCCTTAGCCATTGAGGCGCCCTCCCGTCTCGTCGAAGAACACCATGCCGGTAACCTCCACTTCGATGACCCCGTTCGGCATCGGTACATAGAGCGTGTCGCCCATCCGGTCACGGCCGCCGGCCACCAGCCCCAGCGCGATGGAACGGCCGCAATTTTGCGACCAATAGCTCGAGGTGACATGGCCGATCATCTTCATCGGGATCGCTTGCTTGGGATCCTCGACGATCTGCGCGCCTTCTTCCAGCACCACCTTTGGATCCTTGGTCTTCAGGCCGACCAGTTGCTTGCGCCCCTTGGCGACGAGATCAGGCCGCGTCAGGCCGCGAATGCCGACGAAATCGGCCTTCTTCTTGCCGACCGCCCAGTCCAGACCGGCATCGTTTGGCGTCACCGTACCGTCCGTATCCTGACCTACGATGATGTAGCCCTTCTCGGCGCGCAGCACGTGCATCGCCTCGGTACCATAGGCGGTGGCGGCATGCTTCTGGCCCTCGGCCCACAACGCTTCCCAGACCGCCTGGCCATGGTCGGCCGGCACATTGACCTCGAAACCGCGCTCGCCGGTGAACGACATGCGGAACAGCCTCGTCGGCACGCCGCAGATCTTGCCCTCGCGCACCGACATGTGCGGCAGCGCCTCGTCGGACATGTCGATGCCTTCGACCAGCGGCGCAATGATCTCGCGCGACTTCGGCCCCTGGACGGCAATGACCGCCCACTGCTCGGTGATCGAGGTCAGCCAGACATTAAGATGCGGGAACTCGGTCTGGAGGTAATCCTCTATGTGGTTCATGACGCGCGGCGCGCCGCCCGTCGTCGTCGTTACATGGAAGCGGTCCGGCGCCAGCCTGCCGACGACGCCGTCATCATAGATGAAGCCGTCCTCGCGCAGCATGATGCCATAGCGGCAGCGGCCGGGCTCCAGCTTCTCCCACGGATTGGTGTAGAGCAGTTCCATGAACTTCGCCGCGTCGGGGCCGACCACTTCGATCTTGCCCAGCGTCGACGCATCGAACAGGCCGGCCTGGTTGCGGACGGCGACGCATTCGCGGTCGACCGCCGCATGCATGTCCTCGCCTGCCTTGGGGAAGTACCAGGCGCGCTTCCACTGGCCGACATCCTCGAACACCGCGCCTTGCGCCTCGGCCCAGGGATGGATCGCGGTTCTGCGTGTCGGGTCGAACAGCGGCCCACGCGCGTGGCTGACGATCGCGCCGAAGGTGACAGGCGTGTAGGGCGCGCGGAACGTGGTCAGGCCGACTTCCGGGATCGGCTTGCCCAGGGTTTCGGCGGCAATCGTCAGTCCGTGCATGTTAGAGGTCTTGCCCTGGTCGGTCGCCATGCCATTGGTGGTGAAGCGCTTGACATGCTCGATCGAGCGCATGCCTTCATGCACCGCCTGGCGGATGTCCTTGGCGGTCACGTCGTTCTGGAAATCGACGAAGGCTTTCACCGTCGTGTCCGGCCCGGCGCCAGGGCCAGCACCCAGCATGCCGCGCGACCAGCTTTCCGAGGCTTCGACCTTCGGCTTGGTGCCCTTGGACGCCTTGCCGCCTGTTTCTTTCGCCGCCTTGGCGCCCGCCGCATAGGCCTCGTCCACGGTCGCCGTCAGGCCGTCGGTGCCGTTGCAGGCGCCGACCGACACGCAGTCCTGCGCGTAGGTGCCAGGCACGAAGCGCTTGGTCTCGTCGTTGAAGGCGACCTTGCCGCGCGATTGCGAGAACAGATGCACCGACGGCGTCCAGCCGGCGGACATCAGGATCGCATCGACGGGAATAGTGCGTTCGCCGCCGCCATTCTTCGGCTGCACCGTCATCGACGACACCCGTAGCTTGCCGCCGGCGCGGATCACGGCACGGCCGAAATTGATCTCGATGCCGAGGGCCCTGGCCTCATCGATCACCGGGCCGGTCGGGTTGTCACGCAAATCAACGATCGCCGCCACGTTGATGCCGGCCTTCTTCAGGTCGATCGCGGCGCCGTAAGCCGAATCATTGGCGGTGTAGACGCCGACATTCCGGCCGACCGCGACACCATAATGGTTGAGGAAGGTGCGCGCCGCACCCGCCAGCATGATGCCAGGCCGGTCATTGTTGGCAAACACCATGTGGCGCTCGATGGCGCCGGAGGCCAGCACCACGCGCTTGGCGCGGACCTGCCAGAGCCGTTCGCGCGGCAGATCGTGGCCGGGGACCTTCAGGTGATCGCTGACGCGCTCGACCAGACCGACGAAATTCTGCGCGTAATAGCCGAACGCCGTGGTGCGCGGCAGCACCCGGACATTGTCCATCGCGCTCAGTCTGGCGATCGCCGCTTGTGCCCAGGCAAAGCCGTCCTGGCCGTCGATCTTCGCACCAGATTCGAAGCGCAGGCTGCCGCCGAACTCGGCCTGCTCGTCGGCCAGGATGACGCGCACGCCGGTCTCCGCCGCGGCAAGTGCCGCCGCGATGCCGGCCGCGCCGCCACCCAGCACCAGCACGTCGCAATGGGCGTAGCGCGAGGAATAATGGTCGGGATCGGGTTTGTCGGGCGAAACACCGAGGCCGGCGGCTTCGCGGATCTTGGGTTCGTAAAGGCTCTTCCAGGCCGCCTTCGGCCACATGAAGGTCTTGTAGTAGAAGCCGGCCGAGAACAGCGGCGAGGCCAGGTCGTTGACCGCGCTGACATCGAAGGACAGCGACGGCCAGCGGTTCTGCGAATTGGCGGCGAGCCCGTCATAGAGCTCCTGCACGGTGGCGCGCACGTTCGGCGTCTTGCGCGCGTCGTCGCGCACGATCTGCACCAGCGCGTTCGGCTCCTCCGCGCCGGCCGACAGGATGCCGCGCGGGCGGTGGTACTTGAACGATCGGCCGACCAGATGCACGCCATTGGCGAGCAGCGCCGATGCCAGAGTGTCCCCCTCGATGCCCGCGTAGGACTGGCCGTCGAAGCTGAACCGCGCGGTCTTGGCCTGACTAAGGCGTCCGGCGCCGGGAATGCGCAACGCGCCGCTCATTTCGCTACTCCGGGCAGCTTGGAGGGTTTCGGTTCGCCGGCCTTGTAGGTCATGACGAACTTGTCAGTCACGGTGTCACGCACCGCGTTGAAGAAGCGCGCGCAGCCATGCATGTGGCGCCAGCGCTCATAGATAATGCCCTTTGGATTGGAGCGGATGAAGAAGAACTTCTCGAAGTCGTCGTCGCTCTCGCCTGATATGTTGGCCGAGCGTGCGATGTGCGCCTCGCCGGCGTTGCGGAATTCGAGTTCCGGGCGCTCTTCCTCGCAATAGGGGCAGCGGATGAGAAGCATCGTGTTTGTTCCTACAATTCGCCGTGGCCGACGCGCGCGCCAGCCGGTTGATCGCAAAGCTTCTGGCCCATGGTCATGAAGGGAGCGACGAGCCGCAGCCGCTCCTCGACGCTCGTCGCCGCGCTGAACAGATCGCGGTTGGCCATGTTGCCGAGCGTCAGCTGCATCGGATCTGTCGTAACGATGACGCCACGCGGCTGGAAATCCTCGTCTTCATCCAGCCCATGCGGCCTGCCTTCGAAGAACATCACCACTTTCTGGCCGACACTCCAGACGCAGGCGAGCATTCCCTCGTCGACAGAAAACGGCCAGCCGGTCTCGTTTCCCGCACGGCTGATCGGCTGCAGCCGCACTTCCTGCGCCGTCGGAACATGGAACATGCCCTGTTCCCCCGCCAGCATCAGCGGCACCGCGACTGCCACCTCGGCCATCATCATCAGTGCGCCACCGCCGCGGCCGCCGCCTCGTCGATGAGGCGGCCTGTGCGGAAGCGCTCGATGGTGAAGGGCGCGTTGATCGGGTGCGGATCGTCCTTGGCGATGGTGTGGGCAAAGACATGCCCGGACCCCGGCGTCGCCTTGAAGCCGCCCGTGCCCCAGCCGCAATTGACGTAGAGGCCGGGCACCGGCGTCTTGGCCAGGATCGGCGAGCGGTCGGGTGTGACGTCGACGATGCCGCCCCACGACCGCAGCATCTTCATGCGCGTGAAGATCGGGAACATTTCGCAGATGGCGTCGAGCGTATGCTGAAGAATGTGCAGCCCACCGGTCTGCGAATAGGAGACATACTGGTCGGTGCCGGCGCCGATCACCAGTTCGCCCTTGTCGGACTGCGAGATATAGGCGTGCACCGTGTTCGACATCACAACGCAAGGCACGACCGGCTTGATCGGCTCCGACACCAGCGCCTGCAGCGGATAGCTTTCCAGCGGCATGCGCACGCCGGCCATGTTCATGATGACGGAGGAGTGTCCGGCGGCGACGACGCCAACCTTCTTGGCGCCGATGAAGCCGCGCGTCGTGTCGACGCCCGTCACCGCGCCATTGGCGGCCCGCTTGACGCCGGTCACCTCGCAGTTCTGGATGATGTGCACGCCGCGCGCCGAGGCGCCGCGCGCATAACCCCAGGCGACCGCGTCATGGCGCGCCGTGCCGCCACGACGCTGCAGCGCCGCACCGACCACCGGATAGCGTGCGTCCTTGGAGGTGTTGAGCGGCGGGCAGAATGCTTTCGCCTGCTCGGGTGTCAGCCATTCATTGTCGATGCCGTTGAGCCGGTTGGCGTGCACATGGCGCTTCAGCACCTGGATGTCGTGCACATTGTGCGCCAGCATCATGACGCCACGCGCCGAATACATGACGTTGTAGTTGAGCTCCTGGGAGAGCCCGTCCCAGAGCTTCAGCGCATGGTCATAAATCCCGGCGCTCTCGTCATAGAGATAGTTGGAACGGATGATGGTGGTGTTGCGGCCGGTATTGCCGCCGCCCAGCCAGCCCTTTTCCAGCACCGCGACATTGGTGATGCCGTGCACGGTCGCGAGGTAATAGGCGGTTGCCAGCCCATGGCCGCCGGCGCCGACGATGATAACGTCGTATTCCTTCTTCGGCTCCGGCGAGGACCATTGTTCCTCCCAGCCCTTGTGGCCGCGCATGGCCTCGCGGGCGATGGCGAATACCGAATATTTCTTCACGTTCCAGCCTCGCAAATGGCAGCCGGGCGTTCATCATCAAGCCCCGGCGCGCGAGGTGTATCACTAGCGAAACAGCGCTGCCACCCTTGCGCTGTTTGCGACGGCGCTTGCCGTTTTGCGCCGCGCTGAAAAAGAGCTATCCGGCTGGCCCCGATGATTGCCTTCAGTCACACTTCTCGGCGCTGGGATTCGGAGAATGATAATGGGCAACGCATGGTGGAATCTCACATTGCGCTTCCTGCTGGAGCTTGCCGCCTTGCTCGGCCTCGGCATGGCAGGCTGGAGCCTTTCGGACGAAGCGTGGCGTTGGGTCCTCGCCATTGCCTTGCCGCTCGCCGCAGCCGCGGCATGGGGTATCTTCGCGGTCCTCAACGATCCAAGCCGGTCGGGCCGGGCACCGGTGCCTGTACCGGGCGCTGTCAGGCTGGCGCTGGAATTCATCGTCCTGTTCGGCGGCGCCGCGGGTTTCCATTTGGCGGGCCATACCATTACGGCCATCATCATGGCCTTGCTGATCGTCATCAGCTACGCGTTCTCGCTGGATCGTCTGGCATGGCTGCTGCGGCGGTAGTGGCGCGAATCTCTGCAGCTTTCGGGTGGCTGCTGTTCTGCCGATTTGCGACCAAGCATCCGATCGCCGGCGAAGCTGGCGCGAAGGACAAGGATGCCAAACATGCTCGCACTCGCCAACAAGATCGCCATCGTCACCGGTGCCAGTTCCGGCATCGGCCGCGCCACGGCAAAGCTGTTCGCCGAGGAAGGCGCCAGGCTCGTCATTTCCGCTCGCCGCCAAACGGAGCTTGATGCACTCGCAGTCGAAATCGAGGACGCCGGCGGCACGGCCGTCGCTCTCGCGGGAGATGTCACCGACGAGACCTATGCGAAAGCCCTCGTCGAGTTGGCGGTCGGCAGCTTCGGCGGCCTCGACATCGCGTTGAACAATGCCGGCTCCGTCGGACTGATGGGCTCCGTCCCCGACATGTCGGCACAGACATGGCACGGGACGATGGATACCAACCTGACCAGCGCCTTTCTCGGCGCGAAGTATCAGATACCGGCCATGCTGGAGCGCGGCGGCGGCTCGCTGATCTTCACATCGAGCTTTGTCGGTTACACCGCCGGCATGCCCGGCATGGCCGCCTACGCTGCCGCGAAGGCAGGCCTGATCGGTTTGACGCAGGTGCTGGCCGCCGAATATGGACCGAAGGGACTGCGCGTCAACGCGCTGCTGCCGGGTGGCACCGACACACCGGGTGCGACGACGACCACACCCGAGGCCCGCGCCTTCGTCGAGGGCCTCCATGCCCTGAAACGCATGGCCCAGCCGCAAGAGATCGCCCGCTCGGCGCTTTACCTTGCCTCTGACGCCTCGAGCTTCACCACGGGTACCGCGTTGTTTGCCGATGGCGGTGTGTCGATCAACCGGACGTGAAGGATTTTTGCGGAGAACAGGCCTGTTCGTCGTTGTGACGCAGGCCGCCGCTCTTGCTTTTTCGGCTCGATTTGGCGATTCCGTTTCCTCTCGAAACGGGTCTTCTTGCCAAGACGGGTTGTGAAACCATGATGCTGGTCCGAACCTATGTCGCCCAGAGCGCAATCGAAGGCGTCGGCATGTTCGCCGCCGAACCAATCCGGAAGGGCGCCTCGATCTGGCGCCTGGATCCGGATTTCGACCGGCTGATTCCGATGGACAAATATGAGGCCGCAGCCCAGCCCCTGAAGGAATTGCTCGACCGCTATGCCTATCCGAGCCCGGATAAGCCCGGTTTCATGGTCTACGAGGTCGACAATGGCCGCTTCATGAACCATTCGGCGACCCCGAACACCGACTTTTCGCAATATGGCGGTGCGACCGCGACCCGGGATATCGCCATCGGCGAGGAGATCACCTGCGACTACGGTGAGTTCTTCGAGGATTTCGAGCGGCTGCACTTGGCGACGGCGTAACGGGCACACTATCTCCAGGCGACGTGGCAATTTGGCTGTCGTCTCTCATTTCGACTGTGGACAGCGAGGCTTGATTCTGCTATCAGCCGCCACAATTCGTGGTGTGGAGCGCCGCGGAGGCTTGCGGCTATGGCTGCTTGCCTGTTGATATCAAACCCGAAAGACAGGATTGCCCGTGCAGGTACTCGTCCGCGACAATAACGTTGATCAGGCGCTTCGCGCGCTGAAGAAGAAGATGCAGCGCGAAGGCATTTTCCGCGAAATGAAGATGCGCGGCCACTACGAGAAGCCTTCCGAGAAGCGCGCCCGTGAAAAGGCCGAAGCCGTTCGCCGCGCCCGCAAGCTGGCCCGCAAGCGCGCACAGCGCGAAGGCCTGCTGCCGATGACCCCGCGTCCGGTCGCTGCTGGCGGTGCCGCCGGTGCAGCGCGTCCGCCGCGCTGATTATCGCCAATATTTCGTCCTTTTCGAAGGATACCAGGGTGGCGCGATGCGGAATCGCCGCCACCCTTTTATTTTGATGTGACCCGGCCCGGAGGGGGAACCGGACCTGAACGACGGCGCAAGTGAGGACAGGGCAGACATGAACGCAACAAGCGTGGAGCGCGGGACCGCATTGCGTGGTTTCGCCCTGACAGCGGCCCTGCTTTCCGGACTGGTGCTTGCCGGCTGCCAGACATCGGGCCCGGCCGGTGAATTCAACAACATCGACAAGGCGCAAGGGTCGAGCGAGAACATCTCCTCGCTGTCGGCGGTCATCCAGCGCAATCCCCAGGATCCGGAAGGCTATAATGTCCGCGGCTCGGCCTATGGCCGCGGCGGCCAGTACCAGGCGGCGCTCAAGGATTTCAACCAGGCCATCCAGCTCAATCCGAATTTCTACCAGGCCTATTCGAACCGGGCCCTCATCCAGCGTTTCCTCGGCAACCAGGAAGCAGCCCTTGCCGACTACAATCGCTCGATCCAGATCAACGGCAATTATGACGCCGCCTATATCGGCCGCGGCAATCTCTACCGTAAGGCGGGCCGCACCCAGGATGCGTTCAACGACTTCCAGAAGGCGATCCAGCTCGACACGACGGACGCCCGCGCCTATCACAATCGCGGCCTGATCTATCAGAGCCAGGGCCAGCACAAATTCGCCATTGAGGATTTCTCGACCGCCATCTCGCTGGCCCCCGACGCCGCCGAACCCTACAACGGCCGTGGCCTCTCCTATCTGGCGACCGGCGACGAGGATAACGCCTTCTCCGATTTCAACATGGCCATCAAGCTCGACGGCCAGAACGCCGAGGCCTGGGCCAACCAGGCGCTGATCTACGAACGGCGCGGCGACAAGGCAAAGGCGGCGAAGGCCTATCGCGAGGCTGTGCGCCTCAACCCCAGCTACCAGCCGGCCAAGGATGGCCTCGCCCGCGTCAGCTGACGTCGGCTCATCAGGCCCACGGCAAGGTGCGCACTGCATCGTGCGTATCCGAAAGGACACGCGGCGTTGAAGATCGCCGCCAATCCGGCAACCCTGTATTAACCCCGCGACAAGCCGTTAACCCTCGCCTTGTTCGCGCCAAGTTTTCGGCGGAACGGTCGCGGCGCTCGAGACGTTACTGAAGACTGATTGCGAAAGGACCCTCCCATGATCAAGAAACTCGTCTGCGCCGCCGCCCTTGCAACGACTATGTTCGCTGCCGCCCCGGCCAGCGCCGGCAGGTTGCAGCTCGGCACGCTCGACTGCACCATCGATGGCGGCACCGGCTATCTCGTGACCTCCAACAAGGGCGTGTCCTGTGTGTTCCGGCCCTATCATCACGGGCCGTCTGAAATTTACACCGGCGTCATCTCGAAACTCGGCGTCGATCTCGGCAAGACGCACCAGGGCCAGTTGGTCTGGGCGGTGTTTGCCGCGACCCGCGACCGTGACGCGGGCGACCTTGCCGGCAGCTACTACGGCGTCAACGCCGAGGCGAGCGTCGTCACCGGTGGCGGCGCCAACTTGCTGGTCGGTGGCTTCGACAGCGCCTTCATGCTGGAGCCACTCAGCGTCCAGGCGCAGACCGGCGTCAACCTGGCGGTCGCCGTCACCTCGCTGGAGCTGATCCACTCGCTCAAGTGATTGCACGGAGCCACGCGCTCCACGACCCCTCACCCTGCGGCGCGGAACCAGATAGTATGGTTCCGCGCCGTTTGATTTTGAGGGGACCGCCATGTTCAGGACAGCCATCGCCGCTGCCGCGACCACGATCATGCTTGCGGGCGCCGCACGAGCGCAGGACCAAGGTATCGAACTCGGTGCGCTTGAATGCGCCATTTCAGGCGGCACCGGCTTCATCTTCGGCTCGAGCAAGGATTTGAGCTGCACCTTCACCCCGGCCGACAGGAGCTTCGCGCCGGAAGCCTATTTCGGCGCCGTCAACAAATACGGACTCGATATTGGCACGACCAAGCAGGCGGTGATGCGCTGGCTGGTGCTGACGCCGCTGAAGAACATCTACGCGCCGGGTGCATTGGCCGGTGACTATATCGGCGCCAGCGCCGAAGTGACCGCCGCCGTCGGCGCCGGCGCCAATCTCCTGGTCGGCGGCTCCTCGCAGGCCTTTACCCTGCAGCCGCTCAGCCTGCAGACGCAGACCGGCATCAATCTCGCCATCGGCGTCAGCCAATTCCAGTTGCGCAGCACCGAGAATTGACTGGACCATAAGGGCGGCTTCCGCAGCGAAATTGAGAGGCTTCGCGAACGTCTGCAAAAAAGCCGCTTGAACTCAACCATACTTGAGGTTTTAGAAGCCTGCCCTTGGGTAGGCAGCGCCTGGTACGGCGCTGTCGATCCTTATGGTCCTGCCGGAAGCCCGCACTGGCCTCTGGCGCCATGCGCTACAAGCGAGATAGGCAAAGGCAGGGGTGAACATGACTGAAATCACCAGCAACAAGGTCGACTGGCGCGCATTGTGGGCAAGCGGCGATCTCGCCCGCTTCTGCTTCATCAGCCTCGGCATCCTGCTGCACGCCACCAATGAGACGATGGTGGCGACGGTCATGCCGGCCATGGTCGGCGAACTGGCCGGCGTACAGCTCGTCGGCTGGTCCCTGGCGATCTACGAACTCGGCGCCATCGTCGCCGGTGCCGCCGCCGGACGCCTGGTGAGTTATGTTCCGCTGCGCACCAACATGGTGGTCGCGGCCCTGCTTTATGCCGCCGGCGCGCTGATCTGCGCCACCTCGCCCTCAATGCAATTGTTCCTTGCCGGCCGCTTGATCGAGGGCCTCGGCGGCGGCGCGCTGGTGTCGCTGGCCTTCGTATCGGTCGAGCGGCTGTTTTCGCGTGCCATCTGGCCGCAGCTTTTCGGTATCATGTCGGCTATCTGGGGCGTTGCTGCTTTCAGCGGCCCGTTGCTTGGCGCTGTTATGACCGAATTGCTGTCCTGGCGCTGGGCCTTCGGCGTCTTCACACTCGGCGGCACCGCCATGGCGCTGGCAAGCTTCCTCGTACTCAACACGCCGGAGGCGAAGAAACCCAGCACGAGTGCCGGCAAGGCACCGCCCTTCCCTTTCGTGGCGCTTGGCTGCCTTGCCGTCGCCGTGGTGCTGATCGCCTCGGCCGGCGTCGACATCGCCCTGTTGCGTTCCTCGCTGCTGATCGTGCTAGGCCTGACGGGCCTCGCGCTGTTTTTCTACGTCGATGCGCTGAAGCCGCGCTCCAGGCTGTTCCCGGCGCGGCTGTTCTCCTGGCGCACGCCGGTCGGCGCCGGCATGACGATGGTCGCCGCCTTTTCCATCGCGACCTGCTCCTTCGGCGTCTACGGGCCGCTGCTCTTGACCAGCCTGCACGACATTCCGCTGCTGACCACCGGCTACATCATTGCCGCCGAATCGATCGCCTGGTCGATCCTGTCGATCCTCGTCGCCAACGCGCCGCCGCGACGCGAAAGGCTGATCATCGTCTGCGGCGCGCTGATGATCGCGGCGGGCATCGCCGGCTTCGCCTACACGATACCGCTGGGCTCGATCCCGCTGATCCTGGTCTGCGCCCTGCTGCAGGGCGGCGGCTTCGGCATTGCCTGGCCGTTCCTGACCCGCGTCATCGTCGCCTCCGCACCGGACGACGAGCAGACCATCGCCTCGGCGGCGGTGCCGACCATGCAGCGCATCGGCTATGCCGTGGGCGCCGCTATTGCCGGCATCGTCGCCAATGCCAGCGGCTTTTCGCAAGGCCTGAATCACGACGCGGCGGCCAATGTCGCGAGCTGGCTGTTCCTTGCCTTCGTGCCGTTCGGCATTCTGGGCTGTCTCGCCGCCTTGCGGATATCGGCGGCGGCAAATCGGCCTCTGGAGGCGATCGGCTGACGCAGGTTTATCGGACAGGCTATTTCACTCGACACGCAGGCGATAGCCGACACCGGTCTCGGTGGTGATGTAGCGCGGCTGGTCGGGGGTTTTTTCGATCTTCTGCCTGAGCTGGCGGACATAGACCCTGAGGTACTGCACGTCTGTCGAGTCGTCCCAGATCTGCTTCAGGATGAAGTGGTGGGTCAGCACCTTGCCGGCATGCTGCACCAGGATGCGCAGTATGTCGTACTCTTTCGGCGAGAGCTTTACCTCCCTGTCCTCCACCTTGACGACGCGCTTGACCAGATCGACGCTGAGGTCACCGCTCTGGAATATCGGCTTCTCACCCTGTTGCTGGAACTTGTGGCGCAGCGCCACCCGGATGCGTGCCACCAGTTCGTTCATGCCGAACGGCTTGGTGACATAGTCGTCGGCGCCGAGTTCGAGCGCGCTGACGATGCCGGCCTCGTCGGTACGGCTGGAGAGGATGACGACGGGAACGTCGACGCCCTCCTCCCGCCATTTGCGCAGGAGTTCATGGCCCCCCATGCCGGGCAGGCCGAGATCGAGCAGCACGAGATCCGGCGTCTCCTGTTCCATCAGCTCGATCGCCGCCTTGGCGTTCGGCGCCTCGCTGACCGCGTAACCCTGGCTGCCAAGGCCGACCCGCAGCAGCTTGCGGATCGGCGGCTCGTCGTCGACGACCAGTATCCTGACATTCGAATTGGTCATCGAGGCTGATCCATGCCGGGCTCGTCGCCGCGGTTGCCGATATCGCGCGCTTGCGCCGGCACCGGCATCCTGATGGTGAAGGCGCCACCGGGGCGGTCGGTCCGGTTGGCGGCCGCGATCGTGCCGCCCATCGCCTCGACGAAGCCACGGCAGATCGACAGGCCGAGCCCGGTGCCGGCGCGTACCTGATCGCCCTTGCGCACCCGGTAGAAGGTATCGAAGACACGTTCCAGGTCCTGCGCCGGAATGCCCGGTCCCTCGTCCATGATCCGCACGATGACGGAGCCATTGTCGGCCCAGGCCTGGACGCGGATCGTCGAGGCGGGCGGCGAATATTTCGAGCCATTGTCGAGAAGGTTGAACAGGACCTGTTCGAACAGCACGGGATCGAGCCGCAGCATCGGCAGGTCGGGCGGAATATCGACCTCGATCTTGTGCTCGCTGGTGATCTTGCGGGCACGGTCGAGCGCCGTGCCGACGATATCGCCGACATAATGGAGGGCGTAGTTCGGCTCCATCGCCCCGGATTCGATCTTGGTCATGTCGAGCAGGTTGGCGATGAAGCGGTTCAGCCGCTCCGATTCGTCGATCACGGTCGACAGGAGCTCGGCCCTGTCCTGCTCGGGGAGGTCGGGCGCGAATTCCTTGAGCGTGCCGGCCGCGCCCATGATGGCGGCGAGCGGCGTTTTCAGGTCATGCGAAATCGAGGTCAGCAGCGCCGAGCGCAGCCGGTCGGCTTCGGCCGCGAGCTTGGCGCGGTCGACATCGGCGACGAGCTGGATGCGTTCGATCGCCACCGCCGCCTGATCGGCCAGCGCGTCGAGCAGCCGCTGCTGCTCGGGCGTCAGAAGCGGGCCCTGCTTGTCATTGTCGAGGCCGATGACGCCGATTGCGGTGCGTCCCGTGCGCAAGGGAAGATAGAGGCGTTTGGCGCCAGGAAGCGTGTCGGCGCCGCGTCCGGCGGCACGGTTGTGCTCCCAGGCCCAGCGTGCGGCGGCAATGTCGGCCTCGGCCAGCGTGTCGTCGGGCGGATAGCCTGCCTTGACGGTGATCGTGCCGTCTTCCGGCAGCAGCAGCACCACGCGCACCTTCAGCATCGAGGCGATCTGGAAGGCGGTGGCCCAGAGCACGTCGTCGAGCGTGCCGGCGCCTGCGAGCTTCTTGGAGAACAGATAGATGTCCTCGGTTGCCCGCGCCCGCGAGCGGGCGGCGGCGGCCTGACGCTGCACGCGCGCCGTCAGGTTGCTGGCGATGACGGCAACGGCGACGAAGACGGCAATCGCGACGATGCTCTCGGGATCGCGGATCGTCAGCGTGTAGCGTGGCTCGAGGAAAAAATAGTTGAAGGCAAGGACACTGAGGAAACAGGCGTAAAGCGCCGGCCAGAGACCACCAGCCACCGCCGACGTCAGCACGGAGAGCAGGAAGACGATCGCCAGATTGCGAACGTCGAGGAACTGGTCGAGAACGGTGCTGACGGCCAATGATCCGGCAACGTAAGCCGTGGCGAGCAAATACGGCTTGGCCTGGAAATGCCTTTCCTCGGCTGCCGCGTTCACTCTCCTGGAAGACGTTTCGGTGTCCCGCTCCGTTCCGGAGATGACATGGACGCTGATGTCGCCGGCATTGCGGATCAGATCATAGGTGAGCGACCCTTCGATCAGTTCGCGCCAGCGCGACCGGGTCGGCCTGCCGACCACGATGTGGGTGAAATTGTTGGCCGTCGCATGGCGAACGATGTCCTGCGCGACGCTCTGGCCCGGGATGGTCGTCACCTCGGCACCGAGCTGCTCGGCAAGGCGCAGCAGTGTGGCGAGCCTGTCCTTGTCATCCTCGGACATGCCGGCGGAGCGAGGCGTGTCGACATGAAGCGCCGTCCAGGGTGCACGAAGCCTGTCGGCCAGCCTGCGTGCGTAGCGAATGCGGGCTGCCCCGCCCGAACGGGCATCGACGCAGACAAGAACCCGCTCCCCCGCCGCCCACGGACCCTGGATGGCGTGGGACTGCATGTGGTTGAGCAGTTGCTCGTCGACGCGCTGGGCGGTACGGCGCAGCGCCAGTTCCCGCAACGCCGTCAGATTGCCAGGCGAAAAATAGTTCTCGACGGCACGCTGCGCGGTGTTGGGGAAATAGACCTTGCCCTCCTCCAGCCGCTTGATCAGGTCGTCGGGTGTCAGATCGATGATCTCGACATCATCCGCCTGGTCGATGATGGAGTCTGGAACCGTCTCGCGCACCCTGACCCGGGTAATCTGGGCGACGACGTCGTTCAGGCTTTCGACATGTTGGATGTTCAGCGTCGTATAGACATCTATGCCCCGCGCCAGGATTTCCTGGACATCGAGATAGCGCTTGGGGTGGCGGCTGCCGGGCGCGTTGGTGTGGGCGAGTTCGTCGACCAGGACCAGCACCGGACGCCGGGCAAGGATGGCATCGATATCCATCTCGTCAAGGACGCGCCCCTTGTAGTCGACCCTGCGGCGGGCAATGACTTCATACCCCTCGACCAGGGCCTGTGTTTCCTTGCGGCCATGCGTCTCGACCACGCCGATCACCACGTCGGCACCGTCGGCCACCCTGGCACGACCCGACATCAGCATCTCGTAAGTCTTGCCGACACCAGGTGCCGCGCCCAGGAATATGCGCAGACGGCCGCGCCCTTCCCGCACGGCATGCTCTAGCAGCGCGTCGGGAGATGGTCTGTTTTCGACGTAGCTTCTGTCGTCCGGCATCGGGTCCGATCATGAATGGCGCCGGGGACCGTGTCGATCCCCGGCGCCAGACATCACCTACTTCGCGGCATCCAGCGCCAGGTTGAGGGCCAGCACATTAACCGCCGGCTCGCCGAGCACGCCCAATTCCCGGTCCTCGACCTGGCCGTCGACGAGCGCCTTGACCTTGGCCTCGTCGATGCGCCTTGCCTTGGCCACGCGCGGAACCTGGAAATAAGCGGCCTCGGGACTGATCTGCGGATCAAGGCCACTGCCGGACGTCGTCACCAGGTCCATCGGCACCGGCTGGTCCGGGTTCTCAGACTTCAGCTTTTCCGCGTCGCCCTTGATGCGCTCGATCAGCTTCGGGTTGGTCGGACCGAGGTTGGAGCCGCCGGAGGCGCTGGCATCGTAGCCGTTGCCGGCAGCCGACGGCCGTCCGTGGAAATACGTGTCGCTGGCGAAAGCCTGGCCGATCAGTTCGGAGCCGATCACCTTGCCGCCCCTCTCGATCAGGCTGCCATTGGCCTGGCGCGGGAACAGCGCCTGGGCGATGCCGGTCATGCCGATGGGATAGACGAGCCCGGTCAGCACGGTGAAGAAAACGATCATGATGATCGCGGGTCTGATCTGCTTGAGCATCGGAATGATCCTTATGCAAGGCCAAGGGCGGTGACGGCCATGTCGATTGTCTTGATGCCGACGAACGGCACGACGATGCCGCCGAGACCGTAGACGAGAAGGTTGCGGCTGAGCAGCGCACCCGCGCCGATCGCCCGGTACTTCACACCGCGCAGCGACAGCGGGATCAGCGCGATGATGATCAGCGCGTTGAAGATGATGGCCGACAGGATGGCGCTCTGCGGTGTCGCCAGATGCATGATGTTGAGCGCTTGCAGCGGACCTGTGGTCTGGCCGGGCGCGACGTAGAAGACGGCGAACATGGCCGGGATGATGGCGAAATACTTGGCCACGTCATTGGCGATCGAGAAGGTAGTCAGCGAGCCGCGGGTCATCAACAGCGCCTTGCCGATTTCGACGATCTCGATAAGCTTGGTCGGATCGCTGTCGAGGTCGACCATATTGCCGGCCTCGCGAGCAGCGACCGTGCCGGTGTTCATGGCGACGCCGACATCGGCTTGCGCAAGGGCTGGCGCATCGTTGGTGCCGTCGCCGCACATGGCGACCAGTTTGCCCTTGGCCTGCTCGTCGCGGATCAGCTTCAGCTTGTCCTCCGGTGTCGCCTGGGCAAGGAAGTCGTCGACGCCGGCTTCGGCCGCGATGGCGGCTGCCGTCATCGGGTTGTCGCCGGTGATCATGACCGTGCGGATGCCCATCTTGCGCAGCTCGGCGAAACGCTCGCGGATGCCGCCTTTGACGATGTCCTTGAGGTGCACGATACCCAGCAGGCGCCCGTCCCGCTCGACCGCCAGCGGCGTGCCGCCGGATTTCGCGACGTCGTCGGCGATCGCCTGCAAATCCCTGATCGTGTCGCTGTTCGGGCGCGTCGCGCGGCTGGCCGATGTCGTCTGGCTGACATGGGCGAGCACGGAATCGACCGCGCCCTTGCGTACCGACGAACCGTCGATGTCGACGCCGCTCATGCGGGTCTGCGCGGTGAAGGGCACGAAAGCAGCATGCAATGTCGCCATGTCGCGGGCACGGATGGCATACTTCTCCTTGGCCAGCACCACGATCGAGCGGCCTTCCGGCGTCTCGTCGGCGAGCGAGGCAAGCTGTGCCGCGTCCGCCAGTTCCTGCTCGCTGACGCCCTTGACCGGGCGGAATTCCGTCGCCTGGCGATTGCCGAGCGTGATGGTGCCGGTCTTGTCGAGGAGCAGCGTGTCGACGTCGCCGGCGGCTTCGACGGCGCGACCCGACATGGCCAGCACATTGAAGCGCACCAGCCGGTCCATGCCGGCAATGCCGATGGCCGACAGCAGCGCGCCGATCGTGGTCGGGATAAGCGTCACGAACAGCGCGACGAGCACGGTCACCGAAATATAGCCACCCGAGTAGTGGGCAAAGCTCGGGATGGTCGCTGTGGCCAGCACGAAGATCAGCGTCATGCCGACGAGCAGGATGTTGAGCGCGATCTCGTTGGGCGTCTTCTGGCGCTCGGCGCCTTCGACCAGCGAGATCATGCGGTCGAGGAATGTGTGGCCCGCGGCGGCGGTGATGCGCACGCGGATCCAGTCCGACAGCACCTGCGTGCCGCCGGTGACGGCCGATCGGTCGCCGCCGGATTCGCGGATCACCGGCGCGGATTCGCCTGTTATCGCCGCCTCGTTGACCGAGGCGACGCCTTCCACCACCTCGCCATCGGACGGGATGATGTCGCCGGCCTCGACGAGAACGATATCGCCGACCTTCAGGCTGGTGCCGGGTACCAGCTTGAACCTGGTGCGGTGCTCGCCGGTCAAAAGCTTGGCCTGGGTTTCGGTGCGAGCCTTGCGCAGCGAATCCGCCTGCGCCTTGCCGCGCCCTTCGGCGACGGCTTCGGCGAAATTGGCGAACAGCACCGTGAACCACAGCCAGATGATGATCTGCAGCGTGAACAGCAAATCACCGCCGCCGGTGACGAGGTCCTTGACGAACAGCACCGATGTCAGCGCCGAGACGACGGCGACGACGAACATCACCGGGTTGCGGGCCAGCGTGCGCGGATCGAGTTTGCGGAAGGCGCCGCCGATGGCGGGCCACAGGATGCCGGCATCCATGATGCTGGCTGACTTTGACTGGCTCATTTTGAAGCTCCGGCTTCAGTGTTGGTGTGCGGCGGCGATTGGTCGGATACCGAAAAAAGATGAGGAAGCCCGTAGGCCAGCAGCCAAAGCGCGATCATGGCGGCGGCAAGCCCAAGAAACGTCGACATGGTCGGGAAGGGAGGCGGCAGCCCCTCCTTCCCCGGATTGGCCCGATGCCTGATACTGCGGCGCTTGTTGCTGAACCAGGACATGTCTGCCTCAGAATGTCTGTCCATGGATCATCGCCAGGTGCTCGACGACAGGTCCGACGGCGAGCGCCGGGAAGAAGGTCAGGCCGCCGACGATGACGATGACGCCGACCAGCAGCCCGACAAACAGCGGGCCGTCGGTCGGGAAGGTGCCGGCTGAGGCGGGGACGGTCTTCTTCGCCGCCAGCGCGCCGGCGATGGCAAGCGCCGGGATGATGACCAGGAAGCGGCCCATCAGCATGCCGATGCCGAGCGTGATGTTGTACCAGGGCGTGTTGCCGCTGAGGCCGCCGAAAGCCGAACCGTTGTTGGCCGCCGCCGAGGTGTAGGCGTAGAGAATCTCGGAGAAGCCGTGCGGCCCGCCATTGGCGATCGACGCCACCGCGCTCGGCAGCACCACCGCGATCGCCGTGAAGATCAGCATCGCCAGCGGCAGGCACAGGATCGCCAGCATCGCCATCTTGACCTCCTTCGCCTCGATCTTCTTGCCGAGATATTCGGGCGTGCGGCCGACCATCAGGCCGGCAACGAAGACGGCGATCAGGATGAACATCAGCATGCCGTAGAAGCCGGCGCCGACGCCGCCCACGATGACCTCGCCGAGTTGCATGTTGATGAGCGGAACCATGCCGCCGAGCGCGGTGAAGCTATCGTGCATGGCGTTGACCGCGCCGCAGGAAGCGGCCGTCGTGATGACGGCGAACAAAGCCGAGAGCGCGATGCCGAAGCGGGTCTCCTTGCCTTCCATGTTGCCGCCGTCGATGCCCAGCGCATGCACCAGCGGATTGCCCGCGGCTTCCGCCCAATAGCAGACAGCGACGCCAACGATGAACAGCACGCCCATCGAGGCGAGGATCGCCCAGCCCTGGCGCTGATTGCCGACCATGCGGCCGAAGACGTTGGTCAATGCGGCGCCGACGACGAAGATCGACAGCATCTGGATCAGGTTGGAGATGGCGTCGGGATTTTCGAATGGATGTGCGGCATTGGCATTGAAGAAACCGCCGCCATTGGTGCCGAGCATCTTGATGGCGACCTGCGAGGCCACCGGCCCCAGCGCGATAGTCTGCTTGACGCCCTCAAGCGTCGTGGCGTCCACGTAAGGCCCCAACGTCTGCGGCATGCCGAGCCAGACATAGACCAGGGTGAGCACGACGCAGAGCGGCAAGAGCACATAGAGCGTGGCGCGCGTCATATCGACCCAGAAATTGCCGATCGATCTTCCGGAAGCGCGGGCGAAGCCGCGGATCAGCGCGATTGCAATGGCGATGCCGGTGGCGGCCGAAACGAAATTCTGGACCGTCAGCCCGGCCATCTGCACGAGGTAGGACATCGTGCTTTCGCCGCCGTAGTTCTGCCAGTTGGTGTTGGTCGTGAAGCTTACGGCGGTGTTGAAGGCGAGCGCTGGGTCGACCGCGCTCATGCCGGCCGGATTGTAGGGCAGACTGCCTTGCAGGCGTTGCAGGACATAGAGCAGCAGGAAGCCCGCCAGGTTGAACATCAGGAGAGCCACCGCATAGGTGGTCCAGTGCTGTTCTTCCCGCTCGCTGGTTCCGCAAATGCGGTAGAGCCCGCGCTCGAGCGGGCCGAGGACCGGTGAAAGCGGTGTGCGATCGCCATTGAAGACGCGGTGCATGTAGAAGCCAAGCGGCTTCACAAGCAAAACGAGGATCCCGCAAAAGACCAAGATCTGTATCCATCCGTTCAGTGTCATGGCTGTGGCTTTCCGTGCCTTCAGAAGCGTTCTGGACGAATGAGCGCGTAGGTGAGGTAGGCGAGCAGGAACAAGGTCACGCCACCGCCGAGGATGTAATCGACAAGCATGATTCGATCCTTCAGCTTAAATTCTGTCGCAAGCTTTGACGTAGACGATGGACAGGCCGAAGAACAAAACCCCGATCCCAAGAACAATAATGTCCATTGTGCTTTTCCTTGCTTCCAGTTTCTACTGTTCGCCTGCCAAAGACAGGTCGGCAATACCGTGAGACGGCGCACTGCACTGGGCGGCGTCCGAGGGCTTTTGCTCGACGTGAATATGACCCGATCGCCATAAAGGTTCGAGACGGGGCGGATGGGAAAGAAATAGGAATTCTATAAAGGTTTCCGGCGCGGCTCGCCGTCGAAGAGCAGCTCGTCGACGCGGATTGCCGGGAAGGATATGCCGCCGCGCTTTGCGGCCTTGCTGGGAACGCTCTACCGCGGCTCCCGCGTCAGGCTGAGATAGGTCGGATCGAACTCGGCGATTTCCTGGAGCCTGTGCCAATCCAGGATGGTCACCGTGTGATTTGCCCAAGTGACGACGCCGACTTTGCGCAAGGCGCCGATGACGCGGTTCATGTGTACGACGGAAAGACCGAGCACATCGGCCAGCTCGGCCTGTGAGAGCGGCAGGTGAAAGCTCATGCCGTTGGTGCGCTGCACCACCTGCAGCCGTACGAAAAGCTCACAGAGGAGATGGGCCAGGTGTGAGGTCTTGGAGCGGCGGCCCATCGCCACGATCCACTCGCGATGGATGGCGCCGTCGACCAGCGTGTCCAGCCACAGCAGCCGCGTCAGATGCGGCGCTTCCTCGGTGAGGGCGCGAAGCCGGCTGTGATCGGCGAACATCACATGACAGGGCGACATGGCAACGATGCCGTGATCCATCGTCTTCAGGAGGAAGGCATGGAGATCGACGAAATCGCCAGGCACCTGCAGCGAGGTGAACTGCCGGCCGCCATTCTCGAGCACCTTGTAGCGCGCTGCCAAACCGTCGAGGATCAGGGTCGAATAGGTGGGCCGCGCGCCCGATGCGACGATATCCTGCCCGACCGCGAAATGCCGCTCGAAAGTCATGGCCTCAGCCAGCAGCGCCTTTTCGGCATCGGAAAGCGCGTCGTGCTGGGCGAGATTCAGATACAGGGATTCCAGCACCGCTATCTCCAGCGAAAGGGCTCAGAGCCGATCGCCAACTGTCGAAAGCAAGGGGCGGCTACCGAAGCACTAGGTCGTCGGGCGCCGGCGGGCATTAACATTTGTTAGAAGGCGCTTATTCGCCAACGAAGATCATCTCTGATGGAACAACGGCTTAGCCCGCGAATTGTCGATCAAGTCTCTTTTGGGACATTCATCAGCTCGGGATCCGGCCGCATCATGCCCAGATACTTTCTCGACCTTTACAATGGCGATGGCCTGACGGTGGACGACCATGGTCAGGTGTTCGACACGCGCGAGCGTCTGCGGCAAGAGGCAATTCTCATCCTGCCCGACATCATTCGCGACGAGATGATCGAAAACGACCGAACGGCCATTACCGTGAAGGTGCGCGACGAGAGCGGGCGCCAGATCTTCGAGGCATCGCTCGTCATCTCATCGAGCTGGTGCGATTGACCGCGGCCCCTCCGCAAGATGGAATGGAAAGCTCGGCTCGGAGGGCCAAGCCGGGCTTTCGGGGGAGCGGCCGTACGAACTGGCCATCGCAATGACAGCTCGAACGATCAGGCGGCGTAGCCGCCATGGCCTCGTGCGACGGCGCGCGCCACGATGACCTGCTCGATCTCGGGCCAGAGAATACCGGTGGCTTCCGCGAATTCAACAAGCGCATGGCGCGCCTCGTCCCTCGTGATGCAGCCTTCCAGGGCCAGGCTGCACGCCTCGACGGCATTGCGATAAAGCGGACCACGTCGGGAGGTCGTCCAGTTGGTCAGGAAATCGTGCATTTCGGCCAGCGAGGCGATTTCGCGCTTGAAGCCGAGACCGACGGTCAGTGCGACGGGCGGATGAAACAACTTGTCATACATGAAGCGGGCTCCTGATTGGACGCGGGTTCTCGGAGAAAATCCTGGCGGGGATCTATGATGAGACGCCGGGTAACGCATCGCGAGCCGGGAGGTTCCGGAGCAAACAGGACCGTTTGCGGAACGCACGCCTGAGTGCGCCGGAAATCTTGCATCCTGATCCACCGGCCATGGCTGCTACTCCGTCGGACCGGCGAGAAGACGGATTAAGGTTCGATAGTCGAGATGCTAGTATGCTAGACTGCACCCAGAAGCGCCCGGCGAAAAGTGCCCTTCCCGAGAGATGGGTGACAGTTCATTCCGGATAGATGGGTTACACTTTCGGCCCTTTGCAAGGAGAGCAAG